>CANIHR010000007.1 GCA_947467185.1 Bryobacterales bacterium
AGGATATCGCCGCAGATTGGGTTCGAAACTTCAACTGTGGCGGCGGGGGCGGGAAGATCGCCCACGTTGCGTGGATTACTGAAGTGCTCAATCAGTTCGGGAGTCACGTTTGTAAGAATCAGAGTACATGACAACCGTGGTGGCGGGCATTCTGGTGCGTGAGGGGCGGATTCTGATTTGCCAGAGGAAGGTGGATCAGGCGCATCCTCTGAAATGGGAGTTTCCAGGCGGCAAGGTGGAGGCCGGGGAAGAGCCCGGTGCCGCGTTGCAACGTGAGTTGAATGAGGAACTCGGGATTCTGGCCGGTCCGGCTCGCGAACTGACCCGATACGAGTTTTCGTACCCGGAGAAGAAGCCGATTCTGCTGATTTTTCTGACAATTACGGAATGGTCGGGCGAGCTGGAGAACCGCATCTTTAATCACATGGTGTGGGAAGAGCGGGCAAAGCTTCCCGGGTACGATTTTCTGGAAGGCGACGTACCGTTCCTGGGGATGGCGTGGTGATGAGTCCGGACCGCTATTCGCGGCAGACCCGGTTTCTCCCGTTCGGGGAGGATGGCCAGAAGGCGATCTCCGCCGCAACCGCCGTGATTGTAGGCTGTGGCGCACTTGGGACAGCTCAGGCGGCCTTGCTGGCACGGGCGGGCGTCGGCAGACTGCGGCTGATTGACCGCGACTACGTGGAGGAGAGCAATCTGCAGCGCCAGGTGCTCTACACCGAAGCCGATGCGGCGGCGGCGTTACCCAAGGCCGAGGCGGCGCGACGGCACCTGCTGGAGGCGAACTCCGGGATCGAGATTGAAGCGGCCATCTCCGACCTGAACCCGCGGGATGCGGAAGATCTTCTGGAAGGTGCGGATGTCATCCTGGATGCGACCGACAACTTCGAAACTCGATATTTGATTAATGATTACGCAGTACGCGAAGGCGTGCCATGGATTTATGGGGCGGCGGTGGGGAGTTACGGGATCGCGATGCCGGTGCTGCCGGGCGAAACCGCCTGCTTCCGGTGCGTCTACCCGGAACCGCCTGCCGGGGCACAACCCACCTGCGAAACCGCCGGAGTTCTGGGGCCGATCACCAGCCTGATCGGCGCCGTGCAGGCGATGGAGGCGCTCAAGATCCTCGGCGGCAAGCGCGAAAGCGTGCGGCGCAAAATCCTGCGGGCGGATCTTTGGAACGGTCCGATTCGGGAGTCCGACATGCCGAATCGCGACGAGGAGTGCCCGACCTGCGCAAAGCGGGAGTTTCCCTGGCTGGACGGAGCGTATCGAGCGCCGGTGAGCCTGTGTGGCCGGAATGCGGTGCAGATTCACGAGCGGCGGCGGCCTCTGGACCTGCCGGCGTTGGCAGCGAGGCTGGGGGGCCTGGGCGAGATTCGCGCCAATGAATTCGCGCTGCGACTCCTCGATGGCGAATTTGAAGTAACGTTCTTTGCCGACGGCCGGGCGATCATCAAGGGCACGACCGATATCGGCGTGGCCCGCAGTGTGTACTCGCGATACGTCGGAAATTAGAACGTAATCGCTGAATCGGCCGAGAACTTGCGGAAGTTCTTAAAGTCGACCACGTTGCGCATACAGGATGACCCACCGCTCATGCAGGCCATATTGATGCTCTGGCGGGGCAGGAGATAGCGTTTGCCTTCGATATCAGCGTAACCGTATTCCAGGGTGGATTCCGTCTTATCGTAGGCAAAGCCGCGTGGCAGGTCGGTGGCTTCCTGTTCGATCCGCAGGGTCTTGTGGGTGTCACGATCGATCCAAACCATACCTTTGTAGGCCGGTTTATAATCGCGGCCACTGGGTGCGCGCAGAACCCAGTGCGAGTTCTTCTGGGCCACGGTATAGGTGTAGACCAGCGCAGGGCGTCCGGCGACGCGATCTTCGCCATAAGCCTTGAAGACGGCCGCGGTGGCAGACGACATGATGTCTTCCAGCGTGATCTGAAACTCACCGGTTGACCAGGATCCCGAGTTTTCCGGGTGTTCGGTCGGCACGCCGTTGACCTTAATATTGCGGTAGTCTTCCTTGCCATCCACCGACGAGACTTCGGCGGTGACGGTATCAATCTGGCGCCAGCCATTGGCAAAGCGGGTGCCCTGGAAACGGGCGGTGATCTGCTGGGCCACGAAGTTGGGGAGGCCGGCGGTGTACTCGGCGGCCGCGTCACGGGCATCGGAGATGACGGTATCCTCGCCTGAATTCGCCGCACGGGGACGGGGGGCCGGCTCAGATTCTTTCGGCGCGGTTTCCTTCGAGACTGCTTTTGCTTCAGGTTCGGCTTCGCGGGTGATGGCGGAAACAGGCTGGCGGTGCAGGGCGGGGCGATCGGTATCCGGTTCTTCTGCCTTGTCGTCGTCGGCTGGCTCGTAGGCGGCGGCTTCGGTGGCCGAATGCGTCTTGCCCATATCCGACCCCTGCGGGGTCGCAATCTTCGCGGGATCAACCGGGACGCCTGCCGCTTCACGCTCGGCCGGACTACCGGCGCGGATCAGGGTCGCGTGGATGGCGGTTTCGGGATCGTCAGGGCTGGTGTCGATCGTGAGGCGGTCGCCTGGTTTGAGCAGGGAATCGCGGACGGGCTTTCCATCTTTGCCTCGAAACTCAGTTTTGGCGATGAGGCGAAAGCGGAGAACCTTCGCCGGGGACGTCTGCAGCAGGAGTTCTTTTTCGCTGATGCGGCGCAGCGTGCCATCCACGGACTGGACCGGCACCTTCGTCACGCTGCTGTTGCCGTCCTTGCCCTTGCGCTTCGGCATGTGGATGCCGGGGATGCTCATGGGAATCCCCATGGGTCCGGAGACGGTGCCCGGAGGATACTGCCCCCCTTGCGGGTACTGGCCGGGAGGGTACTGGCCACCCTGGGGATATTGGCCGCCCTGCGGGTACTGGCCGCCCTGCGGATACTGTCCACCAGGATATTGCCCCCCGTATTGCGCGGTGAGGCAGGGCACCAGCGAAAGCGCCAGAAGAGTGGCCAGAGATCGGACTGCGGTCGTCATGTTCAAAAGATCACTACTATGCTACGCCTGTTCGGGGAGGTCCGTTGCGACGATTCTGCACCTCCGCCGTACCAGAGGTGTAAAACTGTTGTAAAAAGGGGTCAGACAATGTCTGATCTGCCACATCTTCCCTTCCAACACGCGCTAAAATCGCCATGCCAGTGCAAACTATTCTTGTAATCGATGATGACGAAAGCCTCCGCGACACGATCGGTGTCCTGCTGGAGACGGAAGGCTTCCGTGCGATCCTCGCGGCGGATGGCAAGAGCGGCCTTGACCAGGCTGTGATGGCCAAACCGGCGCTGATCGTAACTGATCTGCGATTGCCGGACTTCAGCGGCGTGGAGGTTTGCAAGCGACTGCGAACGTCTGGCGTACAGACGCCAATCATTGTTTTAAGCGCCATCGGGGAAGAAATCGACAAGGTGCTGCTGTTGGAAATCGGCGCGGACGACTATATCGTGAAGCCGTTCGGGACCCGGGAATTCCTGGCCCGAGTGCGCGCGGTGCTGCGACGGTCGCCGTCGGAACCGCAGAAAGTTCTGGGGTTCGGTGACGTGGAAGTGGACCTGGAACGGCGGATCGTGAAGAAGAAGGGTGCGGAGATCAAGTTCACTCCCGCCGAGTACAACCTCCTGACCTTTTTCCTGCAGAATCCGGACCGGCCGCTTTCGCGCGACATGATCCTGAACTCAGTCTGGGGCTACGAGTCGTTTCCGAACACCCGCACGGTGGATGCCCACGTGGTGCGCTTGCGGCAAAAGCTGGAAACGGACGCGAATACGCCCCGGTATTTCATTACTCTTCACAAGGTAGGTTACCGCTTCCTGCCGTAGTCGGGTGGGGTGTCAGGCCATGTCGCGCATTATTCTGATCGTTGAGGACAGCGAGGCTTGCGCAGAGACGCTGCAAATTGCGCTCGAGTCGATGCACGGCATGGAGGCGCGCAGCGTCAGCGGCGTGCAGGCGGCGCTGGCGGTGATGGCAGACCACAACAACGACGTCGCCGCGGTAGTCACCGATTTCCACATGCAGAAGCAGGACGGGCTGGAACTGATCGGTCAGTTGCGGCATGATCCGCGCTATCTGGATTTGCCTGTTTTGATGGTGAGCGGCGACAGCGATCCACGGCTTCCCCAGCGCGCACTGGACAACGGCGCCAACGCCTTCTTCGCGAAACCCTATTCTCCAGCAGCGGTCCGCCGTACACTGGAGAAAATGCTATGTTGATGCGTTCCCTGGTGCCGCTTGCCCTGGTGGGTCTGTTGTTCGTCCCCGAACTCCCTGCACAAAAAGTTTCGAACGGCCCGGAAGCCAGCCCCTCCGTCACCGCGATCCTGGAACGGCTGGATCGTCTGGAAAAGCAGAATCTGGAATTGCAGAGTGAAATCCAGAAGCTGCGGCGGGAACTGGCCGAGGCAAAACCGGCGGCTGCGGAAGTCGCACCTGAGACCGGACCGTCGGTGGCTGAGCGACTGGACGTTCAGGAGACCCGCACCGCAGACCTGGCGCAGTCGAAGCTCGACACTTCGCAACGTATGCCCGTGGAACTGACCGGGATGTTGCTGTTTAATGCCTTCAGCAACGGTAAATTTGGCGGCACGCTGCAGAATCCGGTAACGGCGGCACTGAACCGGGGCCAGGCGAATGCGGGCGGGACTTTCCGCCAGACAGTCATCGGCCTTCGCTTCCATGGACCGAAGCTGCCCGGTGGCGGCAAAGCGGAAGGCTCCTTTTATATGGACTTCTGGGGCGGCGTCGCGACGCCCAACGGCAATTTATTCCGGATCCGGCTGGCCACCGTCGATCTGATCTGGAAAAACACCACGATTACGGCGGGTCAGGACAAGCCGATTGTTGCGCCCCGGGAACCCTCCACGCTGGCCCAGGTTGGTCTTGCCCCCTTGACTGGAGCCGGTAACCTGTGGGACTGGCAACCGCAGGTTCGGATTCAGCAGCGCTTCCGGTTCACCGAATCCACCGGCCTCAAGGCCGAAGCGGGCGTCTTCCAGACCCTGGAAGTAGCACCAACGAATGCCCCCGCCGCGGCTGTTGCGACGCTGGAACGGGCGCGTCCCGGCTGGGAAGGGCGTCTGAACTTCTATACGGGCAATGACGACCGGGGCTTCCAGCTCGCGCCGGGCTTCCATTTTGCTACCAGCCATATTGTGGGCGGAACGGTTCCGTCGAAGCTATTCACGCTGGACTGGAGCGCGAAGCCGATCAAAGAATTTGAGTTCACCGGGGCGTTTTTCAAAGGGCAAAACGCGGCGGGCCTGGGAAGTCTGCGGCAGGGCTTCACGATTTTGGCCGGCAACAGGGTGATCCCGGTCCATACCACCGGCATGTGGGGCCAGTTCACGTACTTCGCTACCCCGAAGCTCTCGTTCCACGTGTACGGCGGACAGGAACTGAATCGTGCAGCCGACCTGCTGAGCGGCAATGTCCGCCAGAATGTCATCTACGCCGGCAACCTGATCTACAAACTGGCACCAAATATCCTGGCGGCTGTGGAAGCCTCCCAGAACAGAACCCTCTACATCAATAACGGATTGCGGCTGAATAACCACTATGATCTGGCGCTTGCTTACTTGTTCTAGTCTGGCCGCAGCCGCGCTGTTCGGGGCTTCGGTCTCCGGGCAGGTGCAGGTGAAGGATTCGCGCGCCGACGCGGTTGTCAAGCGGCGCGACTACTCCGGTATTGTTGTTTCGCTTCGGCCTGTGGCCGGTGGGGTTGCGCCGCCAGCGGCAGCACGCGTGACGATGACGCAGCGCAACAAGACCTTCCTGCCCCATATTCTTCCTGTGGTCGCGGGCTCGACTGTGGATTTTCCCAACTTCGACCCCATTTTCCATAACGCTTTTTCCAGCTATAACGGACAGATCTTCGACGTGGGCCTCTACCCCCCGGGGGGCACCCGGGCGATCCGTTTCGTAAAACCTGGCGTGGTGCGCGTGTTTTGCAATATCCACCCGACCATGAGCGCGGTCATTCTGGTCCTGAACACCCCGTATTTCGCGACAACGAAGAAAGACGGCAGCTGGGAACTGGACGTGCCGCCCGGAACGTATGAACTGAGCGTCTTCCACGAGCGCGCTACCGATCAGGCGCTTCAGGCTTTAACCCAAAGGATTGCGGTGATGGCGGACGGGCAAAAACTGCAGCCCATTGGCGTTTCCGAAGCGGGCTATCTCTCCACACCGCATAAAGACAAATACGGCAAAGAATACGGACCACCGTCCGACGACCAGATCATCTACCCCGGCGTGAGGAACTAACCCAATGCGGCGGTTTTCGCTGGTCTGGAAGATCAGTCTCTCGACCGCCGCAGCCCTGCTGTTGCTGCTGATTGTGGCCGGGCATTTCGTGCAGGACCAGGCCGAAGCGGCGCTGGAACGCAACCTCGACGCGGAACTGGAGAACAGCTTCAAGGCCTACGAGTCCCTGTGGAGTGCCCGGACCGAAATGTTGCGGTCGATCAGCGTCGTGCTCAGCACCATGTCCGACGTACGGGCAGCCTTCCGCACCAACGACCGAGCCACCATTCAGGACACGGTGGACGAAATGTGGAAGCGAATCTCTCTTTCCGACGCACTGTTCTTCGTCACCGATGGCAAAGGGGACGTGATCGCGGGGGCCGGAGGGAAGCACTTCGCCCGAAATCTCGATGTGGTGCGTGATGCCCTGCCAAAGTTCCCGGCACAATCCACCGGCTTCGCCACGCAGGACGGTCGCCTCTACGAGTTCGTCGTCACACCGGTTTACGTGCAGGCGGAGAGCACGCTGGGTCTGCTGAACGTACTCGTCACAGGGTTCCCGGTGGAAGACGCCGTCGCGAAAGAACTGAAGTCGCGAACCGGCGGCAGCGATTTCGTCTTCCTCCAGGGCAGCAAGCCGATCGCCACTACCCTGTCTACCGAGGACACCACGCGGATTGCCATGCAGTACCGGCGGGGCGGTGGGCTGCGGCACCTGGACCTGGGTGACCGGGAGTACGCCGTGCTGGGTACACCCCTGCGGAATCTGGCCGGAAAGCAGGGTGGGGATCTGCTGATTGTCCACAATTTTGACAACATTCGGCGCGATATCGATTCACTCCGCCTCAAGCTGGCCGGAACCTGGCTGGTAGCAACCCTTGCCGGACTGGCCATTACTGTCTTCCTCGCCCGGCGAGCCCTGAAACCCATTCAGGAACTGGATCAGGCTGCGGCGCGCATCTCCGAACAGAAGTATGAAGCGCGTGTGACCGAGGGCAATGATGACGAACTCGGACGCCTGGCCCGAACGTTTAATGCCATGTGCCGCTCGATTCAGGATGCTCGCGAGGAACTGATCCGGCAGGAACGGATCTCCACCATCGGGCGGCTGTCCAGTTCCATCGTCCATGACCTGCGCAATCCTCTGGCCTCCATCTACGGCGGCGCGGAGATGATGATCGACGGCGAGCTGAACCCGACGCAAATGCGGCGGATCGCGGGCAACATCTACCGGTCATCGCGGGTCATTAAGGACATGCTGCAACAGTTGGTAGATGTTTCGCGTGGCCGTATCCAGGCAGCGGAAGCGTGCCGGCTGAGCGAACTGGTGGGTGCCGCGGTAGATGCCCAGATTTCGAACGCAGACAACCAGGGCGTCGAGATTCGGGTGAATATCGACCCGGCGATAGAGGTTGCCGCCGAACCGGGCCGCATGGAGCGAGTCTTCGCCAACCTCATCGGCAACGCGATTGAAGCGATGCATGAAGGTGGCGTGATCGACATCAGCGCCACAGTTCATCCGGAGGGAGTGGTCATTCAGGTGGATGACGACGGCCCTGGTATCCCACTGGCCGTGAAGCAACGGCTGTTCCAGCCTTTTGTTACGTCGGGTAAGAACGGTCTGGGGCTGGGACTGGCACTTTCCCGGCAGACGATTCTGGATCATGGTGGCGATATCTGGGTAGAGGAGGTAGCCGGCCGTGGCGCCCACTTCCGGCTGCGACTTCCCGGTGAGATGGCCCGTGCGGTGGCCAGTGTGGGCGCGATTGTGTCAACATGATGATGCGTGCGTCATAGTCTCCGGAATCTTCCGTTCCTGTTGCGCCGTACCTTATTTGCCTCCATTGACGACGGTCTCTTCGGTATCGCCAAAGGTGCGGCTTATTCGGCACTCCTGTCTTTTTTTCCTATCCTGACGTCAGTTGCTGTAATTTTCGTGCAGACGGGTGCCCGGTCCGTACAGAACAACCTGGCGCGATTTCTGTCAAGAGTACTGCCGCCAGGAACGGAAACCGTTGTGCTGGAACAGTTTCGCGTCCAGGGCAAGAAGCCGACTGCCCTCATTGTGGTGGCATTCCTGTTCTCGCTTTGGGCGGCATCGAGCGTAGTGAAGAGCCTGATCGACGGCTTCAATTCCTCCTATCGCGTGCCCCGGAACCGGTCGATGGGCGGGCATATCGGCATGGGGCTGATGCTGGTGATATTCGCCGGAATCCCGTTGCTGGGCGCATCGTCGCTGATTCTGTTCGGCGGTGCCGTGGAGAGTGGCGTCCTGAAGTTAATGCGCGTAGACCCATTACTCCATCCGCTGGAAGGCTGGCTCCGGCTGGTCTGGCAAGTGAGCCGCTACGGGATCGCGTTCGGGGCAACCTGCAGCCTGATGGCGATGCTCTACTACTACGGCCCATACCGAAAACAACGCTGGAAAGCCGTCTGGCCGGGGGCGTTCCTCGCCACGATTCTGTGGTTGCTGGCGACCCTCGGGTTCGGCTGGTACGTCCGCAATATCTCAAACTACAACTTGCTCTACGGCAGCGTCGGCACGAGTATCGCGCTGCTTTCGTGGATGTACATACTGGCGCTGATCGCCCTTTTCGGCTGTGAGTTTAACGCCGAAAGCGAGCGGATGCGCCAGGCGCTGGAGGCGCTGGAAGCTACCAAATGAAAACTCTCTCCGTATTGATGTTGACGGCCCTGTGCGCCGCAGCCCAGACTTCCGGTGACCACTGGATCGCGACCTGGGGGACCTCGCAACAGTTGTATCGCGCCGCGCCTGCCGGACGCGGCCCGGTGGCGACGCCCGCTCCCGCCCCTGCACCTGCGCCGGCCCCGAATCCGGCAGCCGGACGTGGTCCCGCCCGGCGCTTCCCCATTCCTCCCGCGCTGCAGACCCTCCACAACCAGACCGTCCGCATGGTGGCACACACCAGCGTCGGCGGTTCAACCGTTCGGATTCGCCTGCAAAATGCGCTCGGTGCCCCCACCGTCTCCATCGGTGGCGCCCACCTCGCGCTGCGGACCAAAGGCTCCGCCATTGACCCCGCAACGGACCGTGCGGTGACGTTTAGCGGTAACGCGACCGCCACTTTGTACGGCGGAGCGACGCTGGTCAGCGACCCCGTCAACCTGAAGGTTCCCGCTCTGGCAGATGTCGCCGTCAGCCTGTATTTACCGGGTGATATCGGTGCGCCCGCCAATCATCTCTTCGCCCTGCACACCACCTGGCTCTCCAAAGAAGGAGACCAAACCTCTGCTCCGGAGATCACCGGCAGCGAAACGCGCGAATCCTATTACTGGCTGGCGGGCATCGATGTGATGGCCCCGGCGTCAGCAGGCACGGTAGTAACGTTCGGCGATTCCATCACCGATGGCGACCAGTCCTCCAATGAAACCAACAGCATGTGGCCCGCTGTGCTGGCGGCTCGTCTCCAGAAGAACAAGGCCACCGCCAACATCGGGGTGGTGAATGCAGGTATTTCCGGCAATCGCGTGCTGGGGGACAACCAAAGCGCTCTCGCCAGGCTGGAACACGATGTCCTGAGCCACCCTGGCGTGAAGTGGATCACGGTGATGGAGGGCATCAACGACATCACGGGCGGCTCGCGAGGTCTGCCCAACGTGCCACAGATCAAGGCCGAAACGCTGATCGCCGCCTACCGCCAGATCATCAATACGGCGCACGCGCGGGGTATCCAGGTGATTGGGTGCACCATGACTCCGTATGGCGGCGCCACCCCGTTCAACGAATACGGCGAGAGCGTCCGCAGCGCCGTCAATCAGTGGATTCGGACCGGCGGCGCGTTCGACGCTGTAATCGACTTCGACGCAGCCACCCGCGACGCGAAAGATCCGCTGCGTTTCCGCCCCGAAGCCGATTCACCTGACATGCTGCACCCAGGTGACGCTGGTTATAAGCTAATGGGCGATGCCATCGACCTGAGCATCTTTACGCGAGCGCCTAAAAGGACCAGATAGACTCATGCTGAAAAAACTACTTATCGCCGTTCCAGCCCTGGCACTATACGCCACCGCTCCTTCCGGTTTCAATGAATGGACTGCAGGCGACCTGAACGCGAAAGCCACCCAACTGAAGGGAACCATGAAAGACGGTCTCGGCAATGAAACCGTGGCCAACTGGGGCACCCATCAACTGGTGGTGATTCACCGCGAGAAGAGTGGGCAATCGGAATTCCACGAAAAGCAGGCGGACGTGATCGTGGTCCGCAGCGGAACCGGCACGATTCTCATCGGCGGCAAAGTTGTGGGAGGTAAAACGACGGCGCCGGGAGAGATTCGCGGAGAGGCCATCGAAGGAGGAGAGGCGCACGAATTGAAGGAAGGTACTATCATGCACGTGCCGCCACGCACCGCGCATCAGGTGATTTTGAAATCGGGCCAGACAATCGACTACGTGGCGATTAAGGCCGACGCCCCGTAGCTATTACGGTTCCGGTCGACGCCCTTCCTGAAGCGCCAGGAATAGCAGCACCACTACAATCACACCGAGGATCAACCCCGCCCCAATAAACCACGCCATTGGCTGAATTGTAAGACAATCGCCGTAAGGCTGGCATAAAAGTTTACAAGTCCGCTCGACGGTCAGCGAACTCCCCGCTGCCGTCCACCACGTTCAGCTTGCGCTGCACGTTCAGGACGGAACTGGTGGATTCACTGATAATCGAGTAGACTGGCCGATTCCCGCTCTGCTGCGCCAGCAGGTAGATGTACTCCGAGAGCACACCCAGGATCATGGACAGAAAGAAAAACATGGCGGCCATCGGCAGGGCCAGCGACACCCAGCCTTCCACCACGTGCGCTTTGAAGACAGCCACCACTACCACGTACACGGCGTAGGCGAGGCTCAGGGAACTGGCCACCATCGCCATCAGGGTGAGAAAGCGCAGAGGCCGGACGGAAGTGGCCAACAGGATGGCGACCGCCCCCAGTGCGCTGGTGCGAGCACCACTGTCGCCGAAACCGCCCGGGCGGGACTGCGCCGCGTACTCCAGCGTCGGCACCTTGCGAAGTACGAAGAACGGCAAAACTTTCAACAACATGTGGCGGTCATTGTTCTGCCCGATGTAGTTGACAACGCGGCGGCTGAACAGGCGCAGGTCAGTGATGCCGGGTGGAATCCGGTGGCCGGTAGAGGCGAAGAACAGGCGGTAGAACATCTTACCCAGCAGCCCTGTCCGGCCGCCCTGGCGGACCCCGCAGGCACTTTCGTTGCCTGCAGCAGCATACTCCCAGAGGCAGGGAATCAGGGAGGGAGAATCTGTTTCGAGATTCAGTGTGATGACAAAATCGCCGATGCTGTTGTCGAGACCGGCCACCAGAGCCACTTGAAGTCCCCGGCGGCGGTTCAGACAATACAGTTGCAGATTCGGGACCGACTTCTGCAGACGCAGGATGATTTCTACCGTGTCGTCCTGCGAGGCGTCATCGACCAGCACAATTTCATAGTTTCGGAATGCACCCTGCAGGAGCGCGTCCATTTCTCCGATGGCAGTGGCGATCCAGGGTGAGGCATCGCGGACCGGGGCCACCACGGAAAGAAAGGTATCGGACACTATCAGACGCTGGCTCACAGACCCTCCTCTTCCAGGCGCTGCAGGACATCGCATATGTTGTCGATCTTCCCGCCCATAATTGAATATACGGTTTTGGCTGTTTCGCTGCGTTCCATCAGGATGGGGCGTCCGTCGTCGATTTCGTTCCGCAGAAGGAGCGCCTTCACGCCGAAGAGGGAATCCTTGAGCTCGGCACGGGCCAGCGCTGGCAGGTAACGGCTGGCGTCGTGGAGCATGTGCGCGGCGCGAGAGACGCCACTGGATTCGGGCGCGCGCGTGCCATCATCCGGAAACTCATGATGCGGGGTGTATCGAACGTGGGAAAGAGTGTGCAGCCCCCGGGGCGGGAAGGGCATGGTGGAAAAGAACGGCCCGCACATCACCGTGATACCCAGGCTCCGCAGTTCCGGCGGGACGTCCAGCAGTGCCATTTCGGCGAGTTCGAATTTCATCGGGGTGCGACAGTGCGCATCCATCCCCTCGATGCTCTTCAGGCCCGCATAGCTGCAGTTGAAGACATAGCCCGCCTCGATTTCCGAGCCATCGGCCAGCGTCAGATGAGGAGTGTTAACGTCAATCCGCTCCACGCGGGTCCCGAAACGAACTTCCACGCCGGCAGTTTCGAGTCGATGACGCATCAGTTCCCGCAGAATCGTGCTGTTGAAGGCGTACTCCTGCGTTTCGTAGACGGCCTCAATCAGACGGGGATTCAAAAGCGACCGATGCTCGTCGCGGGCCGGACGCCACGGAGCACCGATGAGATCGCAAAACCTCTCGAACTGCCGCGCCGTCACCTTGCTGTTCTGCCGGGCGACACAGTAGAGTTTGGTGAAATCGCGGACCACGCAATCCGCATAATCCCGAACGAAGGTCTGAAAATTCGCCCGACTGCGGTAAGCGGTGTGGAGGCTGCGGGGATAGTGATAACCGTTGTGAATCCGAGCCTGGTTGGCGTAAGAGGCGCGGGAAAGGAGCTCCGGCTCGGCCTCCAGCAAGATTACTGAACGCAGCTTTCGCTTCAGGTGCAACGCAATGGCGCAGCCGTAGAAGCCACCTCCGATGACAACCGCATCCGCCGTGGTCATTGGGGATTGTAACGGCCCAGCACCGCACGGAACAGCAGTTTCAGAATCTCGACCTTCCCCTGAACACCGCCGATCTTGCTCGGTGTTGGCCCCTTTGCGGGATATGCACGACGCACCGGCAGTTCCTTTACCCGAAGCCCCAGCCGGGGAATTCGCACGGACAAATAGTAGTGGAGATTGTACGTGTCGAAGATGTCGCGGAACGGCAGCAACCCGGGATGCAGAGCGGCGCGCCGGCTGATGGCCCGAAAGCCGTTCGTCGTGTCAGTGTAATGAAACCCGGAAGCCAGACTGATGAGCGGAGCGTGCAGCAACATGGACCCCAAACGGCGATCCAGGGGAGTGTTCTGCTCTTCGCCACCGGGCATGTAGCGTGACCCCTGCACGTAGTCGAAGCCATCGTCCAGCGCCTGAAAGAAGGCGGGAATGGCGTCTACCCCATCTTTGCCATTGCCGTCGATAAAAATGAACCCCTCGTAGCCCTGGTTGAGACCGTAATCCAGCAGCATACGCATTTGAGCGCTCAGCTTCCCTGGGCCCGTCTTCACCAGCAGGGTTCGAACGCCGTGGGCGGCCATCACGGCGGGGTCGCCACTGCTGTCGCGGCTACCTCCATCGCCGATGATAATGTCGCCCTGACCCTCCAGAAAGCGCATCCTTTCCAGTTGTTGCCGCAGCCGTTCCCCTTCGTTGATGACCGGAATCAGAACCGCATGGCGCGTGGCTTTGGGTTTCAGTTCATGGATGATGTAAGCGGGAACCTGGCGTTCAGGCATAGGTCCCCCTCAGAAAGACGAGCGCCTGCTCCAGAGCAGGCAGAGGAGGCTCCCCACTGCGCATTTCCAGCGCAACGAAGCCGTTGTAGCCAATTTGCCCGAGCGCCTTCGCCACCGCCGCGTGAGCCGAGACGGGGGCAGAAAAATCACCCAGATGCGGCTCGCTCGCGTGCAAGTGCCCCAGAATATCCCGATTCTCCTGGATAACGGCAAGTGGGTCGAACTCTCCGGCCAGATACAGGCAGGCGGTATCCAGATGTAGCTGAAAACCCACAGACCCGACTTCACGCACCAGCCGCGCCGCCGTACCGCTGTTCGTAGCGAAATCGCAGGCGTAGGCGGCGGGATTCGCCTCAAAGCCAACAAATACACCCCGGTCCGCGCACACCGCGCCCACACGGGCAAAGAACTCGGCCGCAATCGCGAATGCGTCTGATTCCGGCAACTCACGGCGCTGGCGGTTCTTCGGTGCCCCAAAGACCAGACACTTCGCGCCGAGTTCCACCGCCAGATTGGCGCAGAGCAACAGGTGCCGGAACAGGGCATCGCGGTCCTGTGGGGTCCCAAACAGCTGCAATTCCGGCTTCTGAAACAGAATCGACTGGAGCGACGAGACACTTAGCCCTTCCGCCTCCAGGCTTCGGCGGAAAGCCCTGGCGGCCGCCACGGTCGCCCCTTCCCAGCCGGGCCAGAGCTTCGTCGGGGCGATTTCCAGATGCCCGACACCTCCCGCCCGCAGCAGAGGGAACACTTCCGCGTTCAGTTCCGAGGGCCACGCGATGTTGGAAACGGCCAGCTTCATGCCGCAGCCACAAACGCCGAGATGTCACGAAGGGTGTCCGCTTCACTGGTAAGGTAGCCCGCCGGACCGCCAAATGTCGCACTATGCAGCGTCCGCAAATCATAGTGAATTGCCGGACCAGCCTTCGCCCCGACCATTTTCCCTGGGAAAAACCGCTCAATCAGCTCGCCGGTCCGAAGCGGAGCACCGACAAAGTTCACCAGCCGCAGGCCCGCCTGCTGCGCCGTTTCCAGATCGCGCCACAAACGCCCCACGTTGTAGTACTGAAATCTGCAGTCCGGGTTGATCGCATCCAGACAGTTGTCGTGGAGCAGATCAAAGATGACGTTCTTCTTCAGACCCGGCCCGAAAACGCCTGAAATACGCACAATCAGGACATCTTCAAACAGCCGGGAAACAGCCTCTTCGAAGTAAAGGCGATTCGTGCCATAGGCGTGATTCGGGAGCGAATGGCAATCAAAAGTCTCGTCCGCGCCCTGATTCCGGGGGTAAACGTCTACGGTGGAAAGTACAATGAAGCGCTTCGCGCGTACCGCTTTCAGATTCTCCACAAGCGACTCAATCCGAGCCCGGTCTTCCGCCGGATTCTGGTTTGCCCACCACTTCACAGCCGTTATGCCACCGCAAACCAGCAGGTCGAATTCCTGGCCCCGAATCTCACCGATGTTCTTCGAGTGAAAGCAGGCATCAAAAGGGGCCTGGCGTACAAGGTTCCCCCCAAGAAAGCCTGTGTGGCCAATCAAACCGTTCCGCGTTTGAGTCATCCCGTTCGCCTCCCCATCATAAGCGACCCGCCGGGCCCCTTTTTCTCGGTACAATAAAGGATTCCCGTGGAAAAAACCTTCTACATCGAGACCTTCGGGTGCCAGATGAACGCTCACGACTCCGAAAAAGTGGTCGGCACGCTCCTGAACACCGGTTATACGCAGGTTGAGACGCCGGAAGCGGCGAATTACATCTTCTATAACACCTGCAGCATCCGCGACAAGGCGGAGCAAAAGGTGTTCAACCGCCTGCAGCACCTGAAAAATTCGGGTAAGAACAAGGTGCTCGCGGTCCTCGGCTGCGTCGCGCAGCAGGAAGGCGAGAAGATTTTCGACCGCGCCCCGCACGTGAATATGGTGGTCGGTTCGGCTAGCTACACAAAGCTGCCGCAGTTGCTGGTCCAGATTGAGCAGGGCGACAAGCGCGTTACCGGCCTCAGCCTCGACACCACCGAAACCTTCGACACGCCCTTCACCCGCCGCGACAACCCGCACCGCGCCTACATCACCATCATTGAAGGCTGCGACAAGAACTGCTCCTACTGTGTGGTGCCTTTCACCCGCGGTCCGGAGCGCAGCCGCACCAGCGAGAGTGTCCTCGAAGAAGCCCGCCGCGTGGCTGGTCTCGGCTACACCGAGATCCAGTTACTGGGGCAGAACGTGAACAGTTACCGTGATCCTTCCGCCGCCGGCTGGGATTTCTCTGCCCTGCTCGACGCCGTCGGCAAGGTTCCGGGCATCCGCCGCGTGCGTTTCATGACGTCGCACCCCCGGGATTTCGTGAAGTCAATCATCGACGTGATCGATGAAAACGAGAACCTCTGCAACCACGTTCATCTGCCGGTGCAGTCTGGTTCTACCAGCGTTCTGGCCGGGATGCAGCGCTCGTACTCGCGTGACGAATACATGCGCCGCATCGAATGGATGAAGAACGCGAAGCGTGACATCTCCATCACCACCGACATCATCGTTGGCTTCCCCGGTGAAACCGAACGCGATTTCGAAGATACGCTCGACCTGCTGGAGGAAGTGCAGTACGAGTCGCTGTTCGCGTTCAAGTACTCGCAGCGCCCGAACACCGGCGCGCTGAAGCTGGGCGATCACATTCCGGAAGAGGAAAAGACACGCCGCATCATGATTCTGCAGGAGCGGCAGCGGGCAATTCAGCTTCGCCGCAATGCCGATCGAGTCGGCCGCGTGGAGCAGGTTCACGTGGAAGGCCGCCATGCGTCGCTCAATCAGTGGATTGGCCGCACGTCGCAGAACCAGACGCTGAACTTCTCCGGGCGTGACACCGACACGCTGCTGGGCGATTATGTACCGGTGCGCGTCACCCGCGCAGGCCCGAATTCCCTGGTTGGCGATGCGGTGGTTTAAGCACCGCCAAATCGCGCCTGTGCTGTAATAAAACTATGGAAATCGAGATGAAGATCCGCGGGTTGATGATGGATCCCGTCACAAGCATGCCGATCGTCATCCTCAAAGATGGCGGCGCAAACGTGTTGCCTATCTGGGTTGGCGTTTACGAGGCAAATGCGATTGCGCTGGAGATTGAAAAGGTCTCGACTCCGCGTCCGATGACGCATGACCTGATCCGCAATTTGCTGATCGGTTTCGGTGCAGGCATCCGCAAAGTGGTCGTCAACGAACTGAAGGACGACACGTTTTTCGCGGTCATCTGGGTGGAACGCGATGGCCAGCTGATGTCGGTCGATTCGCGTCCCAGCGACGCGCTGGCTCTGGCGCTGCGCCTCGATTGCCCCATCTACGTGGACGATTCCGTGCTGAAGTCGGCGAAGACCACCTCCGCCATGTCCGACAAGCTGAACACCAACGCCGAACTCCGCCGCTACCTGGAAAATCTGGGCGACGAAGATCTCGGCCGTTACAAGATGTAAAGCCTCTAAAATCATCGAATGAGATTTGCGCTGGCCCTGCTGGCCGTGGTTCCGCTGTTCGGTGCCGCGCCGTATACCCTGCAACAGGTTCTGAGTTCTCCTTTCGTGGAAGATCTGGTCGCGTCGCCAAAGGCGGACGCCATCGCGTGGGTTTCGAACACCAAAGGTGTCCGCAGCGTCATGGTGGCTCGCGCGCCCGGGTTCGACGCCACCGCGATCACCCAATTCAGCGAGGATGACGGCCAGGAACTGACCGAACTCACCTGGGTTCCGAACGGGTCCGCCGTCGTGTTTACGCGGGGCGGCGAAGGCAACGGGAAGGGCGAGATCCCGAACCCGCTCAGCAACACAACGGGCGTTCGTCAGGAAATCTGGGTCGCGCCGCTCGGCGGTACACCACGCAAACTCGGCAATGGTAATTCCCCGGCGGTCTCTCCGGACAGCAGCACCGTGGTTTGGGTCTCGGGCGGCCAGGTCTGGTCGTCGCCCCTCGCGGCCGATGGCAAAGCAGCCCAACTGATTCACGCGCGCGGCACCGCCGGGCAACTCACTTTCTCCCCCAACGGCAGCCAACTCGCCTTCCGCAGCAGTCGAGGCGACCATGCCTTCATCGCTGTCTACACCTTGCGTGACAAGTCCCTGAACTTCCTCGACGCCAGTGTGGATCGCGACGATTCCCCCGTCTGGGCACCCTCGGGCGACCGCCTCGCGTTCCTCCGCATCGCCGCTTCCCGAACCGCCGGAGCCTGGGGGCCGAAGCGCACCGCCGAACCGTGGTCCATCCGCCTCGCTGATGTGAGAACCGGCAAAGCCAAAGAAATCTTCCGGGCCGACCGCGGCATGGGCAGCGTTTTCCACGCGATGGTTGCGGAAAACCAACTCCTTTGGGGGGCTGGCGACCAGATTATCTTCCCCTGGGAACGTGAAGGCTGGCAGCACCTCTACGCCGTACCCGCAGCGGGCGGCAAGCCAGTGGCCCTCTCGTCCGGAAAATTCGAAGTCGAGCATGTCGCGCTCACACCCGACGGCAAAGCCGCGACCTTCTCCTCAAACAGCGGCGATATCGACCGCCGCCACCTGTGGCGTGTTCCGGTAACCGGTGGCACGCCACAGGCGATCACATCAGGCCAGGGTATCGAATGGGCACCCGCGCCGCTCGCCGGTGGCCAGATCGCCACGCTGCGGGCCGATGCCCGGAGCCACGCGCGTGCCGCGCTGGTCGATACCAACGGCAAGTTCCGCGACCTCACACCGATGCCGGCCGACTTCCCCGCTGCCTCCATGGTGGAACCGCAACCCGTGGTCTTTCCCGCAGCCGACGGCATGGAACTCCACGGTCAGCTATTCCTGCCGCCTAATGCCGCCACCGGACGCCACCCCGCCGTCATCTTCTTCCACGGAGGCTCCCGCCGCCAGATGCTGCTCGGCTGGCACTACATGTTCTACTACCACCAGGCGTACGGCTTTAACCAATACCTGGCCAGCAAGGGCTACGCGGTTCTCTCCGTGAATTACCGCAGCGGCATCGGGTATGGCGAGCAGTTCCGCGAAGCTCTGAACTACGGAGCCACTGGCGGCAGCGAGTATAACGACGTCATCGGAGCCGGTCTCTACATGCGCAACCGCGCGGATGTCGATACGTCCCGCATCGGCCTCTGGGGTGGTTCCTATGGCGGCTACCTGACCGCGCTCGGTCTGGCCCGCGCTTCCGACATGTTCGCGGTCGGCGTGGATCTCCACGGAGTCCACGAATGGAATCTCGACATATCCAACCTCGCGGAACCCTGGAAACCCGAAGATCGCCAGGAGATCGCCCGCATCGCCCACGAGTCGTCTCCTATGGCGTCGATCCAGACCTGGAAATCCCCCGTGCTGCTGATCCACGGAGACGACGACCGCAATGTGCCGTTTTCCCAGACCGTGCAGCTCGCCGAAGCGCTCCGCAAACAGGGAGTCTACTTCGAACAACTCATCTTCCCCGACGAAATCCACGATCTGCTGGTTCACCGAGACTGGCTGAAGGCCTACACGGCAGCGGATGACTTCCTGGGGCGTTACCTGAAGCCGTAGCGATTACTTCGCGAGCGTAAAGTTGATCTGAATCGTGGTCAGCACTTCCACCGGCTCGCCGTTCAGCAGGGTCGGCTTATAGCGCCACTGCTTCACCGCGTCAATGGCGGCATCGGAAAACTCGCGCGGCACCGTCGGATCCTGCACGCTGATCGACATCGGCGTTCCCTCGGTCGAGATGACCACATTCAACAGAACCGTCGCCTCCAGCCCCTGCGCCTTCATGGCAACCGGGTACGATGGCGCGACTTTCTGTACGAGGTTCGCCTGCTGCACATTGCCGCCGATGCGGATCTGCTTCGGCTGTGCGAAGACTGCCACTGCTGCCAGGGCCAGCGCGAGAACGATTTTGAGGGCCTGATTCATGTTCTGAGAATACCCAATCGCACAGCCCCGCGCCAGCATATAGAATGTCCACTGAATCACAATGTTCGCCCCGTCTTGAATTCAAGCGGCAAGCCCTGTTAGAATTCGACTGCAATCGTCCTTGCGTATTACGCAAGCTGCTTTACGTAGAGGAGTTTCGGAACACATGCCCAAAAAGACCACGATAGGGATTGCCCACTCGGACGCCGACCTCGGCAAACCCGGCCAGTACACCCGTGAACAGCTGGATGCCGTCAAGGCTATGATCCGCGACATCGCCGACCAGACTATGGGCGGCATGCAGAACATCGTGAAGAAGGGCGACAAGGTCTTAATCAAGATCAATACCGTCATTCCGATCGATCCCAATGAGGGGTTCACGACCGACCCCCGCATGCTGGAAGCCCTCATCGAACTGGTTCAGGAGCAGGAACCATCACGCATCCAGGTTGGCGAGCGCTGCGCCATGGGTGGCGATACGAAGAATGCGATGGACGTCTGCGGCATCACCGCCGTGGCCGAGCGCACCGGCGTGGAACTCTGTCCCTTCGACAACGAGCCGTTCGACATGTTCAAAATCGACCGGCCGATCAGCTTCAACGAATTCCCCGTCCCGCGCGCCGTGCTGGAAGCCGACTGCTACATCGGCCTGCCGAAGATGAAGGTCCATCTTCACACCACCTTCACGGGAGCCCTGAAGCTCCAGTTCGGCAACCTGCCCGATTACGACTGGATGGTCCGCTGCCACAAGGACGATATCTATCAGAAAATCGTCAACCTGACGCTGGCCGCAAAACCCACCTGGTTCATCATGGATTCGCTCTACGCCTGCCAGGGTAATGGCCCGTTCAGTGCGTATCGCGACGATCTCATTAAAGATTTCAACACCATCTGCGGTGGCCCCGACCCGGTTGCGGTCGATACCATCTGCGAAGCGCTGATGGACTGGGAAGATCCAGGCACCAACGTGCCCTCGACGATCCTGGGTGCGGCTGACGGCCTTGGCACCAACGACATGGAAGAGATCGAACTCACCGGTGCCCCGCTCGATAAAGTGAAGCGCCGTTTCCGCCGCCAGAACAACAAGCTCCAGGGTTCGTTTAAGAACGTCAACGTCGTCATGGGTTCCACCTGCGAGGCCGGTTGCAAGGCCATCCTCCGCATCCAGCTCGATCAGGCAAAGGCTGCGGGCACGCTCGACAATCTGAAACGCCCCGTGCACATTTTCACTGGCCTGCAGTTTGAAGAGATCAAACCCGTTGACGGCGATGTGATCCTCTTCGGCGACTGCGCCAAACCCCTGCTGGAGCGTTTCCCCAACGCGCAGTACTGGGGCAGCACCGAAGAGCACCCCAACTGTACGCCTATCTGGGCGAATATCCCGGCGCGTTCCATCGCCACGTACCTGCAGAAGTTGACGGAGATATCGAGTTAAGGATGAGTTTCACAGCATCGCGCGCCACTCAGGTGCGCAAGGGTATTCTCAAGCTCCTGGAGATCCGGGATTCGGACATCCGCATCCTCACTTTGGAGCAATGCCGCGACGCGGCGGATAAAGGTCTTCACGCGGGCGGCGCGTTTTCCGCAATTGTCCCGCTGGTTTCGCTGTACTACGGCGGTTTCCTCGACATTGACGTCGAGAACCCCACAAAGCGTGGCCAGGATATGTTCACGCTCAGCAAGGGCCATGCCGTGGCGGCAATGGCGTCGATCTATGCCGACCTCGGTTACTTCGACCGTGCGCTGCTGAAGGGTTCGCGTTCTTACGCCAGTATCCTCAACGGACACCCCGGTCCGGTGCTTCCCGGCGTTCACATCGCGACCGGCCCCATGGGTCAGGGCATTGCGGTGGCACAGGGTTTTGCCATCGCTGGCCAGACCAGTCCGCGTTTCGATTCCTACGCTCTCTGTGGCGACGGCGAACTGCAGGAGGGCCCCGTCTGGGAAGCCGTCATGTTCGCCGGCCAGAAGAAGCTGGATAACTTCTGCGTAATGGTGGACCAGAACAATGGCCAGCTAGACATGGCCAACCGCATGGTCTTCCCGACGCCAAATCTGGAGGCCGTATTCGCGTCGTTCGACTGGAACGTGCACAGCTGTGACGCCACCCAGTACAGCTCTGTTTTCGACGCCCTCGACCAGTTCCGTAACGGTGTTCGCAACGGCAAGCCGACCGCGATCATTTGCCATACCTCCAAGGGTCACGGCGCGTTTTCCGATTCCCTGAACAAGCACAAAGTCACCGGGTCTGACGCGGTTCTGAAGATCGAGCTGCAGTTGCAGGCCGACCAGCGTGCGGCCCGTGCGGCCGACTTTGACCGCTATGCCCGCAGCTGTGACAAGAGTGCGCACGAAGAACTGTTGAGCATCGCCGAGCACATGGGCCTCAGCGTGGCCGGCGGATTCTCCGCGAAGATTGGCCCGGTCCGGACGAAGCGCGCCGAGCCACGCAACAAGCAGATCTGCTACGACGCTTCGCTGCTGCCGAAGCTCGACCCGAAGAAGGAATACGCCGCGCAGGACATGGTCGTCGCGGCGATGAAGGTCTTCGCCCGCGACCCGCGTGTCATCTCGGTCGATTCCGATCTGGGCACCACCAGCGGGCTGGAAGCCGGCGTCGCGGCTGTGGACCAGAAGCGCGCCCTCAACGTCGGAGTCGCCGAAGCCAACATGATGAACCTCGGCGAGGCATTTGCTGCGCTGGGTTACAACGCGTGGGTCAGCACCTTCTGCCCCTTCTTCGACTGGAAGGTGATGCGACGTATCGCCGTCGGCCACCAGGAGCGGCTGGAAGCCATTGCAGACCCCAACAGCTGGCTCAGTGAAGGCCATGGCCTCGACCTGACGTACCTCGCCACCGCGCCCAATTTCGAAACCCGCACTAACGGTGCCACCCACATGGGTAACGACGACATCACCATCTTCGATGGCATGGCCCATCTGAAGATCATCGATGTCTCCTGCCCCGAGCAGTTACTCGGCATCATGAAGTGGATCATGGCCGGCAACAAGGGCATCACTTACGTTCGTGTGATGCGCACGGGTTCGCCTGTCCTGTATCCCGCCGGTTACGAATTCGAATTCGGCAAGGCTTCCGTGGTCCGTGAATCGGCCACTGATACCGCTGTGATCGTCAGTTCGGGCCGCGGCGTTCACGAAGCTCTCGCTACGGCGGATCGCTGCGCAGCGAAAGGCATCGGCGTCACCGTAATCGACATGCCTTCGGTTGATGAGGAGTGCCTCCTCAGTCTGTGCGATTCCGAGAAGGTTGTCGTCTTCGCCGAGCAGAACAACGGCTATCTTTGGAACAGCTTTATCCGAGCCGCGGCAAAGCATCGCAAAGCGTGGGCCGAACGCCTGCGCGTCCTGTCCATCAATACGCTCGATAAGAACGGTGACGAACAGTTCATCCACTCGGGAACTTACGAGGAACTGCTCGACGCCTTCCAGCTTTCCCCGGCGCACCTCGCGCAGATCATTCTCGATAAGGTCGGCTAACTATGCCCGCACTCCACGAATCTCAGACTGAAGAACTCGACCTGCCCGGACGCCACCTCCGCTGGGTCGCCAACCAGGAACTCATCGGCGCGAAACATTGCTCGTCCTGTGTGATCCGCGTGGAAGCGGGGCAGACCGTGAAGCCCGCCCACTCACACCCCAACGGCGAAGAGCTGATTTACATCATTAAGGGCACTGGTCGTGTCTGGATTGAAGGCGAGATTTCGCCGGTCAGCGAAGGCTCCATCGTGCTGTTCCCGCAGGGCCATGTCCACATGCTGCAGAACAACGGAACAGAAGAAATGAAAGTGGTCTGTTTCTTCTCGCCCGCCACGGATCTGGATAACTACAAGATGTTCCCCGACGTGGAGTTTCCGGCTTAATTCGCGGAAGGCCGCGAGACGCGTTCAATCACCAGGATTTCGACCTTTGACTTGCGGGGCTCCAGCTTCAGCCCCAGGCTCTGCTCGAAGACCGTAAAGACGCTCGGCTTGTCGGGTTCGGAGATGGAACCCCAGCCTTCGGTCTCAATCTTATAGAGGCCGGTGATGCCCGTTTCATCGATTACAGACCGATCCATCCAGTTCTCCGCGAACAGCGCAAGGTCGCTCATATCCACAGCGGGGCCATGCAGACCGCGTCCCTGGCCACCATCCAGATGATGGCAGTAGAGCCCCGAATCCTGGGGCTGCGCGGGACAATCCTTCTCGGCAATACCCGCTTTTTCCAGCTTCGAACCGCGCTTCGCCGCCACCATCACGTAAGTTGGAATTTCGCGAACCTCAGGCCGGAT
Source organism: Bryobacterales bacterium (assembly GCA_947467185.1). Classification (GTDB taxonomy): domain Bacteria; phylum Acidobacteriota; class Terriglobia; order Bryobacterales; family Bryobacteraceae; genus BOG-234. The sequence goes on from CANIHR010000007.1 coordinate 23,886, forward strand.
CACCAGACCAAAGCGTTCCGCGAGTAACGCCCGCAGCATCACGCGGGTGCGGGCTTCCCGTTCTTTCGCCGAGATACCCGGCGTGAACATCCCCGGGGCGACGGCCTGAATATCGTACGTTTCCGATTGCACCCAGGCGGGACCACCGGTCAGTCGCGCGGATTGAAACGGCACGTTGTATGCGTTGGCGATAAGCCAGTAAAGCGGCATGTTTGCCACCGTCAACTGCCCGCTCGGAGAAACGGAAAAGCGAATAGGCCGGTGATTGCCGGCATCGGCAGTCGGCTTGATCGACGCGACTTCAAACGACACGCGGCCCATGGTTGTCTGAGAAGACGTTTGATCCTGCGCGAACAGGTTCAACGCAGTGAGCGCCAGGGCCGCCAGGGAACGCATCAGTTTTCCGTCGGCATCTTTTCCAGATGATCGACGATGAGGATCTCAACCGGAGCTTTCTTCGGTTCCAGTTTCAGACCCATCTTCTGCACAGACTGAAACACCGAACCACCGGAAGGGTCGGAAGCCTCACCCGCCGCCGGAGCCCCCATACCCGGGCCGCCCATCATCATGCCCATACCCGCACCGGAGGCACGAGCCACAGTCATCATGTCGGCCATCGTCAGATCCAGAGTCAGCTTGTAGTTGCCCTTCAGTTCCGTCTGGTCCATCACCGGCTTATCGACAAACCGCGTCAGCATCTCAGCGAACGCCGGCATCGGGACTCTGGCCAGTTCCATGTGCATCATACCGTCGGAACCCATCTCCACCTTCGCCGCGCCAACTCCACCCGCGCCGGATGTGGTGACGACCGCGCCACTGCCAGTCTGCGCCACACGCACATTGGCGCCACCCGCCGAGAACGTCTGCACGCCCTTTTGCGGTGCTGCCGCTTCGGCTTCCGCAGCTTTTGCCGGATCAGGATCGGGATCAGCCTCCTTCAGCTTTGCGCCACCCTTACCCACCACCAGTGCATACATCGCCGTTTCCTTCGAGTCGCGGTGGAACTTCAATCCAAAGCGTTCCGCAAGCAGTGCCTGCAGCATCTCCGGAACCTGCTCCTTCGTTGCGCCCGCCGGGATCTTCGCAGAGATATCGAAGCGCTGCGCGCTCATCCAGTCCGGGCCCTGCAACTGGTGCTTCTTGATCCTGTACGCCATCATGATCAGGTCGCCCAGTCCGAGGTACCCGATATCCACGCGGGCGCCATCCATCTTCATGCCGATGTTGGCCTTGCCGCCCATGATCTTCTGCGGCGTCAGTTGCTCCGCTGGCTTAATCGAAGCCACTTCAAATGCTACCGGCGCGGCGGCCTGACCAAACAGTGATGAAGCGGCCAACAGGGCCAGCGTCCAGCGTGCGTTCATAAACTTCATCGTAACGCTTACTGCGTTAACACTATGGGAGCCTGCCAGAACGCCGCCTTCTGACCAGCCGGGTTCAGCACCGTCACCTGGCAGTCGTACCGGCCCGGAGGCAACTGACTCAGCGACATGCTGAACTTCAGCGGCACCGTCTTCAGGCGATTCTGCAGACCTTCCGTCACCTGCAACGGCTGCGTCTCAAAGGCCTTCGTCTGCCCGCGATAGAACGTCACGAAGGCCACCAGAGGTTCAAACGCCGTGGCGTTCGGCTGGTACGCCTGCAGATAGACGTACATATCTTTGCTTCGCGAGAACACATGCGTCACGTTGGCCAGCAGCTTCTGCCCGTTCTGAATCAGCGGGTTCGCGATCGGAGTCTTGCCGTTGTCCTTGCCCGCCGTAAACAACGCGTCGCGCATATCCACCAGCTGACTGCTCAGCACTACCGAACTGATCGGAATCCGCTTGTCTTCCTTGTTCAGATTCGGCACCAGAAACTTCGTCATGTAAGTCCCGATACGCCCGGTTTCGTCATCGCGCGCCAGAATTTTTATCGTGTAATTCCCCGGCAGCAGAGTGAACCCTGTGTCGTACTGGATGGGCCGCTTCACCAGTTCGGCAGCGGTTTCGCCGGAGAGCTTAATATCCACTTTGTCGCGGACGTTGCTCACCGTGGTCCCGAACTCGTCCTTCACTTCACCGATGAAATCGATCAGCGTACGTTCCCCGCCCGACTTCTTCACCAGCGCGAGTTCACTTCCCGGCACCTTAACCGTCACCGGCACAAAGTACTCTGCGCGATTCATCTGGAAGTAATCCACTTCCATGGCCAGCGTCAGTTCAGTGATCGGGTCGCCCAGCATCAGGGCATCTTCCAGCTGCCGTTCCTTATCCGCCGCCGTGAACTTACTGAACGTCTTACCCGCATAGAAACCCTGCCGGTAATCCAGCTTTGCGTCCGGCACATTCACCGTGATCTTCACGCGCCGGAACTTACCATCCAGATTCGTCTGATTCGTGTAATACCCCAGAATGTAGTAACTGGAAATCGCCTGCTGCGCGTTCACGATACCCGCCGCCAGATCGTTGTTATCCAGCAGCGCCTTGCCGCCGGTATCCGCCGCGAGCGAATACATCGTGTCCTGCGACCGCTGCAGCGCGCCCGTCATCGCCAGCGCCGACTGTCCCGAGTACATGCCCTGACCACCAGGCGAACCCACCGTCGCATCACCCAGCGGCGCCGACGCCACCAGACCACGCGCATCCACCGGGAAGAACGACACGTTGGCACGAATCGCCGCATTCACCGTCGCCTGCATCTGCGCTTGGTTGCTCGATCCGCTCAACCGCAGACCGCTCGAAAAATACACCAGCGACTTCTTCTCGGTCAGCGTCCCCAGCATCTTCACCGCAGTCTGCAGCGCAGCCAGCTGACGATCCGTATTAAACAGATTGAACTCCGAATCGTTCTGCCCGAACGCCGTGCCCGTGTCTGCTGTCGTGTCCACTTCGTCAAAGCCCTGACCCTCGCCAACGATCAGCTTTTCAATCGAGGCTTCCAGCACCATCTTGTCGCCGGTGAAGTCATTCAGCACCTTCACCGCCGCGCCCGTGTACTCCAGAATCGTCGCTTCGTCCGACGCCGTCATCTGCGTCCGAATAAACTTACGCGCCGAACTCAGCGCGCGAATCTGATCCGGCACGGGCATCGCCGCCATATCGAAATACAGCGCCAGCAAACGATGGTCGCGATGCCGCAGGTCACCAGGTGTCTCCGGCGTAATCTGCGTCACCGGCACCGAAAGCGTTGTCGGATTCACGGGCTTCGCCGCATCAGCAACAGCCGTCGCGGGAGCCGCCGGAGCCTTGCTGTCCTCAAATTTCTGGAACTCGGCAAACTGAATCGTCTGCACAATGTTGTTCTCAGTCAGCGTGAAGTCCTTCGGTGTCAGCCCCTCGATGGGCTTACCGTTCTTGTCCTTCACGAACACCGTTTCAATCACCAGTTGCGTATTGCTCTTGAAGGTGACCACACCTTCCTCAGCGGGAGCGGCGGGAGGTTTCTGCGCCTGCTGCGCGGTCATCGTCAGCGTAATGAGCAGCAGACCTGCTGTAATGCGTTTCAACATCGTTAGAACCTCACCCGCATACTCAACTGCGTGGACCGCATCGGATTCGCTACCATCGGCAGCCCAAACTGTGCGTTGCCAACCGTCGTGTTCCAGCTGGGGAACCGAACGTTATTCAAAGGATTCGTCGCATCCAGGCGAACATCCATGCTCAACCGGTCTTTCAACCGGAACGTCCGCGACATCGACGCATTCAGCGTGAACTGCGTCGGCCCGGTAATCGTATTCCGCCCCGCGTTGCCCCACTGCCCCAGCACCGGAGTCGTATACGCCGCCGGATTCAGATAGAGACCCGAGGGCGCATCGTAGAGCGAAGCGCCTGTGTAATCGGGACGAAGCGTGCCGGTGATACCCGTGCCACGCACCGCCGTCGGGAACACCGGAGAAAGCGGAGTCCCCGTGCCAAGATTCAGCTGCGACGTAATCGTCCAGTCCTTCACGGCCGTGCCCCGCCAGCCATCCAGCAACGTTCCGCCGCGAACTCCAACGCCCGTGCTGTACTGCGACTGCAACGTCAGGACATGCCGCTGGTCGAAGTTCGACAAACCTCTTTCTCCGCGCAGATTCAGCCAGTCCTGCGCAATCATCTGGCCACCACCGCCGCGACCGCCCAGAATGCCATTATCAATGGCTTTGGAGAACGTGTAGTTCGCCGTCGCCGTGAAGCCGTGGTGCAGCCGCCGGCGCAATTGCAACTGCAGCGCCTCGCGCGTCGAGTTGCCGTTTGAACTCAGATAGACAAACCCAGCCGGACATGCGGGACACGGATTCGTCGCGCCCGTCGGATAGGTATTCGGAATGAACGACTGCGGTGCCCGCGTTCCTTTAATTCCAAGGTACGTCGCGGTCATAATCAGCGACGCCGGCAGATCGCGCTGCACCGCCAATGACCACGTATGCGTGTAGCCCAGACGGAAGTCCGGATCAATCGCGAAGGTGTTCGCAGTCGTGTTCGGAGACTGCAGGAAACCATTCGCGAGGCTCAGCGGATTCGCCGCCGTATTCTGCACGCTCAGGCTCTTCGAGAGCGGCGACTGCTGCGCCATCTGCACCGCGATCGACTGATACACCGACGTGTTGTACGTGACACCATACCCCGCGCGAACCACCATCGAATCACCCGCAATTGGACGCCACGCCAAACCAATGCGCGGCTGGAATGCGCTCTTCACCGGCTTCACCAGCGAATCCGCGAACGTCTTCCCGGTGAGCGGACCCACCGGCTTATTCGCTACCACCGGAGCCGCCGCCTTAAAGCCCGGCGTAATATCCAGATTCACCAGACGCCCGTAGTTTTCTGTGATCGGCGAACTGTACTCCCAGCGTGCGCCAATGTTCAAAGTCAGGCTCGGATTCACGCGCCAGTCGTCCGTCAGATAGGCGTCATACACGGAAGCGCGGAAGTACTTATCCGCATTACCGAACGCGATGGAACTCGTGTCCGGCACACCTAACAGGAAACCGCCGAAATCCGACTTAGCCGCCGCCCCGGTAAAGCTAAAGCTGCCGCGCGCATCCTGCTGCCCCAGATAGTTAAACTGCTGACGCCGGTAGTCGCCACCGTAAGTGAAGTTATGCGGCGAGTGATTCCAATAGATATTCGCCGATGCCGATGACGTCTGAAAGCGATTTGCAGAATACTGCGCGTCGTACAGTCCCGCATAGCCACTCGAAAAATTCAGATTCGGCGGACCCCAGTTCACGGCCTCCTGGTTATTTCCCACAATCCCCGCTTCGGCCGACACGTTGCGCAACCGCGCAAACTGCGGCGTTGTCGTGGTCGACATCCGGTTGAAGTTCAGCTTCCCCGTCAGGAACATCCGCTGACTGAACCGGTGCGTCCAGTTCGCCGTCACATCAATGCCCGACGATTCCGTACCATCCACAAAGTTGAACAGATTCGGATTCGCGCCCCGTGAATTCTGATACCCAAACGTCCCGAACACCTGGTCCGTCCGCCCGATGGATTTCGAAAGCCGCGACTGCAGATTATCCTGATCGCTCGTGCCCCTCAGTGCGGTCTGGTAGTTATACCGCGAAGAACCGGTGAAGTTTGGCAGCGGATAGAAAGCCGCCAGAGTCTTCGCCGCCTGGCTGATCCGGCTCGTCGGAATCACATTACCCGGGAACGCATTCCCCGTCGTCGGATCCAGCACCGTGGTACTCATCACGCCCGTGCGTTCCAGCGCGGTCGGCATCAGCGCCGGTTGCACACTCGCCGTCCGGTTCCGCGCCATCTGATAGGACACAAAGAAATTCGGCGCGTTGTTGGCATTAAACAGATGCGGAATCCGCAGCGGACCGCCCACCTGCGCCGAAGCATTGATCCGGTTGTACGCCGGCTTCGCCGTATCCTGCCCCGTCAAACTGAACGACCGCGCATCCAGCGCCGAGTTCCCGAAGATCGCGCCCACATTGCCCGTGTACAGTGACCCCGCCCCGCGCCGGTTGTTCCCAAACGCGCCCGACATCCCGAAGTTCGAAGCCGCCGCATTGTTCGCCGACCCGTTGATATTGAAAGCATCCGCCGCACTCTGCGTTTCGGCGGGCTGGTCGGACTTTGGCTCCTCTGCGGGAGTCGCCGCGGGAGCAGCCCCAGCCGCGCTGGCATTTACCTGAGCTCGCTTAAAACCACCGGTCTCCGGATTCGCGTTCTGAGCGGGAGCCTTCCCCTTGCCCTTCTTCGAAGTCGTCACCGGAGCCGTCGGGGCCTTCATCGCAGCCGGTGCCTCAGCTGCCACAGGCGCGGGAGCAGGCGCAGGACTAATCGCCTTAATCTCATCCACCGGCATCAGCTTCAGGTCAATGAGCGGAGCTTCCGCATTCGCCCCCACCGTGACATCCTGCTTGGCGCTGACAAAGCACAGCATGTCCACCTGCAGGTTCCAGACGCCATCGGCCAGGTCCGGAAACGAGTAGGTGCCGTTCATGCCCGTCACGGTACCCACCTTCTTGTCACCCTGCGACGCCGTCACCGTCGCGCCGGGCAGCGGAAGACCCGCGAACCGCACCGTGGCATGGTGTTCCGAAGCGAAAGCGGGCATAATCAGCGTGGCCGCCAGCAAAATCCGGGTCACTGCCCGACATATACGATTCATCACTACTGATTCTCCCCAGGCTTCGCAGCCCGATCTTTGCTGACCGCCCGGCGCGACACCAGATCCAGTCCAAGTTCTTCCCGCACCGCGCTGAAGATAGACCTGTTCTCCACCGCCGCGCCCAAATCCATGCGTTCTTTCGCCGTCTTCGGACCCGTATCCGGCGTCCACGTGAGCGTTACGTCGTACTCGCCAGGCAGCCCGGTTTCGTCCACCACCGTGCGCCCCACAATCCCCGAAAGTACCCGCGCCAGTTCCGGCATCGTCATGCGACGCGCCACCAGCCTGCCCTCACTCCGGGAAACCGATTTCTTCGATTCAGGCGGGGAATCGAGAATTTCCGTGCCACTCCGGCCCACCACCAGCGCATAAATCGAAGCCGGTGTCTGGGCGTACGCAGCCGCAACAAGACACACCACGGCTGCGGACCTCGGGATCATCACGTACATCTATGACGTTATTCCGAGATCATCGTTGGGAAAGTTCCATTAAAAATGCATTTTCAGGAACTTAACGAAGACATCCCAGTCGGACGGCACCATTCCATGTCCCCCGTCATGCATGATGTAGCCCATCGTTCCCAGAATCGCCTGACCCGCGGCGGGCACTTCCGTCACGCCCAAACCAGGCTTCCCGAATAACTGATATACCGGTTCCGCAGCCTTCGCCGCCAGAAACTCACCCTTCGGGTCCGACCACTTGTCCGTATTGCCCGTCTGCAGCAGCAGCGGACGCGGCGCAATCAGCGCCACCAGCAGATTCGCATCCACCGGACTCTCTTCCGGATGCGCACCCCACTTCGCATAGTTGCCCGCGAACTGGTACGGATAGCGCGTCGGCTCCACCAGGTGCGCAATCGTCTCGCCGTAGTTCCGACGGCTGATCGCTGCCCCACCTTCTCCCGAGCAACTGGCAATCACGGCGGCGAAGCGAGTGTCCGCGGCGCCGGCCCACATCACCGTCTTTCCCAGACGCGAAACGCCCGTGATCGCGACCTTCTTCGCGTCAACCGCTTTATCGGTTTCCAGATAGTCCATCGCGCGGCTCATGCCCCACGCCCAAGCCGCAATCGAACCCCAGTCACCCGGCGCCGGTTCCGTCTGCCCCGCCTTCAGATACTGCGCCCGAATGCCGTTCGGAACGCCGCCCAGGAAGTCCGGATCCACGTCACCGTAGTAGAACGTGGCCACGCCAATCCCTTCGCTGACAAACTTCATCGGATTCAGTCGGCCAATGCCGCGGCCACCCGCTGCCGAAACTTTCTTCTTATCCCGACCCCAGATTTCGCCGACCTTCACGCCGGGATCATCGGGCACCGTCAGTGAGTTGGCCGAGAATGCGACGTTCAGCAGCGTCGGGACCGGCTTTGCCGTACCCACCGGAAGATACATCAGCAGATCGATCTTCGGCCCCGACTTGTCCTTCGTCAGATAAATCGAGACCTGTCGCCGGACAGCCTTGCCCTCAAACGCCGCCCCGTCTTTTTCGAACACCTCGAACGTCATGTCCTTCGGACGCCCCGGAGCCTTGCCGTACTGGCTTTCTTCAAACAGGCGAACGATCTCCGGACGCCGCTTTTCTGTCCACGTCTTCGCGTCCTTCACCGGCTTCCCGTTCGCCAGAACAAGCGCCTCCGGCAGCTTCGGACTCCCCGCCTTCGCCTCGGTATAGTTCACCGGAATCCCGGCGACCTTGTCATCCGGATAATCCGCAATCTGCGCCAACGCGGACGCGGCAAGCACGAGAGAACCGACAGTAAGCTTCAGCACAGTGTGATTATATTTCCAAAGCGCGTCTTACAACCCCATCGCGGCCTTAACCTTCGCAAAACACCCCACCGCAAACTCCAGATCCGCCCGGCTGTGCGCGGCGGAAACCTGCGTCCGAATCCGCGCCTTGCCCTGCGGCACCACCGGATACGAGAACGCCACCACATACACGCCCTCGGCCAGCATCAACTCCGCCATCTTCGCCGCCACGTGCGCATCGCCCAGCATCACCGGAGTAATCGGATGCTCACCCGGCAGAATATTAAACCCCAGCGCCACCATGCTCTCCCGGAAAAACCGCGTATTCTCCCGCAGCTTATCCCGCAACTCCGACCCCGACGCCAGCAGTTCCAGAACCTTCAGCGAAGCGCCCGCAATCGCCGGTGCCAGCGAGTTCGAAAACAGGTACGGCCGCGACCTCTGCCGCAGCAGTTCAATGATCTCCCGCTTACCGCTCGTATACCCGCCGCTCGCCCCACCCAGCGCCTTGCCCAGAGTCCCGGTAATCACGTCGATCCGGTCCATCACGCCATGGTGTTCATGCGTCCCGCGACCATTCGCGCCCGTGAAACCCACCGCGTGCGAATCGTCCACCATCACCATCGCGCCATGCTTGTCCGCCAGATCACAAATCGCCGGAAGATTGGCCAGATACCCGTCCATGGAGAACACACCATCGGTCGCGATCATCTTCAGCCGCGCCCCCGAAGCCTCCTGCAGCTTCGCCTCCAGATCCGCCATATCATTGTTGCGATACCGGAAGCGCGACGCCTTGCACAGCCGCACACCGTCGATGATGCTGGCATGGTTCAGTTCATCGGAAATGATCGCGTCCTCAGCCTCCAGCACGGTCTCAAACAACCCGCCGTTGGCATCGAAGCACGAGGAATACAGAATCGTGTCCTCGGTCCCCAGAAAGCTGCTGATGCGCGCTTCCAGCTCTTTGTGAATCGCCTGCGTGCCGCAGATGAACCGTACCGATGCGAGGCCATAGCCCCACGTATCCAGTGCCGCATGAGCCGCCGCAATCACCTCGGGACTATCCGCCAACCCCAGGTAATTATTCGCGCACATGTTCAGCACGCCCCGTAACTTCGGCACATCCACATGTGCATTCTGGGGACTCAGCAGCACGCGCTCGGACTTATAAAGGCCAGCTTCCCGAATCGCGGCAAGGCGACCGGTCAGGTTCTCACGGGCATGGGTAAACATGCCTTCAGTGTAGAAGTTATTCCGCGATGCGGAACAACGGCATCGGGTACTTCGCCACGCGCTTCGGCTGGTCCGGGTTGTATACGATCAGGAACTCCCCATCGACCGGAATCACTCGTCGTGTCTCCAGTCGGCCTCTCGCCAGTGCCCCGCTCGGCAACCGGTACTCAAATTCAGTGGCATACCGGCGCTCCTTGCCGCGGTGAACCCTCTTCGAGGTTTTGGCAAGTGCCACCGCGCCCCGACCGTTCTCCAAAAGGAACCGCTCCCGCCGCAACTTCCACTGCACTAATACGCCCGTCAGCAGCAGAGCGAGTCCGAGTACCGGGGCCAGCCAAAACGGTGTTGGCTTCGGTTCACGCCCAACGATCCAGTTCTCCTTCGGGTCTGACGGCAGGTAGCCGACCTCAACCGTCGTGCCCGGTTCAATCTTCCGCCCCGATGAACCACCAATCCAGGGTTTACCTGCCGTTTCGAAGCTGTAGGTCATTCGCCAGTTGTCCTTGCGGCGTCGAGCCTCCTGAATGACGCCTGTCGTGGTGACCGCTTCCTTCACGCGAACGGTGGCCAGTTCCTCGCTGCGCTCCGCCTGCATCCACAGCAGCGAACCCGCTACAAACGCACCCACTACCAGCAACAGACTCAGCGCATGCACGAAACGCCCCAACCCCGTGGGGTCCACAGGTCGAGGCATGCTGCGCAGTAATTCTTTGGGAACGTTCATTCTTCAGACTCCTCGTGCGGGTCCGGCGGCAGCCGTTTTGCCCGGCGTAACGCATCGCGCAGAAGATATTCAATCTGCCCGTTCAGACTGCGCAAATCAGAATCCGCCCAGCGAACCAGGGCATCGTAAGTGCCCTGGTCCAGTCGGAGCGGAAATGCCTTCTTTTGCGCCATTTTCTTCTCAGCTTATTGGTAAAGACTGCCTGCGTTTACCACCGGCTCCACGCCGCGATCACTGCAGAGCACCACCATCAGGTTACTGACCATGGCCGCTTTGCGTTCCTCGTCCAGTGAAACAACACCCTTCCGGCTGAGTTCCTGCAGCGCCATCTCTACCATCCCGACGGCGCCTTCCACAATCTTCTGCCGCGCTGCGATTACCGCAGCGGCCTGCTGACGCCGCAACATCACCCCGGCGATTTCCGGCGCATAAGCCAGGTGGCTGATCCGCGCTTCAATCACTTCGATCCCGGCGCGCGACAGGCGTTCCTGAATCTCTTCCTTCAGTCGGTCCGCCACCACACCCGCTGAAAGCCGCAGCGAGACCAGCGCTTCATCATGTGCATCGTACGGGTAGCTTGTCGCCAGATTCCGGAGCGCCGCTTCGGTCTGCACGTGCATAAAGTTCTCATAGTCATCCACGTTGAAGGCCGCTTCAAACGTGTCTACCAGACGCCACACCACCACCGCGGCAATCTCAATCGGGTTCGCGTCGTGGTCGTTCACCTTCAGTTTGCCGCTTTCGAAATTGCGGATGCGAAGCGACAGCCGGCGGCGCGTAGTCAGCGGGTTTACCCACCAGAAACCAGGCTGCCGCAGCGTGCCTTTGTATGTGCCAAAGAGCGTCACAAGACGCGCTTCATTAGGGTTCATCACAGTGAACCCGCCCGTCAGGGTCAGGAGAGCGGCAATCGCCACAATCGACCCAAGCACCTGCAGGGGCATACGCTCACGAATGCCGAGCACCATGCCGACCAGCGCCGCGCTGGTCAGAACGATGACGGCCACGAGCATGCCCCAGCCGGAAGAACCACGTAATTCCTTTTCAACAGACATTCAGATTTCCTCCTCTGATGCCTTGATGATATCAGTTTGATATCGAATGTCAATGGGGATTGTATTGGCGCTCAAAACCGTTGCGGGTGTTGGTGATCCTGAACGAGCCGTCTGTCGCGGCTGAGATGTGCAGCCACATGAACCCATCCGTCGGCTCCAGGTTTGCGATGAAATCGTCCGGCGGATTGGCGTCTTTACCGGCGTTCAGAGAGGTGTGCACCTGCCAGATATCTTTCAGACCAGGGGACGCTTTCAGTACCGGCCACGTCGGCGCATCGGCGCCTTTACGAGCGCCATTCGCCTGAATCATCACGGGAGCCTGAATGGCAGCCAGCAGTTCCGGCGCGATGCCCTTGAACTGCCCGTGGACATTGACGTTGTAAAGGCCAACGCGACCAATCACATTGACAGGACACACCAGATCGTAGCTGTTGTGCGCTTCCAGATCCGCCAGATCCAGCATGCGAAACTTGCCCAGTCGAATCAGCAATCCCAACGACTGATCGTCTTCAAAATCCGACGCGCGAGGAGCTACCTGCTTCGCCGTGTCGCAGGCCGGATTGCGCGAACCCTTGCCCTTTTTCGACTGGCCCGCCGAAGTCAGAACCTCAACGTCGAGGCCCTTGATCGGCAGCTTGTCGCCGACCTTGAGCGAGGTATGCGGCAGCGTGTTCCGCGCCGCTGAGTATGCCGCGAACCGAGGGTTCTTCGGGGCATCGCCATGGTCGTAAACATGCCCCACCGGGAACGCCGCCAGCAGCTTGGCCACATCGCCGACATGGTCGATGTCATAGTGCGAAATCACCAGATGATCGATGCGCTTCAGGCCTGCCGCTTTGGCCGCCTCCACGATGCGTTCCGTCGAATTCGGCCAGCCCACATCGAACAGCATCGACTCACCCGCAGGCGAGACGAACAGGACGGACTTTCCGCCCTCCACATCGATGACGTAAATCTCGAGCTTTTTCGCGGCCGGCAGCGACACCGCCAGCAGCAGCCAGAGACAGACCAACCGGATCACTTGCGGACTTGGCGCAGCGCGTTGCGCATCAGCTTCAGCCCGGTGTCATGCTCCGCCGTCAGAATCGACTCGGGATGGAACTGCACCGCTTCAATCTGCAACTCGCGGTGCCGGACGCCCATAATGACGCCTTCCGCCGTACGAGCCGTCACTTCCAGTTCCGCCGGGAACTTCTCCGGAATCGCAAACAGGGAGTGGTAGCGACCCACCGTAATCTCCGTCGGCAGACCCTCAAAAACACCCTTGTTTTCGTGGATCACGGTCGAAGGCTTGCCATGCATAGGATACGGCAGTACGCCCAGTTCGCCACCGAACGCTTCCACAATCCCCTGCAGGCCCAGGCAAACACCAAACACCGGAATCTTCGCCTTCGCCGCGTGCTGCACCAGTGCCGGAACCCCAAAATCCACCGGACGCCCCGGACCCGGCGAGATCAGAATCAGATCCGGCTTCACCTGGTCCAGCATTTCCAGCGGAAAACCGGCGCGGTACGTGATGACTTCCGCCCCCGCCTGGCGGACATAGTTCGCCAGCGTGAAGATGAAGCAATCGTCGTTATCCACCAGCAGCAGCTTGAGCTTAATGGGAGCTTCCGCTTCCACTGCGGCCACAGCCTTCGGCTTTTCGCCCAACAGCTTAAAGAAGCCGGTCGCCTTCAGGCGCGTCTCGCGCTCTTCCGCAGCGGGGTCCGAGTCATACAGCAGCGTCGCGCCGGCCGGATAAGTGGCATAGCCATCCCGCAAATAGGTGGTCCGAATAGCGATGCCGGTATTGATGTCGCCGTTCAGCGACAGCATGCCGACCGCGCCACCGTACCAGTCGCGGGCATTCTTTTCGAGGCGCTCCACGGCCATCGCAGCGGCCTTCTTCGGCGCGCCAATCACGGTCACAGCCCACATGTGGCTCAGGAAGGCATCGAGCGAATCGAAGCCCTCGTCGAGCGTGCCTTCCACATGGTCCACCGTGTGGAACAACCCGGCGTACGACTCAATCAGACGCCGGCCGATAACCTTCACCGAACCCGGCGCGCAGACGCGGCTTTTGTCGTTGCGGTCCACGTCAGTACACATGGTCAGCTCCGACTCTTCTTTGGTCGAGTTGAGCAGCTCGCGGATATTCTTCTCGTCCTGCAGCGGGTCGCCGGTGCGGCGGGCCGTACCTGAAATCGGGCAGGTCTCCACGCGGCTGCCTTCCACCCGGACGAACATCTCGGGCGACGCACCAACCAACTGTTCCGCCCCAAACTGGATCAGGAATTCGTAGGGGCTGGGGTTCGCCTTCTGCATCCGCTGGAAGAGATCGGAAGCCTTGCCGGAGTAGGCAGTCTTGAAGGTCTGGCGCAGCACGACTTCGTAGAAATCGCCCTGGCGCATGCCTTCGCGCACCGCTTCCACGTTGGCTTCGTACTCGGCGGGCGTGTGGTCGGACGTGATCTTGCCTGGCCGGCGCTTCGGCTGACGAGCCACCTTTTCGGCTGTCCGTTCCAGACCCTTCGTGCTGAAATCACCGCTCTCGAAGTCATATGAATACCGCTCGATGACCTCGCGCTTGCGATCCATGTAGATGATGTCGTCGCAGAGGAACAGCTGCAGATCCTTGCCCATGGTCCGCTCATGCTTCAGAGGGATGGGTTCGAACTGGTAGAGCAGGTCAAAGCCGAAGCCCCCGGCGAGCGCCAGCTTGTCGTCTTTGCCGCTGCAAAATTCCTTTGTCAGAGCACGCAGAACCGAGAAGATCGAAGGCTGCTTGCTGCGCTCTTCTTCCGGGAAGAACCCGGGCATGGGCTTCAGGCGGCCGCGCAGGGTGCCGTTGTCGTCCTGGAAATCTTCCCAGTGCGGATGGCTGGCGAGGATGGGCGCCAGCATGTGATTGATGGCCACGCCGCGGTCATTCAGGGGGCGAAACGTGACATCTCTCTGGAACCCGATGAGTTCCAGAGGCGGTTTCACGGATACGATGTCCCATCGGGAATACCGGCCCGGATATTCATAGCCCGAGGACAGGTAGATGCCCCGGTGTTGATCGAGCTGACGCAGAAAGCGATCCAGTCCCTTAGAGAAAGGGAGGGCCGTCTGCGTACGCCGGACGGTAATACCGCCGGGCGTAAGGTAAGTTACTTCCCGCATGTGATTGGATTGAAGTTTCATTATCGCAAGAGGCCCGGAATCGGATATGCTCGGAGATTCGTCTATGACTCCACTGTTCCTGCTGTTCGGTGCAATCGGCCTCCTGCTGGTGCTGATTATTTGGGTGAAGCTGAACCCGTTCCTGTCGCTGGTGATCACGTCGTTCCTCCTAGGGATCGCAAATGGTCTGGCGCCCCAGGCGGTTTTGAACGCCATTATTAAGGGCGCGGGCGACACGTTCGGGACCATCGCCATCGTGATTGTGTGCGGTGCGGCGATCGGGAAACTGATCGAGGAAAGCGGAGCGGCACTGGCGGTCAGTAAGACGTTCATCCGGTGGTTTGGCATTCCCCGGATTCAGCTGGCGATGGTGCTGACTGGCTTTCTGGTCGGGCTGCCAATGTTCTACAACGCCGGTTTTCTTGTGCTGACGCCCCTGGTTTATGCGCTTTCGGCCTCCACCGGCCTGCCGCTGCTCTACCTCGGCGTGCCGCTCTGCGCGGCGCTTTCGGTGACCCACGGCTTTGTCCCGCCGCACCCCGGACCGACGGCTGTCGCGGCGGTCTTCCATGCCGACCTCAACATGACGCTGCTCTACGGCGTGATTCTGGCGATTCCGGCCACGATCCTTGGTGGTCCGGTGCTCTCGCGGTTCTATAAGGGCTGGAACAACCAGCCTCCTCCGGAACTCTATACCCACAAGGAACTGGCCGACAGCGAGCTACCGTCGTTCAGCGTGAGCCTGACGACGATCCTGATCCCGGTGGTTCTGATGATGTTCGGCGCGGTTGTAGCGATGACGACGGACGCGAAGAGCGGGATCGCGCAGATGGCGAAGTTCCTGAGCGACGCCAACGTGGCGTTGTTCATCGGGCTGCTGGTCGCCATCTGGACGCTGGGTCTGGGGCGCGGGCGCAACATGGATTCGGTGATGAAGGCCGTGGGCACGGCGGCTTCCGGCGTGGCGATGCTGCTGCTGGTGATCGCGGCGGGCGGGTCGTTCAAACAGGTGCTTCTCGACGGCGGGGTGGCGGACGTGATCAAACGCGTGATGAGCGAGAGCTCGGTGTCGCCCATCGTGCTGGCGTGGGGTATGGCGGCGGTAATGCGGTTCGCGCTGGGTTCGGCCACGGTGGCCGGGATTACGGCGGCGGGCATCATGTTGCCGCTGGTGCCGGGTTCGGGTGTGCGGCCGGAGCTGATGGTGATCGCGGTCTCGACCGGCAGCCTGATGTTCGCCCACTTCAGCGACACCGGTTTCTGGATGTTCAAGGAATACTACAACGCAACGATCAAGCAGTCGTTCCAGGTGTGGACCGCAATGGAATGCACGGTTGGCACGGTTGGCTTGATTGGTACGCTGATTCTGCACTGGATTCTGGGAGGTGTTGCGAAATGATGATTCGAACCGTACTGGCTGGTCTGGCAATGGCTGGGTTGATGGCAGCTCAGGACCTTTCCCCGAAGTGGGATGAGCTCACTGCAAGCGACTTTGTGAAGGCCATCGACAAGGCGAAGGGCGTCTGCATTATCCCGATGGGGATTCTGGAAAAGCATGGCCCGGCGGGGCCGATCGGGACCGATCTTTTCGACGCCCGCCATGCGGTGCTGAGCGCGGTGAAGGAGGAGTACGCGGTGGTGTTTCCCGAATACTTCGTGGGGCAGATTTTTGAGGCTCAGCACCAGCCCGGGACCATCGCTTACAGCACGCATCTGCAGATGGAATTCCTGAAGGAAACGACCGACGAGATGGCGCGGAATGGCTGCACGAAGGTGGTGCTGTATTCGGGTCACGGCGGCAATAGCGGGCTGATCTCGTACTTCACGATGACGCAGCTGGAGAAGCCGAAGAACTGGGTTCTCTACACGATTTCGCTGGGTGGCTCGACCAACGTCGCGCCCGCTCCGGGAACGGCTCCGACGAAGCCCGGCGTGGATGGCCATGCGGGCGAGAGCGAGATCTCGATGGTGATGGCGGCGAGGCCGGAACTG
The DNA here is from genome assembly GCA_947467185.1 of Bryobacterales bacterium. Taxonomy (GTDB): domain Bacteria; phylum Acidobacteriota; class Terriglobia; order Bryobacterales; family Bryobacteraceae; genus BOG-234. The sequence continues at coordinate 40,373 of CANIHR010000007.1, forward strand.
GTGCACACGGAACGGTCGGGAACGCAGTCCGGGAAGAACCTGGCGCGGCTGGATCTGCCGGCGGGCGTCTCGACTTCCATCTCCTGGTATTCGATGTATCCGAACCACTATGCCGGCGATTCGGCGGGGGCGACGGCGGCTCGTGGCCAGGCGCTGGCGGGGCAGACGATTGCCCGCGTAGTGGCGGCGATTCGGGCGATTAAGTCGGATCAGGTGGCACCTCGGCTGCAGAAGGAATTCTTCGACAAGACCGGCAAGCCGCTCGAAACTTCACAGCAGTAGGGGACCGCAATGCCACAGGAATATCCGATCATCCTCCGGGGCTTTCCCGGCACTGTCCGCCTGGAAGAGGGCATCGAATATGCCCGCGGGTTGAAGGCCGATGTCTATATCCCGGTGGAGGCGCAGAAGCCGGTGCCGACGATCCTGTTTCTGCATGCCGGCGGCTGGCTGCATGGCGACCGGAAACTGGGGCCGGATCTGGGGCGATTCTTCACGCAGCGCGGCTTCGCGATGGTCAGCATCGACTACCGGTTGAGCAACGAGGCACTGTTTCCGGCTCCCGTCCATGACGTGAAAACGGCGGTACGCTGGATTCGGGCGAGGGCAGGTGAGTATGGCTTTGACCCGAACCGGATTGGCATCTGGGGCCTGTCGGCGGGTGGCCATCTGGCGACCCTGGCGGCGATTTCGACGGACTCGGATTTCGTTTCCGACGACGATCCATATCGGGAATTTTCGAGTGCAGTGCAGGCGGTTGTCGCCGGGTATCCTCCGGTTGACTTCAACCAGTTTGCGGCGGACGAAGGGTCGTTCGAAGCGAAGTTGCTGGGCTCTCCGCTGAGCACGGTCCCGGAACTGGTGCGGCAGGCAAATCCGGCGGCTTACGTGAAAGGGCTCGGGGCTCCGCCGATTCTTCTGGTGCATGGCAGTGACGACAAAGTGGTGCCGTCGAGCCAGAGCGAACTACTGTTTGACGCGTTGGGCGTGGCCGGGAACAACGTAACGATGTTCCTGATTGAGGGCCTGGGCCACGGGTTCATGAACAAGAACGACTTCGACCAGGGCGAGTTTAAGCGGGTGAAGAAATACGAGTGCCGTGGCGGTGAGCCGCCGGTCATTACTGATGCTCCGCCCTTCATGTTCGGTACGGTAGAAACCTTTTTCCGCCGCAATCTGTAGCCTCACCACTGAGTGGACGGTGGATCGGGCTCGCGGTCGGGATCGGCGAGCGAGAGCTCACCTTCTATGAACGCGGCAAACAGGCCCAAGAATACCGATATTATTCGGAGCCAGCCATTGGCTCCGGCGGCGTGGTCATAAGGAGCGGCTACCACATTGCCATACAGGTAGAGACCCACCGCGCAGTAAAGCAGTATGCGCCATCGCGGGGCGTCAGACAGGTGGATCTTGTACCCGCAGACAAGTCGCTGGCACAGACCAGCGGCATTGACCAGGACAAACAGTGGCAGAAACCAGAGAGCCGAGAGTCGGACGATGAAGGTTGCCACGTGCAGGGCGGCGCAGACGGTGAAGGCCGCCCTGCTGAACAAGAGACCGAGTCTTTTAGCTAGTGCGCGGTTTTCGGCGGTTATTGGTAGACTCCGGCGGCTTTGAAGTCTCCGGCTTTGGCTATGGAGACTTTGGCTGGGTCGATGAACTTCTTGAAGGCGGCGGAGACCTGGGCTGGGGTTAGGGTGGCGATTTTGGTGTCCAGTTGTTCGTCCCAAAGGAGGGTCCGGTTGGTGGCTTCGCGGGTCAGGATCGTTCCGGGGAGGGCTTGTTCCTGGGCTCGGGCTACGGTCCTTTGGTCGAGGAGGGCCTTTTTGCCGATGGCGACTTCTTCGGCGGTGAAGCCTCCGGCTACTGTCTTCGCGAGTTCGTCCTTAAAGCTGGCTTCGACCTTGGGGCCGTTCTTTGGATTGGCGATGGCCAGCGCGCGGAAGGTGGCCAGGTTGCCTTCGGCCGGGGCGGCAAAGGTTGAGTTGACGCTGTAGCTGAGGCCTTCGCGGTTGCGGATGCGATCCGGGAGGCGGGCGGTGATGGAGCCTCCGAAGATGTAGTTGGCGAGGAGCATCGCGGGGTAGTCGGGGTCGGCGTCCGACATGGCGAAGTTCATGCCGGCTTCGAACTGGATGTTCTGCTTGTCCGGGGTTTCGATCTTGAGGTTGATCGGGGGATTGGTCTTCTGGAAGCGGGATTCGATTCGGGTGAATTTGGTCGAAGACTTCCAGGTACCGAGCAGGGGTTCGACGAGCTTGCGGACATCGGCGGCGGGCATTTCTCCGGCGACGACCATGATGGCGTCGGAGGCTCCGAAGAACTGCTGCTGGAATTTGCGGACGTCGTCGAGGGTCACCTTGTTGATGTCTTCGATTTGTTCATCGAGGTTGCGGACGTAGCGGACGTCGCCCTTCGCGTACTGGCCGAGATTGCGCTGGATGGCTTCGACGGCGAGGTTGGCCGGTTCGGTGCGGCCACGTTCCAGGTTGTTCACGAGCTGTTTCTTTGTCTGCTCGAAGTCGGCCTCGGGGAAGGCGGGTTCTTTGAGCATTTCGACGGCGAGAGCGAGGGCCGGGCCGAAGTTCGCGACTGTGGTCTGGACCGAAGCGGTTACTGCGGAGACACTGCCACCACCGGCAGGACCGCCGCGTCCACCACCACCGCCGCGTCCGCCGAAACCGCCGCCGGAACCGACCGCGATGCGGGCGTTGAGCTTGTCCATTTCATCCTGAATCTGCTGGCGGGATTTGGCTTTGGTGCCGCGCATGAGGAGAGAACTGGTGATCTGAGCGGTGGCACTCTTGCCGGCGAGGGAGTTCTGGTCACCGAAGCGGAGTTCGAGGTTGGCGGAGATCTGGTTGCCCTTGGCCGGGCGCTGGAGGACATCGAGCTTCATACCGTTGGGGAGCGTGAGGCGAGTCAGGTGCTTTTCGACGTTGGCTGGCGTGGGATCAAAGGCGTCGGCCGAGTTGACCGGGATCGTGGTGGTCAGGTTCGTGAGGACGCTCGACAGGGACGGCGTTTCGGGAACTTCGGTGCGATCCGGGGCGGCGGTGGGGAGGAAGACGCCGACGGTGCGGTTGGAGTCCTTGAAGTAGAGCTTTGCGACGCGGGCGATGTCTTCGGGGGTGACGGTTTTGATGCGCTCGTAGCTGAGGAAGAAGAGGCGCCAGTCGCCCTGGGCAATCGTAGAAGTCAGGCCCATGCCCATCTGGTGAGAGTTGTTCATGCTCTGTTCGAGCTGGCGGATGAGGCGGGTCTTGACGCGCTCGACTTCGTCCTTCGTGGGCGGCTCGGAGGCGAGACCGGCGATGGTGGAGTTGAGGGTATTGCGGACGTCGTCGAGGGACTGGTCGTCGGCCAGAGTGGCGGAGGCGAGGACGAAGCCGGCGTCGTGCATGTCACTGAAGTTGATGCGGGCGGAGAGTGCCTTCTTGTTGTCGATGAGAGCTTTGGAAAGACGTCCGGTGCCGTTGGCTCCGTTGAGAATTCCGGTGAGGACTTCGAGGACGGGGGCGTCGGCCTGAGCGGCGGCGGGGGCATGCCAGGCCATCATCAACTGGCGGCCGTTGCCGACGCGGCGGAGTTCGACGTAGCGTTCGCCATCCTGCGGGGGTTCGACGGTGTAGGTGGGGTCGAGCTTGCGGGTGGGGCGGGGGATTTTGCCGACGGAATCGGCGACGTAAGCGAGGGTCTGGGTGGGGTCAACTTTGCCGGCGATGACGAGGATGGCGTTATCGGGCTGGTAGAACTTGCGGTAGAAGGCGGCGAGATTGTCGATGGGGACGCGTTCGAGGTCGACGCGGGAACCGATGACGGATTTGCCGTAGTTGTGCCAGAGGAAGGCGGTGGAGAGGACGCGCTCTTCGAGGATGCGCTGAGGGGAGTTTTCGCCGCGCTCGAATTCGTTGCGGACGACGGTCATTTCGGTGTCGAGGATCTGCTTTTCCTGGCGAACGTTGACCATGCGGTCGGCTTCGAGGGAGAGGGCCCACTTGAGGTTCTCGTCGGAGGCGTTGAAGGTTTCGTAGTAGTTGGTGCGGTCGTAATCGGTGGTGCCGTTCCACTGGGCGCCGTGAGCGGTGAGCTCGTTCTTGATGGCGCGGCCGTTGGTGGTGAGGATGAAGTTCATGTGCTCAAGAAGGTGAGCCATGCCGGATTCGCCGTAGCCTTCATGGCGGGAGCCGACCATGTAGACCATGTTGACGGTGATTTTGGGGCTGGAGGCGTCGGGGAAGAGGACGACGCGGAGACCGTTGGGGTAGGTGTATTCGGAGATGCCGGCGAGAGTGGCGGTTTTGCGGACTCCGGGTGGGAGGGTTTGGGCTGACGCCAGTGTGGTGATGGCGAGAGCGAGCGGGAGAAGGTAGTTTCGGCGCATGGTTTGGTCCTGATTATTGATTATGG
>CANIHR010000008.1 GCA_947467185.1 Bryobacterales bacterium
AAGGCGCGCGCCGCGCCGAACTGCCCCTCGCCTGCGGTCTGGCTCTTTTCGCCGGCCTGGCGCACTCTTTGTTTGACTTCAATCTCAGCATCCCCGCCTGCGCCATGGCCTTCTCGTGGCTGGCCGGCATGACTGCGGGACTTCGCTTCTCCCCGCCCCTTCCCACGCATCGCCCACAGGTGCTGGCTAACGAACTCCTCGACCAGTTCCGCCGCTAAGAGCCGGACGGGATAGAATGCGTCTGACCCACATGCGCGCACTTTTTCTCTCTGCCGTCCTCCTCCTGCCAGCTCTGGCGCCCGCCGCCCAGGACTACTTTCCGCCGCCCGACGCGAAGGGTGGGTGGCGCGAAGCCAAAGATGCCGTTGCCGCCCGCAAGGTCGCCGGCATGGATACCAAACGCCTGGATCAGGCGTTCGAGTATGCCTCCCGCTCCAGCCAGCACGGTGGTCTTCTCGTCGTTCGCCACGGCTATCTGGTCTACGAGCGCTACTACGGAAAAGGCAACCGCAACGCAAATCCCACTATGGCGTCGGTCGGCAAGGCGTTCGTTTCCATTGCCTGTGGCATCATGCTGGAGGACCGTAAAGCCGATTTCCCGGACGGCCTCGACCAGAAGGTTTTCACCCAAAAGTACCTCCCACAAGCCTTCCCGCTCGATGATCCGGCCAAAGCGGAGATCCGCCTCGGCCACCTCCTCAGCATGGCCGCCGGTTTTCGCGGAGAAGGTGCGAATCCTGGCTTGTGAACGGTGTCCCCAGCCCCCTGCCAGCTCTTGCAAAGCCTCTGGAAACGGGCCTCGATCAGGATATGACGGCCCTCCGCACCCCCCTTTGGATGGCCCCCGGCGGCGGCTACTCCTACGCGTCCAGTTCCCCGCACGTTGCCTCCATCGTGGTGCGCAACATTACGGGTAAAGAAGTTCGGGATTACCTGGACGAGAAGATGGGGCAGCCACTCGGCTTCGGGCAGTGGGGCTGGCAGAACCGCGCAGGCCAGAATGCTCTGCCGCATAATCCCGGAGGTGGCGGCGTCGCTGTCCACTCAACCGACGCCCTCCGCTTCGGTTATCTCCTGCTGCACAAAGGCGCCTGGGCGGGCAAACAGATCGTCCCGGCCAGCTACGTGGACAAAGCCTCGCACCCTTCGCCATACCAGAAACATGCACCCTACAGCCTGGCGCTGGAAGTCAATGAGGACGGCCATGTAACGGGCGCTCCGAAAGACGCCTACTTCAAGTCGGGAGGGGGCGGCTTCGGCATCTACGTCATTCCCTCGCTCGACATGGTGATCTACAAAATGGCGGGCAATGACAGCCAGTACGACCCCGCAGCCACCGGTCTGAAGCAGGATTACCCCTACGACGGCTCCCGCGATAAGTGGAAGCCGGAACCCCACACCCAGTTCTCCGACGGCCCCATTGGCGTGGACGACGGTGTTCGTCGCGTCCTGGAAATGGTTGTTGCTGCGGTAACCCCCTAAACGGTCTTCGTCGCTCCGCCGTCTGCGTCAATCAGCGACCCGTGCATGTAACGGCCATGCTTCGACAGCAGGAACGCCACCAGCCCGGCGATATCTTCCGGTTCGCCCACCTGCGTCATTCGCTCCTGCTTCACAAAGATGCCGAGCGCGGTTTCCCGGTCCACGCCGTGCTCGGCAGCCGTCTGCGCCAGACGCTTCTCAAACCGCTCCGTGCGAACCGGTCCCGGATTGATGCAGTTCACCTGCACCCCATCCTGGAGACCCAGATCGGCCAGCGCTTTGGTGAACGACAGTAGCGCCGCATTCACTGACCCGCCAATGGTGAACTGTGCCCCTGGCGTCCGTCCGCCGGACCCCGAGATATTCACGACCGCGCCACCTGAAGCCCTCAGATGCGGCCACGCCGCACGGGTCACCCGCACGGCTCCGAACATCTTCAGGGCATAACCATCGGCCCAGTCGTCGTCCGACAGCTCAAGAAAATCGCCGCGCCTGGTTGCCCCGGCGTTATTCACCACAATGTCCAGAGACCCAAACGCCGCAATCGCCGCGTCCACCGCCTGCTGCGCGGCCTCCGGCACCCGGAGATCCAGAGCGATCGCCACCGCTTCGCCTCCCGCCACACGAATCTCATCTACCGCCTGGTGCAGCAGCGCCTCGTCGCGGGCACACAGCACCACCCGCGCCCCATCCTGCACCAGTCGCCCCGCGATGGCGCGTCCAATGCCGCGGTTGGAACCCGTAATCAGGGCCGTCTTGCCGGTAAGTTCGCTCATTCCTTAGCAGGATATCTGGTGCGCAGCACTGTGCGGTCCGCATCCGAAATCCCCGAGTGCTCCGCGATCTCTGCTCGTTTCTTCAACAACCGTCGGTAGCGCCCGAAATACTCCGTGATGTCCCCGCCATACCGGAAGCTGTACATGATGTCGGCAAACGCCGCCGTATGCTCGAAACCAATGCCGTGCCCCGACTCGTGCAGGCACGTCAGATACACAATCGCGTCCCGCAGCATCTCGTCGGTCCGTGTTGCAATCGCGATATCCCGCCCCAGCATTCGCGTGTCCGGCAGCACATAAATGCTGCTGCCCCGCTTGCCCTCGAAGCGAAATGGCACCGCCTCGCCATACAGATTCCCCTGGCCACTCGCCCAGTGGATTCGCAGTCGGGCATGGGCCTCGGAATCAGCCGGCTTGAACGTGATTGCTCCGTTGCTCTCCCGTGACCATGCCTCCAGCGCCCACTTGCCCAGTTCCGGATCGCCGGGTCGGCACGCGGTCGCCTTCTCGGCCTCTGCAGTACAGGGTTCGATCCAGTAGGTCCACTCTTCGGCCTGTACCACGCCCGCAGCCAACAGCAGCAACCAGGCAAACCGCGAAATCGTCATGCCGGAATTGTACAATCAAGCGCAGACTTCCGTCTCCCCAACATGGCGCTCCCCCGTAAAATTCTGATCGCAAACCGTGGGGAAATCGCCCTCCGGATCCTTCGCACGATCCGCGAAATGGGCCTCCGCTCGGTAGCCGTCTACTCCGATGCCGACCGCGCCGCTCTCCACGTCCGCAAAGCCGACGAAGCCGCGTATCTCGGCCCGTCCCCCTCCGCCGAGAGCTACCTGAACATTGAAAAGATCCTCGACGCCGCCCGCCGTCACGGTGCCGATGCCATCCACCCCGGCTACGGCTTCCTGAGCGAAAATGCCGCCTTCGCGAAGGCCTGCGAAGACGCCGGCATCACCTTTATCGGTCCGTCGTCGAAGTCCATCTCTCTGATGGGCTCCAAAACCAGTGCCCGCCGCGTCGCCAAAGCAGGCGGAGCGCCCATCGTCCCCGGCACTGAAGAAGGTGTGACTGATTTTGCCGATGCCGAAGCTGTCGCGCTCGAAACCGGCTTCCCCATCATGCTCAAAGCCGTCGCCGGTGGTGGTGGCAAGGGCATGCGTCGTGTCGATCACCCGGCCGACCTCCGTTCCGCCTTTGAATCCGCCTCCAGCGAAGCTCTCCGTTCCTTCTCCGATGGCCGGATCTACATCGAGAAGCTGATAGAAAACGCCCGCCACGTCGAAATCCAGATCTTGGGCGACCACCACGGTAATCTCGTCCACCTGGGCGAACGCGAATGCTCCGTGCAGCGCCGACACCAGAAGGTGATCGAAGAATCGCCGTCACCCCTGATGGCCCGCCACCCCGGCCTGCGCGACCGGATGGGCGAGGCCGCCGTCAAAGCCGCCCGCGCTGCCGGCTATTTCAACGCAGGGACGGTCGAATTCCTCGCCACCGACTCCGGCGAGTTCTACTTCCTCGAAATGAACACCCGCCTCCAGGTGGAACACCCGGTCACCGAACTCGTCACCGGCCTCGACCTGGTTCGCCTGCAACTGGAAGTCGCCGGCGGAGCAGAACTCCCCTTCAGCCAGGCCGATGTCGCTCTCCGGGGTGCCGCCATCGAGTGCCGCATCTACGCCGAAGATCCCGCCAATAACTTTTTCCCGTCCCCCGGCCGCATCGCCACGCTCGCTGAACCCTCCGGCCCCGGCGTTCGCCTCGATTCCGGCGTCTACCCCGGCTGGACCGTCCCCCTCGAATACGACCCCATGCTCTCCAAGCTCATCGTCTGGGCCGATACCCGTGAGCACGCCATCGCCCGAATGCTGCGGGCGCTCTCGGAATACCATATTGGCGGCATCGAATCGAATCTGTCCCTCTTCCGCCTCATCCTGAATGAACCGAATTTCGTCGCTGGCGACCTCCACACGGGCTACCTCGATGCCCTGCTGAAGACCCAGCCAAACTTCCATCCGGAACCCGCCTCGCACATCCCGGCCATCGCTGCCGCTGCCGTCGCGCACCGGCCGGTTCGCAAAAACGAACCCAATGCACCACCCCAGCCCTCCCGCTGGAGAGCCGCCGGTCTGGAGTTTGGGAAATGAGCGCGCGCATCCTCATTAACGGCAAACCCGTCGATCCCGCCACCGAAACCAGCATCATCGAGTGCGAGCCGGGCGTCTACTCGGTCCTCCACGGAGGCGCATCTTACGAAATCCGCCTCACCCCCGACCGCCTCGAAATCGACGGCCACCCCGTCCGATACGCAGTCGAAGACCCTCGCCAGTGGAAGCGCACCTCGGCCCTCGCCGGAGCCGGCGGTCGTGCCAGCATCACCGCGCCCATGCCCGGAAAAGTGGTCCGCATCCTGGTCGCCGTGGGGGACATCGTTACAGCAGGGCAGGGAATTGTCGTCGTCGAAGCCATGAAGATGCAGAACGAACTGAAGTCGCCCGTAGCCGGTGTCGTCGCCAAACTAGCCGTCGCGGAGAACGCAGGCGTGGCTGCCGGTGCCGTTCTTGCCATCATCGAAGCCGCCATGACTGAGCAGGCGGGATAATCGAACTGGTATGACTCCTGCTTTATGCCCCGACTGTGGGGGGACCGGATGGAAGATCGTCGAGCGCGAGGAACTCTCCGGCGCCCAGCGTTGCCACTGCGTTTCCACCGAGCGCGCCACGCGCGTGGTCGGCGAAGCGGCCATCCCGCCGCTCTATACCAACGCGTCGTTTGAGAACTTCCTGCTGCCCCGCGACAATGCGATCGCCTACCGCGAACTAACCGAAGTCTACCTGCAGGTTCGTGGCTACGCCCGTGAGTTCCCCAACACCAAACGGCCCGGCCTTCTTCTGATGGGTTCGCCCGGTACGGGCAAAACCCACCTCGCCGTCGCTGCTTTCCGGTCCCTGCTCAACAAGGGCTTTGAAGGCCTCTTCTTCGACTACCAGAACCTGCTCGACCGCATTCGCTCCGGGTACGACAAAGAATCCAACCTGGGCGACAAAGAGGCCTACCGCGTTGCTCTCGACCGCGAAGTGCTCCTCCTCGACGATCTAGGCGCTCACCGCGTCACCGACTGGGTCGAAGACACTGTCACCTCGATCATCACCCACCGCTGCAACAACAGCAAACCGCTCATCGCCACCACCAACCTCATTGACGCCGACGCCGGTTTCGCCACTTATGAGAAATCCGGTACCGGCATGGTGGATCACCGCACCACTCTGACGGAACGCATCGGCCCTCGCGCACGTTCCAGACTCTTTGAGATGTGTACCGTCATCAAAATGCCCCTCATCGAGGACTACCGCATCAGGAAACAGAGGACCTGAGTTGAAGCGGGCGCTTCTGCTGCTCTGTCTCTCCGCCGTTCCGTGCCTCGCCGCGTCCGGCTGGGTGGAAGCCGTGGAATTCCCCTGGGCGGGTATCCCGCAACACCTTCGCGAGCGCAATCTGCTCTGGCTGAAAGCTGCGGGCATCACTCACGTCAGCCTGCCGCCCGCGCCTGACCCTGCAGACCTGCTCCCCCTCATCCGTACTATCCAGCGCCTCGATATGGAGGTGGACCTGGAAGGGCCCGCCCCCGCCTCGATGGCGGCGCTCACCCGTGAGCACGAAGGCCCGCTCACGGGCCCGCTCCCTGGCCCCCCGGTTCGCATTTCTGCGCTTTCTTCCGATGCGCTGACCCGCGCCAGCACTCTCTTCCTGACGTCATCGAAAGCCGTCCTGTGGACCGACGTCTTTGATACTCTGACCGGGTCCGTCTATCGCCCCGGAGCCATCGCTTTTGATGGAACCGAACGCCCCGCCGCCCTCGCCCTGCGCCGCAGTGCGCAGTTCACCCGCTACTGGGGCCACCTCGGTACCGGCCTCCGCACCACGCCCGGAGCCCAGCCCAGCCTCCCCGCCGCCACTCTCTCGGTCCGCCAGTACACCACCCCCGCCGGAGCTTCTTTCGCCTCCGCCGTCAACACCTCACATTCCCCCTGGACCGGCGACCTTCGCGTCGCTTACTCGCCCTCCCACCGCTTCATCGCCGTGCCCGCCGTCACCGTTCCCCCGTCGGGAACCGTCCGTCTTCCCGTCAATATCCCCCTGATGGCCGGTCCGCTCTGTCACGACTGCACCGGCTTCGCCACTCCGGACCACCTCATCTATGCCACCGCCGAACTCACAGCCATGGAGTATGAAAACGGTATTCTGGCAATGGAATTCTATTCGCCGGCAGCCGGGGAAGCCATGCTGCAACTCTCCCGCGAGCCCTCCGGTCCCCTCGTCGCCGGAGGCAAACTCGCCGCTTTCACCTGGGACGACAGCGCAAAGCGTCTTCGTCTGACAATCCCCGCCGGTCCAGCCCCCTCGCGCCGCATTCGTATCGCCATCGCCATCGAGCCGCCCGATTCCACCGCGTTTTTCCCCAGCGCCAAAGTCCTGCTCATCGGTGAAGAAAACCGTCTCACCGCTCAGTATTCATCCGAAGCAATCTCCCAGCGCTCTCGCCTCCTCCCGCGCCCCGGCCTCGACGTCACACGCGACGCTTCCGACCCCAAATCTCCCCTCGAATCTCTCTATCACGTGACGCCAACCGCCACCGCGGTCGATGGCGATACTGTGGACCTTTCGCTCGAAGCCGACGGCACCCGCCTCAGCCACGCCCAGCCCTGGCTCCGTAAGCCCGCCACCCTGTCGTTTCCAGATGCCGTTGCCGTCCGCCTCGCCACCAACTCAAGCCTGGCTCTGTATCCCGCCACTTTGCCCGTCAGCCAGAGGGCTGGCCGCGATCTCGCCGTCGCCCTCCGCAACAATGCCCCGGAAATCCGCACTTTCCAGTTGGAAATGGCAGTGGATGGCCTCGAATTCTCCCCCCGTGTCGTCACAGTGACGGTCGGCGCCTCTGCCTCCCGGATCGTGCCCTTTCGGGTCTATGCCGCCCAGGCGAAACCCGGCCTGTTCACGGGAACCGCCCGCCTCTCGGGCCCTGCCACGGCCGCCGAGCCCATCCGCCTGGTTGTCCTCCCCCAAACCGGTGCTGTTGGCTGGTCCGCTGAAGGCTTCCACTTTCTGGAGAGTCTCCACCAGCGAGCCACTTTCCTGCCGGGTCGCTGGCTGGAGTTCATCGGCAAAGAGAACGGCCGTGACCAGCTGCCGGCGGGTGGTATCCCGTTCCAGGGTGGCATTTTGCGTACCTCCGGTGAGGAACTCCTGGTCGGCCCGCCGGTCAACAGGAACCTCCGCTTACCCGATCTCCCCGCCCTGCTTCCCCCGGCGTCCCCAAGGCGACCCGAGTAAGATTTTCAGTCGTTACAACTCCGCAACATGATGGCAACACATCGGGCGCGGAATTCTGGTAGCCTCGTACGGGTCGCATCCGATTCCAAATCGTGGCGGCGGCAGGGTCCATGTTGTTCACACGTCCACGCAAGAGAGGAATATTCTGAATGAGAAAATTGAAATTTGCACTTCCGCTGGTGTTTCTGGCGAGCCTTTCGGCCCAGACATCCGAGACTTTGGTTTACCGCGCATTACTGTCCAACAACAATGAAGTCCCGGCCGTAGCGGCGGCCGCCACGGGTACGGCCAACGTCTGGCTGCACGTCGTCCGCGACGCCTCCGGCGCCATCACCTCCGGCAGCGTCGATGCCAACGTCCGCTATCAGTTTGGTGCGGCGTCCACGATCACTGCCATGCATATCCACACCGGCGGCCCCACCGTCTCCGGCGGCGTCGTGGTCCCGTTTGCCATCGCCCGCACCGATACTGAGACGACCGCAGCCAATCTGCCCCCTATTCAGACCCAGTTCCCCACCACGGCCACCACGCTCGACACCATCAAGGCCATTGTGGCCAACCCTGGTGCCTTCTACTTCAACGTTCACACGACGGCCAACGGCGGCGGCGCCATGCGCGGTCAGCTGCAGCCCGCTCAGGTTTATGTCCGCATGGCTCTCCTGAAGCCCGAAAATGAAGTTCCCGCCATCACCGGTGCCCCATGGTCCGGCGTCGGCTCCTACATCGCGCTGGTGACCCGCAACCCCCAGGGTGCCATCACCTCCGCTTACTCCATCTTTGAAGCGAAGTACACCGGCTTCCCCGATGACACCGCCTTCACCGGCATGCACATCCACCTCGGCAAGGCCGGCGCCAACGGTTCCGTCACCATCAACAGCGGCCTGACCGGCCAGGTTCCGGTTGTGCCCGGTGGCACCGGTACCCTCCGCCTCGAGAATGAAGTGAACCTCGCCACCGCCGGCGCCCTCGCCAGCCTGGACGCCATCGCCGGTGACACCAGCCTCGTTTACTTCAACGTCCACACGGTTGCCCGTGGCGGCGGCGCCATGCGCGGTCAGGTCCTGAACACCGACCAGACCAGCTTCCAGGTTCAGCCCTCCGGCGCCCAGGAAAATCCGGCCGTCAACGTCAACCCGGCCATCGGCAACATCCAGATCTTTACCGTTCGCAACGCTGATTCCAGTGTCGCCGCGGGTGTTGTGGTCTTCGATGGCAACGTTCGTTTCGCCACCGGTACCAATCTCGCTTCCACCCACATCCATGATGCGCTCGCCGGCACCAACGGCCCCGTCACCATTGACGCCGCTCTGTCCGCAACGCCGGTCCTGATCGCTGACGGCACGGGCAACTTCTTCCGCATCGCGACCGTGTCCGGTGGCCAGGCGCTCACCTCGCTGAACGACCTCCTCATCAACCCGGAAAAGCATTACTGGAACATCCACACCAACCTGAATCCTGGCGGCGCGGTTCGCGGCCAGCTCGGCACGGCGGTCACCACGGCTCCGGCCATCGGCACCATCCAGTCCGCAGCTCTGTCCAACGGTCAGGTTGCGGTCGCCCCCGGCGGTCTGGTCTCCATCTTCGGTACCAGCTTCGCCAAGGTCGCGGGTAACACGGCTGGCTTCAACAGCGCCGTGCTGCCGAAGTCCCTCAATGGTGTCAGCGTCACGGTTGGCGGCAATGCGGTTCCGCTGCTCTACGTTTCGCCCACTCAGGTCAATGCCCAGATCCCGGCAGAAGCTCTGTCTTCCGGTCAGCCGGTCATCGTGACCTCCGCCAGCGGCGTTTCCACCGCCGTCAACACCCCCGTGTCCGCCTACGCTCCGGCCATCTTCAGCACCACTGCCGGTGGCCCGTTTGTCTTCAAGGCCAACGGCAGCCTCGTCACGGCTGACAATCCCGCCGTCGCCGGCGACAAGCTGACCATCATTGCCACCGGCCTCGGCCAGACCAGCCCGGCGCTCGCCACCGGTCAGGTCACCCCGGCCGAGCAGCCTTACATCACGGCTCCCGTCTCCGCCAAAATCGGTGGCATCTCGGCCGCGGTCAACTCCTCGGTCGCCATCGCTGGCCTCGCCGGCGTCTACCAGGTCTCCGTTACGGTGCCTGCGGGCGTCACTGCCGGTACCGCAAAACTGCAGTTCCAGATGCCGTCCTCGGGTCTGGCCCTGTTCGGTGGTCCGAACTACTCCGCTTCGAATTCTGTTGATCTCGCAGTGAAGTAGTCGTCAACTCTGTCATAACGGAAGGGCGCGGGCGAAAGCTCGCGCCCTTCTTTTTTTCTATGCCCGTTTACACTTGAGTCATCGGTCTTACCCAGACTCGCCTTGTCTAACCTTTTCGATACGCCAACGCTTCGCGCGCTCCGGCATCGCAACTTCCGCCTCTTCTTCAGCGGCCAGATCATCTCGCTCATCGGGACCTGGATGGAATCGGTCGCACAATCCTGGCTTGTCTACCGCCTCACCGGATCCTCCGCCCTCCTCGGCCTCGTCGCGTTCGCCGGCCAGATCCCGGTCCTCCTCCTCGGCCCCGTCGCCGGTCACCTCGCCGACCGCCTGAACCGTCGCACTATCATCATCGCCACCCAGGCCACCTTCATGTTGCTGGCCCTCCTGCTCGCCGCCCTCACACTCAGTGGTCACGTGCAGATCTGGCACATCTTCGTGATGGCCACCCTGATGGGCATCGTGAACGCCTTCGATGTCCCAGCGCGCCAGTCTTTCCTGGTCGAAATGGTGGGCCGTGAGGACATGATGAACGGCATTGCGCTCAACTCCACCATGTTCAACTTCGCGCGTGTCGCCGGACCCGCCATCGCCGGCCTCATCGTGGCGCAGATCGGTGAAGGCTGGTGTTTTCTGTTGAATGGGATATCCTACATCGCGGTCATTACCGGCCTGGTCATGATGCGCCTCGGCCCGCCCGCGCCGCGTCCCGAATCTGAAGCCTCCCCCTGGCAGAACATCCGCGATGGCTACATCTTCATCGGTCAAAGCCGTCCTGTTCGCAACCTGCTCGCTATGATCGCGCTGCTCAGCTTTGCCGGCCTGCCCTTCATCGTCCTGTTGCCGATCTTCGCCGAAGAAATCCTCCACAGCGGTGCCAAAGGCCTCGGCCTGCTGATGTCCTCATCGGGCGTAGGAGCCACCGCCGGAGCTCTCCTCCTCGCCTCCCGTCGTAACGTTGTCGGCCTGAGTCGCTGGCTGTCGATGGCCGCCGTGACCTTCGCGGTCGCCCTCGCCACCTTCGCCTGGTCAACGAACCTCTGGCTCTCCGCCGCCCTGCTCCTCCTCACCGGCTTCGCCATGATGGTCCAGATCGGCTCCTGCAACACCCTGATCCAGTCGATGGTCCCGGACCACTACCGCGGCCGCGTCATGGCCGTCTACTCGATGATGCTGATCGGCATGAACCCTCTCGGCGCCATGGCCTCCGGCTTCGCCGCCGCCAAATGGGGAGCCCCGCTCACCATCGCCGCCGGAGCCGGCTTGTGCCTCGCCGCAGCGCTGACCTTCGTCGCCCTGCTCCCCTCGTTCCACAAAGAAGCAAAGGTCCTCCTCGACCGCCACCACGGGTGAGACGGCGATGATCCTGGCAATTGGCCAAGCCAATCCGGCATGAGGACTCCCGCATCGTGATCGAACGTCAAGTAAGATTAAGGAGCGGTGATGCTGACTATTGACAATCCGGAATCACTGGCCGATTTGCCCTTCCACGATACGGGTAAGTATTCCGAGTTCGTCGTGGAATTGCGTTCTGCACTCGAGAACTTGGAGGGGGCTGACGTGACATCACTGCTTGACGGCAGGGCGGGTCAACGATGCTTGGAACTCGTGTCACGGCAGACAATTCGGGAATTGGGCTCCCATTTCACGTCATCTGCGTTGGCCGAACAGGTTGTGAGAGAGTTGCCGATCGAATCATGGGACCTGCATCGGGCATTTGATCCGGCATGTGGTGCGGGCGATCTGCTTTTGCCAATTGCGCGGCGGTTGAGCGTTAGGAATACAATGTCGGAAACCCTGCGATTCTGGAATAGTCGCCTCGCAGGCTGTGATTTAAGTGGTGAGTTTATCGAAGCTGCCAGGCTTCGGCTTGTCTTGCTTGCAGCGAGCCGAGGTGTGACTGTGGATGACAATCCAAGCAATCTGGCGTCGCTCTTGACAAATGTTGCGGTGGGCGATGGCCTTTCGATACTTACGGAATATGGAAACAGTTCAGTTATTTTGATGAACCCACCGTACGGCAAAATATCTGGTGCAAAGAGTAAATGGAGGAGCGGTTCTGCGACAGCAGCGGCGCTGTTCGTTGAGCGTGCAGTTATGCTTGGTGGTGCCAATACTTATATAGCGGCCATCTTGCCAGAAGTCTTGCGCACTGGAACAAGCTACGCCCGCTGGCGGAGCTTTGTAAGCAATTACGCGGTTACCACACGGTGCAAATCAGTCGGATTGTTTTCGAACCACGCAGACGTCGATGTTTTTGTCTGCCACTATCATCGGCGAGAGGTGCTAGTCAAGAATAGACCCGAAAGCGAAATCCTGTATGCCAAGACGGTAGGGGATCAGTTTGATGTTTCAGTTGGTACGGTAGTCCCGCATAGGCACGCACAGGAAGGGCCTCGCTATGCCTATCTGCATGCAAAGAATGCCAAACCGCGCAAAGAGATTCGCCGCATTTCCGAATCGCGCCAATTTATGGGTCGGACTTTTGAACCACCAGTTGTGCTGATCCGTCGAACGTCAAGACCCGGCGATAGAAATCGCGCGATCGCGACCTTGGTGCTGGGTCACCGAAGAGTAGCAGTTGAAAATCATCTAATCGTTGCTCAGCCAAGAGATGGTTCAGTTGAAACTTGCCGATTCTTAATGCGCATTCTTGACTCATCGGAAACTGATGCCTATTTGGACGAGATTATTCGTTGTCGACATCTCACAACGCTGAGTGTCTGTTCGATACCTTTTTCACAGACACCCGCTTAGTGTCCGAGTCCTGATAGGGTCTGCTTGTTATCACCTTCGTCTGGACTTGAAGCATAGCGTACATTAATTTAACTAGCTCGCGTTCCTCGGATTTCGTCATTATGTCTGCGGTATGGGTAAGCCATTCGAGGATGTCTTGAGACGCTCGCAACGTGTGATCTAAGCGTCGCTCGAGAATCAGCTGGAAACGGTTGAGGAGAATTCGCTCCACCAGATACTTGCCGGCTGTTGTGTTTGACTCCAACTCGTACGAATGAGGGTTCACAGAGAATAGCGAGTTGTAGTCGGTCATTGTTGGATCTGGGTATCCAGGCGCGCTGTGGTCAGGCATCGGGTCCGCAGGCCAGTCGTCACACTTGAGGACATTACAGATCGAACAGGCAAGATACAGGTTACTGATGTCGTTTTCGAACTGCGGATACTTTACCTTTGGGCGAAAGTGCTCAATGTGGAAGTTGCGAATCCCGCCAAACCTGCCTTCTGGGATCGCGCAATAGATACAGCAGCCGTCGCAATGGTCAGCAATAAGTTTCTTCCATGACTGCCAATGTCCTTGGAGGGGCTGGCTCCGAGGTTTTCCGATGAGACGTGGCCACTTCACTTACGTCCGTCTCCGAGTTGGCTTATCTAAGCGTGCTTGGATCTTCTTCCGCAATGCATCTGCTCGCCGTTGCAGCGATTCGAACTCAGAAAGGACACCGTCGAGATTTATGATTGTGGGCAAGTCGGTCTGGAAGTAGCCCTGTAGCCCCTGTAGCCTCTCGCGTTCGTCGACGGTCGCCTCGCCGGATGCAACACTGCGTGCGAGCGTCTCCAACTTGCTTAGTAGTAATCGCTGCTCGTCATATCTGCGTTGCCCTGCACGAAGCATTTGAGGGAGAATGGTGTCAACGGTCGTCGTGAAATCATTCCGGCTAAAGAGTCCCTCAACATGGCTAAGATGGGGGTGCGCCATCTCCTTGAAGCCGGTGACTACAAAGATAGGGAAGGCCGGCCTCTTGTTACGAATCTCCCGGATGAGGCGATCCGCCTGATAATTAACCGCGCGCCTGCCACTAGCACCCTCGTTTAATTTCCAATCGGTGATGAGTACGGTTGCGTCGCACTCGTCGAGCCACTGCAGGACATCCTCTTCATCCGAAGGTGGCGCGTCTCCTATTACGGTCCACTGGTCATCTCTCTTAAGTTTTCTAAGAGTGGACTTAATCAAGCGACAGAGCGTCTCGCGTTGCGGCTTACGGTCGTCAATTACCGCGATAGTCGGCATGATCAGGAACCAAACTCTGGGAGCCATATAGTGAATCTGGCCCCGCCTAAGGTCGGATCGGCATCTATCGTTCGCATCCCTTTCGCGTCCATTACCACCGCGTTGACAAGTGCCAAGCCCAAGCCCGTCCCCACTTCTTTCCCCTCCTCGTTAGTCTTAGTTGTGAAAAGTGGATTCCAAATACGCTCTCGATTTCCCACTTCAACGCCGGGCCCAGAGTCTCCAACCACCAGTTCGAATCCACTCCTGCCAAGCACTTCCTTTGAACGTACGGCAATTGCAATGCGTCGAAGGTTCGAGGAGTGCATCGAAAAATAATACGCGTTCGTCAATAAATTTATCACAACGCATTCTATGTCCATAGCAAAGACTCGGGCCTTGACAGGAGAAAGCTTAGATATTATTTCGATGGTGCTGGCGTCGAGGGCGGGTTTCATCTCGCTGAGAATTTCTTCAATCAAGGCCGCAATGTCAGTGTTTCTCCTGACCCGTCGGTCTCTGCGAACGCGACCCAAGGCAAAGCCGCCCCATGCCGCTACTTTTTCGGCTTCCCGAATTGCTTTGTCCAGCTCACTTAAGACTTCGTCGATTGGATCCTCATTATTTAATAAAATTTTGACCGTGCCGAGTATCGCTTTGACGCTGTCGAGGCCACTTTGGGTTTCGTGACCAAATGTGGCAGCTGCGATACCGATTGTCGCCAAAGTTCTGCTGACGCCGGACTGCGTGATCAGTTCTTCGAATGCTTTTTCAGCATTGTTTAGACTTAGCGTGGTTGAGGCCAGTTGTTCGATCACATCTTGTGATCGATTAATACCGAGGCCCGGAAGCGTTTCCTCTGCGCGTTTTATAGTTGAGGCAAGGTCAAACAGACGAATTCGGAGCTCGTCAACTGTACCCCGTGGGCTTAGTTGTTGGATTTCAGGTTCCGTTGTTCGCGCTAGGAAATCTTCATGGTACTGCGATTCTAGTCTGTTAAGACAACCTAATAGGAAGCTCCGCATCATCCCAAATGCTGCTCCGGACACGAGCCCTTCACGTCCGGATGTATCGATGAGTTCCGGATTCGAATCTCTCCCAATGAAGATCGCACCTGCCAGTTGGTAAGGCGATACCCGGAAGTCCGGCCTGCCCGGACCCGCCGGATTCCGGGCTTTTCGGTCGCCGAGGCCCAGCCAGTCTCCTTCAGGGCGGCCCTGGTCCCCGTATGGGGGGACCCTAATGCCGTCGCGGTAAACACGTATTCCCGCATTCATTCTGAGAAACTCTCTGAGTTCGGATAACTGTAGAGATTGGGTTCCCGAGGTGTCCGTTCTTTGAGGGTAAAATAAGAGCTTAACTGACAGTGGCCCTAGGCAGCTAACGGAATTGATTGATGCCGATGGCGATACGCCCCTGGGTTTCGGATGAACAAGTTGGCCGAACGGTATAGAAACCGCAGTTGTGACCCTTTCGCCCGCGTCTTGTCGCCAATGCTTGACGGACCCAACGACCATGCCGTCGCTCCTCAGCTCAAACTCGCCCTCGATGGCGGGATGAGTCCAGAGGGGAGACGGGACCACTCCGTTGTACTCTATCGCGACGTCGTTCTCGATACGGATTTGAAAATCCTTTACCGTATCAAAAGGAGAAGTGAGGAGCGCAAGCATTCGTTGCAATTCAGCCACATCCCGGGATTCCCAGTTTTGCCTAAGCTCCTTAATAATTAGCTCGGTACCGGTTTTCTCCGACGAATTGGGGATGGGCGCGGGGGGCGGATCGTACGTCTGCTGCTTTTCATTCCAGATTGAGGGTCGCGGTACCAGAAAACCTGATGAAGAAAGCTCTTGAACGCTGACGCTTTCCAGGTCGCGCCCAGGATGCTCGAAGTCGCGCCAATCTACAGCTAGCCCAACCGTGTTCTGGCTGTCTGATTGGGATCTCATCTCGAGCACGCAGCCCAGTCGATCAGCAGAAATCCGACCGACTCCCTTTTCTCCGGTCTTTCGCCGCCCCGTGCGCGTGAATGTCTCCTTTCGCTTGGCGCTGTAGCCCAATCGAAGCCAATGTTCTTCCACATCGATCCACGACATCCCCGCACCATCATCGCTGATAGTAATTGACGCATTGTGCGTCGCCGACCCGCTCGCACGAATGCCAACCACCACAATGGTAGCCCCGGCATCGTAGCTGTTCTTGACGAGTTCGAGGACCGCAGTTGTATGGTCCTTTATGCTCTCGCGGCCCCATGTCAGCATTGCGCGCGCATCGACGGAGAAATGTTTTGGCATTTGTGAAGAGTTTACCGAACGTCACCGTGCGACCCGCTTGAACCGTGAATTCTTCATCAACCATCGTCGCAAAAATTGTCAGCATTTAAGCGAAGCTGACGACGAGTTCAAATCAGGGGTTGGCGGATGATGATATGGGTAATAAGGTACTGCCGTAAGGTCATCGGCTCGCGACGCATCGAGGGATTTGCAGCGTTTTACGCCCCCGCCCTCACAACTCCCCCACGGAATAACTCAGCACCCCCTTCCGAGGTAACTGCCCCCCGCGCGCCGCGATGAACGCCCCCTGCCTCACTCCTGCCAACTCCATCCACCGCCGCAATCGCGCCACGTCACCCGGATTCGGCTCCTCCGAAATTCCTGCCGGCATTACGGGCGCGGTCTCCGTCTGAATCACCAGGGGAATCTCCAGCCCGTTCGAGTCCCGCCAATAACTTAACTCCGGCACCATCCCCGAATGCCGGGCATTTCGGTAGATCTCCCACACCGCCTGGCTCTCCAGACTCGCACTCTCCGCAAAGTGCAGTTTCGGACTCCGCGTCAGCCGCCGCCCAAAATCCAGGTCAGACGCAGGCAGTCGCAGCACTTGAAAGCACGTCTCCAGCACCTCCAGCCACCGCACTACCGTTCGATGCGATACCCCGCACTCCTTCGCCAGCGCCTGCTGATCCAGCACCTCGCCACTACGCGACTTCGCCAACTCGACGAATTCCTCAAACCGGTCCAGATCGTGAACATTTACCAGGGCTCGCACATCCCGGTCGAGCCATGTCCGCCCTGCCGTCCAGGCAACGCCCGTTTGTCGACGAGCCTCCGCCCGCACCGGCTCAAATCGCCCCAGCATCTCCAGCGGCAGCGGCGCACGCCCCTCCAGCTCCGCCCGCGTCGGCGAATGCAACTCAAACGTTTCGAACGGCGTCCGAAGCCGAAGCGAACTCGCCAGAATCAGAGGCCGCGGCCCTTCGAGTTCCTCAATAAGAGAGGGCACCCGGTGGATATCGTCAACAATCGTGGGCGCGCGCAATCGGCCCCAAAACGCCCGTGCATCCCGTCGAGCCATCGCCCGCGCAGCCGGATCTTCCAGCGATATATATGCATGGGCGGGGAACGCATTTCGCAGCAACGTGGTCTTTCCGCCGCCTCGCGGACCCTGTACTAACACCGGGTGTCCCACCAGGGCCGCGCGACGCAACGGGATCGACATTGTCCTGTAGATCATGAAATATCCGTCTGGAAAAATGATATTGCATACGCTCATCCAGCGAGATGCCCCGAATCCGCGGCCAGCGCCTTGCCCCCTCTCCCCACCCGCCGATACCGTGGAAAGTGCCCCTCATGTCTGACAAAATCACCCAGAAAATCGCCCCCGCCAAAGGCAAACTCGGCATCCTGATGCCCGGCCTCGGCTCCGTCTCCACCACCTTCATGGCCGGTGTCATGGCTGTCCGCAAAGGCCTCGGCCAACCCATCGGTTCGCTCACCCAACTCGGTACCATCCGCCTCGGAAAGCGCACCGATAATCGCACCCCGAAAATTAAGGAATTCGTCCCGCTCGCCGGCCTCGACCAACTCGTCTTCGGTGGCTGGGACATCTTCGAAGACAACGCCTACGAAGCCGCCGTCAACGCCGCCGTCCTTGACCCCGCCCTGCTAAAACAGGTCAAGCCCCAACTCCAAAAGATCAAGCCCATGAAGGCTGTCTTCGACCGAAAATACGTCACCCGCATCGACGGCCCCAACGTCAAAACCAACGGCACGCTCCTCGACAAAGCCCACGCCCTCATGGAAGACATCGCCAACTTCGGCAAGGTCAACAAGTGCGACCGCATGGTCATGATCTGGACCGGCTCCACCGAAGTGTTCCACCGCCCCTCGAAGGTTCACCAGACGATCGAAGCCTTCGAAAAAGGCCTCGCGAAGAACGACCCCGATATCGCGCCCAGCCAGGTTTACGCCTATGCCGCCATCATGTCCGGCGTCCCCTTCGCCAACGGAGCCCCGAACCTCACCCACGACATCCCCGCGCTCCTCGCCCTCGCGCGTGACAAGAACGTGCCTGTCTGCGGCAAGGATTTCAAAACCGGCCAGACGTACATGAAGACCCTCATTGCGCCTGGCCTGAAAGCTCGTATGCTCGGCTGCAACGGCTGGTTCTCCACCAACATCCTCGGCAACCGCGATGGCGAAGTCCTCGAAGATCCCGGCTCCTTCCAGAGCAAGGAGCAAACCAAGCTCAGCGTCCTCGACTCCATCCTGCAACCCGCCCTCTACCCCGAGCTCTACAAGGACCTCTACCACGCCGTCCGCATCAACTACTACCCCCCGCGCGGCGACTCCAAAGAAGGCTGGGACAACATCGACATCTTTGGCTGGCTCGGCTACCCGATGCAGATCAAGATCGACTTCCTCTGCCGCGACTCCATCCTCGCCGCGCCCCTCGTCCTCGATCTGGTCCTCTTTCTCGACCTCGCCAACCGTGCAGGCATGAAGGGCATCCAGGAATGGCTCAGCTTCTACTTCAAAGGCCCCATGACCGCCCCCGGTCTCTACCCCGAACACGACATCTTCATCCAGCTGATGAAGCTCAAGAACACCCTCCGCTGGATGCGCGGCGAGGACCTGATCACCCACCTCGGCCTCGAATACTACGACTAATTCTCCGAAGGCCGACCCACCGAATCAATCACCAGCACCTCCATCGGCCCCTGCTTCGGTTCCAGCCGCAGGCCCAGTTGCTGCCGGACCGCCGTGAACAACGACGGTCTGGTCGCTTCCGGGCCAGGGTCCGGATCCCAGACCAGATCCCAGTCCCAGCCGCCCGTCAGCCCCGTCTGGTCCAGCACGAACCGCCCCAACTGGTTCCCCAGATTGCTGGCCAGCGCGGCCACCTGCTCGTTTGTGCCCTTCATCCGAGCCTCCCCCGGACCCTTCCGGGTATTGACGCCGGGCTTTGTCGCCGCGTCGCCCGCGACCAGCTTCGCGCCCTCCGGTGCAATCACCAGGGCATACACCGTACCCGTCCGCCTCTCCCGGTGGACTTTCAAACCAAACCGATCCGCCAGCAACGTCTGAAGCAACACCCGCATCTGTTCCTGCGTGATCTCCTCGCTCGAACCCGTCGTCGCGGACACGTCAAACATCTCCGAATCCAGCCACCGGGGCTCATTCACCAGCTGAAAGCTGAGGATGCCGTAGGCGTTGCGGATCAGCGTCTTCACCGAGGCGTTAACAATGGTCAGCCGCCCGCCCGAGACCCGTATGTTCGTATTGCTGCTGACCCCGGGATGGCGCCGGATCGCAGCCGCTTCAAATTCCTGGGCGATTCCGGTCATACGGAAAAGGCCAAGGGTCAGGAGCAGGGAGTAGATTTTCATGTCTGTTTGAAGGTAAACTCGCCCAGGTACGGTTCGTTACAGGAAATCGCGACAAGTAGGTTTCACAGCCGAATTATTGTAGGTAAAATAGGTCAGTTGGTTCGGGTGGAACGCCTACAAATAAAAATACCGAAATTCGACCGGATATATCCGCGTTAATCGGGGAAATCGCTCAGTAAGCTCTATACTGATAACGGTATGAATACCGACAGTTGGGGGGCTTCCCTTGCCGCTGTTCGCAATGTCCCCTGCGGTGAGAAATCGCTGATTTCGTGCGTTGTGTGCGCAGTTCTCAGTGTCTCAGTGGCAGTGGGGCTCCGCCACTTGCTCGGTCCGGTACTCGGGACCCAGTTTCCGTTTGCCACTATATTCCTCGCCATCCTCTTCACGGCCTGGTACGGGGGCCTTCGCCCCGCAATCCTCGCTGTTGTCCTCGGCGGCATAGGCTCACGAATCTTTCTCTCACCGGTTCCATGGCCGCTGCTGCCTTCAGCCGAGATGCAGGTTGGCCTGGTTCTCTACCTTTCTACGGGCCTCGGTATCGCCTTTCTCGCCGGCTCGATGCACAATGCCCGTCGCCAGGCCGAGGCAAGCGCCATGCTCATCAGCCGTCATGCAGCTCTGATCGAGCAGGTTCATGACGCCGTTCTCGTCTGGAACTGGGATGGCCGTATTGTTTCGTGGAATTGCGCAGCGGAACGTCTCTACGGTTGTTCGCGCGAGGTTGCCCTCGGTTCGAATCGCCACCAGTTGCTGGGAGTGTCCCCCGCGATCACGGCCGAAATCCTCGGGGCTCTCAGCCGGCAAGCGGAATGGGAAGGTGAATTCGTCCACAGCGCGAAAGGTGGAGTTCTCGTCAATGTAAAGTCGCGGATGGTCGTCGTTCGCGAGGACGACAGCCTCTGTGTTGTCGAGTGCAATCGCAACATCACAGCACGCAAACGTGCTGAGCAGGAACTAAGCGAGCTCAATGCCTCACTCCAGACCCTCGTTGAAGCCCGAACTGCGGAACTCCGGCAGTCCCACGATGAAGTCAGAACCGCCGAAGAACGCAGCCGGATCATCCTCGAAGGTGTCCGCAGCC
The DNA here is from genome assembly GCA_947467185.1 of Bryobacterales bacterium. GTDB lineage: Bacteria > Acidobacteriota > Terriglobia > Bryobacterales > Bryobacteraceae > BOG-234. The sequence continues at coordinate 20,573 of CANIHR010000008.1, forward strand.
ATGCCATTATCATGGTGGACCTCGATGGCCGCGTCGCGACGTGGAATCCCGGTGCCGAACGCCTCGGCGGATATTCTGCAGCAGAAGCGATCGGCTCCCATATCGGCCGTTTCTATCCTCCGGAAGAAGTCGCGGCAGGGAAACCGGAATTTGCCATTGAGACGGCGCGGACCCAGGGTTACTTCGAGGAAGAGTGCACGTTCCTTCGGCGGGACGGTTCTCCCTTCTGGGCGATCGTCTCCGTAACCTTGCTGCGCAGTAACACCGGCGACCCCGTCGGCTTCGTCGCCGTAGTTCGTGACATCAGTGAGCGACGGCGCATCCAGGTTGCCCTCCGAGCCTCCGAAGAACGCTTCCGTCTCCTCGTTGATGGCGTCAAGGACTACGCCATCCTCATGCTCGATCCAGCCGGCACCATTCTCACCTGGAATCGCGGTGCGGAGAACCTGGAAGGTTACTCGTCGGGCGAGATGATCGGGCACCATTATTCCAGCCTCTTCCCCCCCGAAGCCATCGCTCTCGACTTGCCCAACGCCGAACTCCGTCGGGCCGCCGCAGAAGGCAAAGCCGAGGTCGAAGGCTGGCGCGTCCGCAGTAACGGCACCCGGTTCTGGGTGAACGGCACCATTGCCGCGCTCTATGAGGAGAACGGCTCCGTTTATGGCTTCGCTAAAGTCACCCGCGATTTCACCGCCAAGCGCCGCAACGACGAGCTTCTGACCTCCGTCCTCGACCACACCATCGATGGCATCGTCGCCACCGATGAGCACGGTGTCATTTCCATGATCAACCGTGCCGGCGAAGACATTTTTGGTCACACCTCCGCCCAACTGGTCGGCCAACACGTCTGCTTTCTCATGCCCGAGCCGCACGACTCGGAACCCCACAGCTACCTCGCCAACTACCTGCGCACAAGCCAGGCCAATAACAGCGGCATCGGCCGCGAGGTGAACGGCCTCCGCCGTGACGGTACCACCTTCCCCATGGAACTGGCAGTCACAGAATTTCAGCTCGACAATCAACGCAACTTCGTTGGTATCGTCCGCGACCTCTCCGAAAGGAAGAAACTCGAAGCCCAGCTCCACCAGGCCCAGAAAATGGACGCCTTCGGCCAGCTTGCCGGAGGCGTGGCCCACGATTTCAACAATCTCCTCACCGTGATCTCCGGTTACAGCGCCATGCTCCTCGCCGACCTGCCGCTCAATGACCCCACGCGGGTCATGCTCGAACAGGTTGCCCGGGCCGGGGATCGCGCCGCGTCGTTAACCCGCCAGCTTCTCGCCTTCAGTCGCCAGCAAATCCTCGAACCGAAAGTTCTCGATCTCAACGCCGTTATTGCCGACACCGAAAAGATGCTGCGCCGTCTGATCGGCGAAGATATCGAATTCACTACCGTCCTTGACCCCACCATCAGCATGGTGAAGTTCGACCAGGGCCAGATCGAACAGGTAATCATGAACCTGGCCGTCAATTCCCGCGACGCAATGCCCCAGGGCGGCGGCCTCACCATCGAAACCAGCGAGACCCAACTCGACGAGGCGTACCAGCGATCCCACCCCGACGCCGCTGTCGGCCGGTTTGTAATGCTCGCTGTCAGCGATACGGGTTGTGGCATCCCGCCGGATGTGAAGGCACGCATCTTCGAACCCTTCTTTTCCACCAAAGGGACCAGGGGCACTGGCCTCGGCCTCGCCGTCGTTCACGGTATCGTCAAACAAAGTGGCGGCAATATCGACGTCTACAGCGAGGTCGGTATCGGCACCATGTTCAAGATTTACCTGCCAGCTGTGCCGCGTGAACAGGAGGTCTCGGCTGAACCCGCGACAGCAGCCGCTACCGGTGGTTCCGAGACCATCCTGCTGGTGGAAGACGATACCGGCGTCCGCGAGTTCTCCCGCGCGGTGCTGGAGAGTTTCGGCTATACGGTCATCACGGCCCCGGAGGGCAACTCCGCGCTGCAACTCTTGGCGAGCCACAGCGGCCGAGTTGACCTGCTGGTCACCGATGTCGTCATGCCCGAAATGAGTGGCCGGAAACTGGCGGAAATCCTGATGGGGAAATACCCCGGCCTGCCGGTACTCTACCTCAGCGGCTACACCGACGACGCCGTTGTGCGCCACGGCCTGCTCCACTCCCATGTGTCCTTCCTGCAGAAACCCTTCACCCCGGACGCCCTGGGTGCGAAGGTCCGTGAGACCCTGCGCTGATCCGGTCCACTTCCTGCCGCAGTGCCGCGACATTTGCTGCGGTCCCCGCAGTCTCCCCCTGAAACAGGCGTACTCGGATCACCCCATCGGTTTCCAGTTCGGCGGAAATCAGAAAGACCGGAATGTCCATCCGTTCCGCGAGCTGAAACATAGCCGTCCGGATCGGTCCGCCCGGCCAGCCATCCACCAGCGCCAACACGGCCTTTCCCTCGCGCAGCAGCGACCGTGCGCGCACCAGCACGGTTGGGCCGGTACGCAGCGCGGGCAATCTTTCCTTCAGGCCCCAGACCGACATCGAATCGCCCGTTGCCGGATCCGCCGCCAGTGCTCCCGCCACATTGATGCCGGACTCGATCAGTGCCCGGCAAGCTACTTTAATCAGCGGTAAGTGGGAAGAACACAGCACAACGCCACCTCTTGCGGCAGCCCGTTGGAGCGCCTCGCCCCCCTCCACTTTCCAGGCTATAGAAAACGGCTTCTGGCTGCGCGTGAGCATCGTCAGAATGTAATTCAAAAATATCGCCTGGGATAGCGGCCCGTTCCACTGTTTACGGCGCAGATAGCAGAGCAGGGGACCCACCGGGCGGCTGGCTGCGAAGGCTGCGGCGTACCAATGCTCGCGAGGCACCAGGATCCGAATCACCCAGGCAATGACGAAGGTGACCTTTAATTCCAGAAGCCGGAGCATTGCGTTTATTCCGCGATCCGCAGCTTCGTGAAGTACCCTTCCGTCCCCAGCCCAATCCACAACGCTACACCAACGAAACCGCGGGCGTCGGGGGCTGCCCCGGGCCGCGGCTTCCCGGCAACTGCCACTTCAATCGAGCCGTCATGGAATGATGCCCTCGTAACGCCCGCGATCCCCCCGCCTTCGTCGTTTTTCGGGTTGACCTGTTCCGCGGAAGCAGACAAAGAAGGCAAAATCCGAACCGCACGCCGCCCCTGATAGGTAACCGCTTCCACCGTGACGTCATGCGCCGCCAGCCCTTTGGTGGAATCCAGGGCGAATGTCTGCCCCGCCCACGAACAGGCCGCCGACAAAAAAACACCCACCAGGAAATGCCCCGTTGATCTCATGGAGCCATGTTAAGCCAATGGCATGCCGGCCTGATAATTTATAGGGCGTATGCGTGGCTTCCGGAATAAGGGGAGGATGACGTGGCCGAGTGCCGCTGTCTTGCTGGCTTGTTCTATCCTGCCCGTGGCTGCGCAGCCGGGGAGTTCCATCGCGATTACGGGTGCAACCGTCATCGACGTGGCAACCGGAGCGCACCGCCCCGGCGTCAATGTCCTGATTCAGGGCAATACCCTTGCCGCGCTTGGCCCGTCAATCCGGATCCCGCGCACCGCCACTCGGGTGAACGGGAAAGGGAAGTTTCTCATTCCCGGACTTTGGGACATGCACTCCCACCATCAGGGAACCGGTGCCGGAGCCACTGACCTGTTCGTCGCCAAAGGCGTCGTTGGTACCCGTGACATGGGGGCCGACGCCGAATTCATCTTCCCTCTCCGTAACCGCATCCGCTCCGAGGAATTGCTCGGCCCCGAAATTGCGGTTTCCGGACCCATGCTCGACGATGCGCCCGCCGGTTTCCCGTACCGCCGGGCAACAAAGAACGCAGATGAAGCCAAAATTGCGGTCCACGACCTGAAGAAACTCGGAGTGGACTTCATCAAGGTTCACGACCACACGCCCCGCGTCGTTTTCTTTGCCATCGCTAAGGAAGCGCCCACGGTGGGACTGACCTTTTCTGGCCACGTCCCCGGCGCGGTAACCGTCGAAGAGGCAGCCGATTCCGGGATGCGCAGCATCGAACATCTGGCCAACTACCGCGTCTTCGGCGATTGCGGCAAAGGCGAAACCGCGGAGACTTTTGACCTCTCCCCCTGCGCGCGGCTCTTCGACAAACTCGCTGCCAGGGGCGTCTGGCAAACGCCAACTCTGGAGTTCTTCCAGACTCTGCCCGCAGTCTTTACCGGCACGCCGCTCGACCACGCCGAATACGCCAGCGACTCCCTCCGCAAGCTCACCCGCGACAACGTGGAACTATCGAACCTGGACGAAAAAACGCTGGAGCGATTCCGTCAGGCCAATATCGTCACCCTGCGGGCCGTCCAGGAACTCCACGCCCACGGCAATCGATTTCTGGCGGGCTGCGACGGCCAGGTCCCCGGCTTCTGCCTCCACGAGGAGTTGCGCTGGTTCACCAAAGCTGGCCTCTCCCCCCTCGAAGCCCTGCAAACAGCAACCATCAACCCGGCACGCTTCCTGGGACGGGAGACCTCACAGGGAACCATCGAGGCAGGGAAGATGGCGGACGTCTTGCTTCTGGACGCCGACCCGCTCAAGGACATCCGCAACACCACGCAGATCGCGGCTGTCGTCATCAACGGCAAATTACTGGATCGAGCCACCATCGACCGGATCATAGCCAGCCACCGTCGTCCGGCTCGGTAGCGCGATCACGCACGCTCAAAATATCGCCAACTTAAGTTCGCTGAATTACTTACAGGGGACCAAGGCCCGCACCAACCCCGACCCTGATAGGCGCCCATGCTCCACTGGAATCGGAAACCCATGGAGACGCCAGGACACAACCCGAAGCAGTCACTCGCGGCACCTGCGCGCTCTCCGCAATCCGCAAAAATAAGAAATATTGATCGAACCCAGCCCATCTCCAACAAAACACAGGCCAACTACCCAAACCACCACCGGGTTTCTCCACCGGTTTCGACCCGTTTCGCCGGGGTTTCCCCCGCAAATCCCGGGTCTTTCCGGCACCCGGTCCTAGCCGGTAACCAGCTTCAAAAACGCCTCGGCCGCATAGCTCAGTGCCCGTCGCGACGGCCGCACCAGGTAAATCTTCCGCTCCACCTGGAACTCCGGCACCCGCACCGCAAGCAGCCGCCCCTCGGCAATCTCCTGCTCCACGCACATCCGCGGCAAAAACGCCACGCCGATGTTCTGCTCCACCATCCAGCGAATCGTCTCCACCGTCGGCATTTCCACGTCCATGTTCAGCCGGATCCCGCGCTCATGGAACGCCCGGATCACATACTCGCGATACGGCGAAAGCACGTTGTGCGCAATGAAAACTTCATTCCCCAGTTCCGCGATCGGCACATCCTGCCGCGTCGAAAAGCGGTGCTTGGGCGACACCACAAACGCCAGGGAATCCTCGTAAATCACATTGCACAGAATTCGCTCGTCATGGGGCTGGTAGCTGATCACGCCCAGCTCCAGATTCCCGTCAATCAGCTCACTCGGAATGCGGCTCGAAAAGCTGCGCCGGATCTGGACTTTTACCTTTGGATACACCCGCCGGTAGCGCTCAATATGCTTCAGCAGATACAGCGACGTCGATTCATTAGCGCCAATCACCAGCCGTCCAGACGAGTGATCCCGCAGCTCGGCCAGCGCGTTCGAAAGTTCGCTCTCCAGGTTCTGGAAACGTCGCGCATACTCCAGCACGCTGCGCCCGGCGTCCGTCAGCATCACATCCTTGGCCGACCGGTCCAGCAGCTTCTCCCCCAGTTCGGCTTCCAGCCGCTGCAGCGAGAGCGAAACCGCTGGTTGCGTGCGCCCAAGCTTCTCCGCCGCGCGCGAAAAGCTGCGCTCGTTAACGACGGTCATGAATACGCGGAGTGTACTGAGTTCCACGTTTCAATGATAACTGACAATTATCGAACTTGCGAGAAAGATAAGCGAGCTAAATACCCCAGCCGAACGGATCGCCCTCATGAATAATCAGATCCGCCTCCGCCGTCACGTACGCCGATCCCCGGATGTGCGGGTGAATCACGCCGTTTTCCACCGTCACCCAGCCCTCAAACCAGCTGCCAATCACGCTTTCCTGGCGCCACACCTGCCCTGGCTGCAGCTTCCCATCGGCATACAGACACGCCAGCTTCGCCGAAGTCCCCGTGCCGCACGGCGACCGGTCGTACGCCTTCCCTGGACACAGCACGAAGTTGCGCGAATCCGACCCCGCGGCCACGGGCGGCCCGTACAGTTCGATGTGATCGACCTCCGGGTACCCCTGCGCGTTCACCGCCCGGCGGATCGCCCACGAGTACTCGGTCAGTTCCTCCAGATGCGTCAAATGCAGGCCGATCGGCGAATCGTACACCAGGAAGAACCAGTTGCCGCCCCACGCCACATCGCCTGTCACCGGACCGAACCCTGGCACCTCAATCGTCACGCCCGCCGCCGCCCGGTACGCCGGAACGTTATTCACGGTCACGTGCGCGTCGTCATGGAGTTCCGCCTCCACAATGCCCACAGGCGTCTCAATCCGGTGCAGCCCGGGTGCAATGCGCCCCAGGTAAGCCAGCGTTACGGCCAGGCCAATCGTCCCGTGCCCGCACATGTGCAAATACCCGACGTTGTTGAAGAAGATCACCCCCGCCGAGCAGGTCGGGTCGGTCGGCTCCACCAGCAGTGCCCCCACCACGGCATCGGATGCCCTCGGTTCATTGCAGACCGCCGTGCGGTACCGGTCAAACTCATCCCGGAACCGATTCAGCCGCTCCGCCAGCGGACCTTCGCCCAGCGGCGGCCCGCCCGAAACCACCAGGCGAGTCGGCTCGCCCCCGGTATGCGAATCGATCACGTGAATTCTGTCAGGCATCAGTACAATATTGCATTGTCCAGTTGCAAATATGACGCCATCGTGGTCGGAGCCGGAATCGTCGGCGCCGCCTGCGCCCGCGAACTGAAACTCGCTGGCCTGAACGTGGCTGTTTTTGAGGCTTCCGGCACCATTGGCGGTGGCGCGACAGCCGCCGGCATGGGCCATCTGGCCGTGATGGACGACTCCGACGCCCAGTTCGCCCTCACCAGCTTTTCCCAGCGACTCTGGTCCGAACTTGCCCCCGAACTCCCGGCCGACGCCGAACTCCTCCCCTGCGGCTCCCTCTGGGTCGCAGCGGATGACGAGGAGATGGCTGAAGTCCATCGCAAATACGCCTTCTACACGGCGCGCGGTATCCCGGTAGAAGTTCTCGACGAGCACCAACTTGCCCAGGCTGAACCCGCACTGCGTCCCGGCCTGGCCGGTGGTCTCCGGATGCCTGCCGACAGCGTCTGCTACCCGCCCTGTGCCGCACGCTACCTGCTCGAAGGCATCCCGGTCTTCCTGAACCACCGTGTTACCCGCCTCGAAGACATCGATGCGGGTCTTACGATCCTCGCCACCGGGACTGCCGTCACGCAGTTCGTCCCCTGGGCGCCCGTCGCCCCCCGCAAGGGCCATCTCCTCATCACCGACCGTTATCCGGGCTACCTGACCCACCAGCTCATCGAACTCGGCTACCTGAAAAGTGCGCACGCGGTCGCGACGGACTCCGTCGCCTTCAACGCGCAGCCCCGGGCCACCGGCCAGATCCTCATCGGCTCTTCCCGCCAGTTCGGCACCGAAGACCCTGTCATTGAACAGCACATGCTCACCCGCATGCTCGCCCGCGCCCTCGAATACATGCCCGGCCTCGCCAATCTGCAGGGCATCCGCACCTGGACCGGCTTCCGCGCCGCCACCCCCGATAAGGTTCCCCTCATCGGTCTCTGCCCCGGTTTTGATAACCTCTATCTCGCCACCGGCCACGAAGGCCTCGGCATCTCGACTTCTCTTGCGACCGGACGCCTGATCTCCGACGAGATCCTCGGCCGCACCTCGGAAATCCCCCGCGAATGGTATGCCCCCGGAAGGGAGTTCGCGCACCATGAATAGCCGTCGCTCCGTCACCGGAGAACTTCGAGCCCCCCTCTGCGGCATGGGCATTTGCTTCGAGTGCCGCGATGAAAACCAGCAGCGAACCTGCCAGCTCCCGTTCGCGCCCCAGGTCCGTTCACCCCGCTCTCCCGGCATCATCATAGTCGGAGCCGGACCCGCCGGTCTCGCCGCAGCCACTAAACTCCGGGACCTCGGCCTTTCATTTACCGTCCTTGACGACAACCCCACCGCCGGAGGCCAGATCTGGCGCGGCGACCTGGCCCGCACCCAAACCCTTGGGTCTGACCTGATAACCGGAACCCGCGTCATCTCTATCGATGCCGAAGCCCGAACCCTGCTCCTTGAAGATGCGGAGCGCGCGTACCAGCTTCCTTACACCAAACTCATCCTCGCCACCGGTTCCCGCGAACTCTTCCTCCCGTTCCCCGGCTGGACCCTCCCCGGTGTCTTCGGAGCCGGAGGCCTCCAGGCCCTCGTCAAATCCGGCCTCGACGTTCAGGGCAAGCGAGTCATCATCGGCGGAACCGGCCCGCTCCTCCTCGCTGTCGCCGCCCTTCTGCGGAAGAAAGGCGCTGACGTCCGCCTCATTGCGGAACAGGCCCCGCTGGCATCGCTCTCGACCTTCGCTAAAGCGCTCCTCCGCCGCCCCGCCAAGCTCCTCCAGGGAGCAGGCCTCGGCTGGACCCTCGCCGGAATCCCTTACCGCACCAGCACCTGGGTCACTCAGGCCCACGGCGACGAAAGCCTCGAAGCCGTCACACTCAATACCGGGCATACCGAACCCTGCGACTACGCAGCAATCGGCTGCGGCCTGGTCCCCAACGACGAACTGGCCCAACTCGCCGGTACCTCCCCGCACATCCTCACCGCCCAAACCGGAGACGTCGATCTCGCCACCCTCGCCGGAACCGCCGCCGCCTGCCGGGCCGCCGGCCACCCTTTCAACGAAGCTCCCCTCACCGACGCCCGAGCTTTCGACGCAGCCCTCCGCCAGGCCTTCACGCTCCGCCCCGAACTCCGCAATCTCGCCGCCCCCGACACCTTTGTCTGCCGCTGCGAAGATGTCGCCTACTCCCGTCTCACCCCCTGGACCTCCTTCCGCGCCGCCAAACTCCAGACCCGCTGCGGCATGGGGCCCTGCCAGGGCCGCGTTTGTGGTCCGGCCGTTCGTTTCCTCTTCGGCTGGACCGATACCTCCGTCCGCCCCCCCGCATTCCCCGCACGTATTGCAACACTTGCTAAAACAGAAGGTGACCTATGAAGCCAATGAAATGGGCCGGAGTCATTCCCGCCATCACGACGCCCTTCAACGAAGACATGTCCGTCGACCACGCCTTCCTCGCGAAGCACTGCCAGTGGCTGATCGATAACGGTTGCACCGGCGTCGTCGCTCTCGGTTCGCTCGGCGAGGGCGCAACCCTGACCATGGCCGAAAAGCGTGCCGTGCTCGACACCTGCATCGCCGCCATTGGCGACCGCGCCACCGTCGTGGCGGGCGTTTCCGCCCTCTCCACCGACGAAGCCGTCGCCATCGCGAAAATGGCTGCCGAAGCTGGTTGCAACGGCCTCATGGTCCTGCCGCCCTACGTTTACGTGGGCGACTGGCGCGAAATGAAGGCTCACGTCGCAGCGGTCCTGGCCGCCACCGACGTTTCCGCGATGCTCTACAACAACCCCATCGCCTACAAGGTCGATTTTCTGCCGCATCAGGTCGCCGAACTGATGGACGAATGCCCCACGCTCCACGCCATCAAGGAATCCAGCGCCGACGTCCGCCGCATCGCTGAACTCCGCCGCCTGCTGGGCAACCGCCTCCGCATCCTCTGCGGCGTCGATGACCTCATCGTCGAAGCCGTGCTTGCCGGAGCCGAAGGCTGGATCGCTGGTCTCGTCAATGCCTTCCCGAAGGAATCGGTCGACGTCTTCAATTACGCGCAGAACGGCAACATCACGAAGGCTTTTGAACTGTACCTCTGGTTCCTGCCGCTGCTCCGTCTCGACGTGGTCCCCAAGTTCGTGCAGCTCATTAAGTGGGTTCAGCAGGAAGTCGGTATGGGTAATGAACGTGTCCGTGCCCCGCGCCTCACCCTGGTCGGTGCCGAGCGTGACGCCGTCGCCGAAATTCTGCGAGTCGCCCTCGCCAACAAAATTCAGTAGTGATGGAGATCAATATGAAACTCGCAATCGTTTTCGCCGTGGCCTCCATGGCCTTCGGCGCCGAAATGACCAATATCAAGCAGCTGACTTCCGGCGGAGAAAACGCCGAAGCCTATTGGTCGCCCGACGGCAAGCGTCTCGTCTTCCAGTCCACCCGCGGTGGCTCAAAGTGTGACCAGATCTATGTCATGAACGCCGATGGCTCCGACCAGCACATGGTCTCCAACGGCCAGGGCCGCACCACCTGCGGCTACTTCCTGCCCGATGGTGACCACATCATCTACGGCTCCACTCACGCCGCCGGTACCGGCTGCCCGCCGGACGCCGACAAGAGCAAGGGCTACGTCTGGGCCGTCTACCCCAGCTACGACCTTTACATCTCGAAGGCCGATGGCACCGAAGCAAAGCGCATGACCACCGTGGATGGCTACGACGCCGAAGCGACCGTCAACTTCAAGACAAAGAAGATCATCTACACCTCCAAAGAATCGGGCGACCTCGATCTCTACACCATGAACCTGGACGGTTCCGGCAAGAAGCAGATCACGAAGGGCTTCGGTTACGACGGCGGAGCCGTGTTCTCCCGTGACGGCAAGAAGATCGCTTGGCGCGCCGGCCACCCCACCACTCCGGAGACGAAGGCAAAGTATTCGGCCCTGCTCAAAGAGGACCTCACCAGCCCCATGAAGATGGAACTCTTCGTCGCCGATTCCGACGGCAAGAACGCAAAGCAGATCACGAATTTCGGTTGTGCCTCCTTCGCCCCGACCTTCACCCCGGACGGCAAGGAGATCCTCTTCTCCTCCAACAAGCACAACTGCGACGGCCGCAAATTCGAGCTGTTCATGATCAACATCGACGGCACCAACCTCCGTCAGGTGACCAGCTACGACGGCTTCACGTCCTTCCCGGAATTCTCCCCGGACGGCAAGAAACTCGTCTTCGTCACCGACTGGAAAGCCGCCGCCCGCTACGAATTCAACGTCTTCACTGCCGACTGGAAGTAAGTGCCCGGGCGAGGGCGGGATTCAGCGCGTAAAGTTCAGTATGCAGGCTATGGCAGTTGAAGGCGATTGGGGCGATCTGCCATCCACAATCCTCGATGCCTCATTAAGGGTCAGGGCTGTCAGTTTGGACGGCGCGTTGATCTCGTCTCCGCAGTTCCAGTCGGCCCAACATGGCTGGAACTGACACTGGCCGATGACGCAAGAGTCGTGTTTGTAACGGGGTGCGACCTGTCGGTCGAGGCGATAGGCGATTACACTTTTCTGGAACTGACGCCCTTCTGATGGCCCTGTTTACGGGAGTTTCGGCGTAACTCCCAGATTGTACATCGTAAACGCGTAGACATCCGCGCGGATTTCGATGGCTTTTTGCGTATTGCTGGCTCCGTGGCCGGAGTTGGTCTCGATACGGATCAGCGCCGGCCTTTCGGGGCTTACGCCTTCCTGCATGGCGGCGGCGTACTTGAATGAATGCGCGGGGACGACCCGGTCATCGTGATCGGCCGTAGTAATCAGGACCGCCGGGTACTTCTTGCCCTTCTGAACGTTGTGCACTGGCGAGTAGGCAAACTGGGCTTTGAACTCAGCCGCGTTGTCGCTCAGGCCGTAGTCCGGGGCCCAGTTCCATCCGATGGTGAATTTCTGGTAACGCAGCATATCCATCACGCCAGCCTGGGGGATGGCGACGCGGAACAGATCAGGGCGCTGGTTGATGACGGCTCCGATGAGCAGGCCGCCATTGGAGGTCCCATTGGCGGCGAAGTGGTCGGGTGAGGTGTACTTATTCGCCACCAGCCATTCGGCGCAGGCGATGAAGTCATCGAATACGTTCTGTTTTTGGAGCTTGGTGCCTGCGTCGTGCCACTTCTCGCCGTACTCGCCGCCCCCACGCATGTTGGCGGAAGCGAACACGAAGCCCTGTTCCAGCAGCGCAAGACGCAGGGGATCGAACCCGGGGGCTTCCACGATATTGAAGCCGCCGTAACCGGTGATCCACGCGGGATTGGTGCCGTCCAGCTTCAGACCACGCTTGTGGACAATGAACATCGGGACGCGCGTGCCGTCCTTGCTGGTGACGAAGACTTCTTTCGATTCGTAGTTACCGGAATCGAAGCCGGGGATCTGCGGGACATAGAATGGCGTGCTCTTCTTCGTGGCGATGTCGTAGCGGAAGATGGACGGTGCGTAGTTGAGCGACGTGAATGAGTAGAAGACGGACTTATCGTCATGCAGGCCGAAGAAGCCGCCGGAAGTGCCGGGGCCGGGCAGAGCGATTTCACTCTCCAGCTTGCCGTCTAGCGAGTGGACGTAAACATGGGTGGCCACGTCCTTGATGTACCGGGCGAAGAGCTTGCCACCAGCTGTGGACGCAGATTGCAGCGGCTCGGGCTTCTCCGCGATAACGGTCTTCCACTCGCCATTGGCGATGTTGAAGAACGCCACACGGCTGTTCGGTGCCTTGTTGTTGGTTTCGACTAAGAACCCGCCAGGGACGTTGTCGATGACGGACCACTCGTCATTGGTGATCTCCGCGACGATGGGCTTGAATACGCTCTTCGGGTCCTTCAGGTCGCGGTAGTAGATCGAATTGCCCTTCTTGCCGGAACCACGGTCGGAGGTATCCAGAATGGCGTAGCGTTCGTCTTCCGTGGTGCCAACGCGGTGGAATCGCTGCGCGTGGGAGGTATCCTCGAAGACCTTCTGGTCCTGTGCCTGATCGGTACCGAGCTTGTGGAACCAAACGGTCTGGAATTCGTTCTTCGCCGACATTTCCTTACCCGGTTCCGGTGCCGGGTAGCGCGAGTAGAAGAATCCGTCGCCCGCCCAGGAGATTCCTGTGGCCTTGAGCCATTTCAGGGTGTCGGGCAGGACCTTGCGTGTAGCGATTTCCATCACGTGGGCTTCCTGCCAGTCGGAACCACCCTGGGAGATGCCGTAGGCGAAGTACTTGCCGTCGCGGGAGAACGCGGAGGCACTGAGGACCGCGGTGCCGTCTTTCGAGAGCTTGTTGGGGTCGAGCAACAGCTCGGGTTTGCCGTCGAGGCCCTCCTGCATGTAGAGCAGCGACTGGTTCTGCAGGCCGTCGTTGCGGCGGAAGAAGTAGGTGTTGCCGCGGCGCGTGGGCGCAGTGACGCGCGCGTAGTTGTAGAACTTCGTCATGCGTTCCCGAAGTTCCTGGCGGAACGGGATCTGCGCGAAGTAGGCCTGCGTGACCTTGTTTTGTTCGGTTACCCAGGCGGTGGTTTCCGGCGCATGGTCGTCTTCCAGCCAGCGGTACGGGTCCGCCACTTTGGTGCCGTGATAGTTATCGACCGTGTCGGCCTTGCGTGTGGTGGGGTATTGGAAAGGAGGGGCGGCGGTCATCAGAAAGGTGAGGCCGAGAAGGCCGAAGGCTGCATAAATAGGGGCACGCAACATTAGGTTCAGAATAACAGGATCAGGACATAATGGTTCCTGTCATGACGGACGCGAAACTAAAGGCCTGGTGGAGCCACCGGCAGGGCTTGGATGGCAGCCTCGCGGGGCTGAATCCTCCTAAGGTGTTGGAGAAGGTCGGTTGGGCGCGGTCGGTCGGTGGCGCGGCTCCGTACCTAACGCTGTTCTCGCGGGCGGGGCTGCGGCGGGCAGAAGTGGACGCGGCGCTGGCTGCGGCGGAGATTCAGGAACTGCCCAGCGCGCGTGGCTGCACCTATGTCCTGCCGGCGATGGACTATTCCTTGGGGTTGGCGGTAGGCCGGCAGTTCGCCGAGGCGGAGGCGAAGGTGGCTCGGAAGCTGGGCGTCACCGATGACGAGATTGCGCGCCTGTCCGAAGCGATTCGTGTCGCGCTGCGGGGCGGGCCGATGGCTCCGGATGCAATTCGCGCTGCTGTGGGCGATGCCGCGCGGAGTTTGGGGCCCGAGGGCGTGAAGAAGGGCGTCACCACGACTATCCCGGTGGCATTGGGGCTGATGCAGTCGGCGGGTGATATCCGGCGGGTTCCCGTGAACGGCCGCCTCGACCAGCAGCGGTACAAGTACGCGCTGTGGGAGCCGAATCCTCTGTCTGGATATGAACGGCGCGACGCAGAGAGTTTTGTGGAACTGGCGCGGCTGTTCTTTGGCTGGATGGGGTGTGCGACTGCGGCCGGGTTTCAGGCATTTTCGGGCCTGGGCGTGAAGGCCTCGCAGGCGGCAATGGCTCCGCTGGGACTGGAGTCGGTAACGGGTGATTATCTCGCGTTGCCCGACGATCGGGCCGCGTTTGAGGCGTTTGAGGTTCCGAAGGTGCCGCAGTATGCGCTGGTCAGCAATCTCGACGCGATTCTGGCGGAATTGCCGGTGCATTCCATTGTGGATCGGGGGCAGGCCGTCGGGAAGTGGCTGTTCGATCCGGCGTCGGGTGAGATTGTCTGGACTGCGTCCGTGAAGGTGACGGGAGCCCTGCGGGAAGCCGTGGCAGTAACAGAAGCATACATTCGCGAGGATCTGGAGGATTTCCGCAGCTTCAGTCTGGACAGCCCGAAATCACGGGCCCCCCGAATTCAGGCGCTGCGGGCGGAGGCTTCGGCATGAGTGCGATCTTTCTGGCTGAGGACATAGCCAGACAGCACGATCCAGGGCCAGGGCATCCGGAACAGGTCGCTCGCTGGGATGCGGCAGTAGCTGGGGTGGGGTTGGAGAAGCTTTCGGTGGTTACCCCGCGGACTGCGACCGAGGATGAACTGGCGCTGGTGCACTCCCGAGCCTAGATCCGGATCGCGACGCATGACGTGGAGAGCGGTGCGGATGGGTTGAGCACCGGGGACACGAGCATTTGCACAAATTCGCTGCATGTGGCGAAACGGGCGGCGGGTCTGGTCTTGACAGCCGTTGACGAGGTCTTCGCGAAGCGAGCATCCCGCGCCTTCTGCGTGGTGCGGCCGCCGGGGCACCATGCGACGAAGGATGTGGGGATGGGTTTCTGCCTGTTCAACAACATAGCGGTGGCGACCCGCTATGCCCAGAAGAAGCACGGTGTGGAGCGCGTGGCGATTGTCGATTGGGACGTCCACCACGGCAATGGAACGCAGGATATCTTCTATCGCGATGGCTCGGTGTTCTTCTTCAGCACCCACCAGTCACCGTGGTACCCCGGGACGGGTGATCGCGATGAGACCGGGGACGGAGCGGGGGAGGGAACGACGCTGAATGCCCCCTTTCGGGCGGGTGCCGGCCGGGCTGAGATTGTCGGTGCATTCCGGGATTTGTTGATGCCCGCACTGGACGATTTCCGTCCCGACCTGGTGATGATTTCTGCCGGGTTTGATTCGCGGGTTGGCGATCCGCTGGGGCACTTCCGGTTAACGGATGCCGATTTCGCGGATTTGACAAACGTGATGCGGGAGGTCGCCGAGAAACACGCCGGAGGACGGTTGATCTCGGTTCTGGAGGGTGGTTATAACCTGGGTGGCCTGACGTCGGCCGTCTCGGCACACACGGGAGCGATGGAAAAGTAGACAGGCGGTTCGGCATCCCAGTTGTCGCCGAAGAGTTCAGCGGGGTGCATGGCTCGGGTCTCGCGGCACTCCAGGGCGGTGACCGAACAGAGCTTCTCACAGCCCCAGCAGATCCGCTCCGGGTGTTTCGGGTGGTTCATGTTGGTGGCCATGACTTGAGCTTAGGCCGAATCAGCGTGCACTGCAGTGACTAACGTCACGCCTTGATCTGGCGGAGGGCGTTGGCGGGGATATCGACCCAGACTTCGTCCGGGCGCCCAATCCACTGGTCGCGGGGAACATCGACGATCAGGCCATCGTTGAAATCAACGCGAACGGCCTGGGGGCGCTCGGTTATACGGAGAGGGCTGCGGCGGAGACGGTTGTCACCTGGTTTATCGACGATTCGCAGCTCCTCGGGACGAGCGCAGAGCGTGACGCGGTCACCCCGGAAGCAGCCTCGCAGATGGGGCCCGTTGAACTCCTGGCCCAGCATTTTCAGGGTGCTGGTTTGTCGGGAAGGATCGAGGGTGAGGACTTCGGCCTGGAAGAGCGTGAAGTCCCCGAGCAGCGTCGCGACGTCTGCAGTGCCGGGGTTGCGCAGCAATTCGAGAGGCGATCCCCGGTGGACGATGCGGCCAGTCTGGTAGATCAGGACGTTGTCGGCGAGCGCGAAGCACTCCTCAGTGTCGTGCGTGACCAGGAGGATCGGGATCTTCGCGAACGTCTTCAGGTCGAGGAGCGTGGTGTAGAGTTCGGCGCGAAGTTGCCCATCCAGGCCACGGCCCGGTTCATCCAGCAAGAGCGCCTTTGGTTGCGTGATCAGCGCGCGGGCGATGGAGGCGCGCTGCTTCTGACCGCCGGAAAGTTCGCGGGGTTTGCGCCCGGCGAGGTCGGTTAGGTGGAAACGTTCCAGCAGTTCGGCGATGGTTCGGTGGCGTTCCAGTCGCGGCAGGTTGTTGGCGGCGAACGCAAGGTTCTGCCTTACGGTCATGTGCGGGAACAGCGCATAGTTCTGGAAGACATACCCGCAGGCGCGGTTGCGGGGCGGAATGGATACGGAGGTGCCGGCATCGAACAGGATCTGGCCGTTCAGTTGGATGCGACCGGTCTGCGGGGGGATGAAACCGGCGATCGCGTCGAGGGTTAGGGTTTTACCGGAACCCGAAGGGCCGTAGAGCGCTGTGATACCGGGACCTGCCTGGAATTCGACGTTCAGCTCGAAACCGGCAGAGTCTTCGGCAGGCGGGAAGTTTTTGCCAATGGCCGCTTCGATCATGCCGTTCGTCTCCGTTCGAGGCGGTTCGAGAGGAACACGAGCAGGATCGTGATGGCGGAGATCGCGAGCACCAACCAGCGGGCGGTGGCGGTATTGCCGGACTCCACCGCGTCATAGACAGCGACTGCGACAGTCTGGGTGCGACCGGGGATATCGCCCGCGATCATGAGCGTGGCACCGAAGTCTCCCAGGCAGCGGGCGAATGCGAGGGCGGTGGCGGCGGCGACAGGGCGCTTCGCAAGCGGCAGACTGATCCACCAGAAAATCCGCCATTCGCTGGCTCCGAGGCTGCGTCCGGCGCGTTCAAAATCATGGTCGATGGATTCGAGGGCGGCCCGGGTCGATTTGACCAGCAGCGGTATGGCATGGAGCATCGCCGCGATGACGGCGGCTGAGGGCGTGAACACGAGAGGGCTGCCGGTGACCGCTTCCCACGTGTGGCCGATGATGCTGTTGCGTCCAATGACTGTGAGCAGGTAGTAGCCAAGGACGGTCGGTGGCAGTGCGAGGGGCAGGGCAGTGAGGGCATCGACGATGTCCTTGCCGGGAAACGTACGGTTGGCGAGGACCCAGGCGAGCCAGATTCCGGCGAACGCAGACAATATCGTAGCGATGGTTGCGACTTCCAGGCTAAGCCAGAGGGGGAACCAATCGAGGTGCGGCATGGGGAGACGCTTAGTCGAGGCTTTCGGGCTTCAGTTCGATGTTGGTTTCGCCGGCCTGCTTCTTTTCCCAGTATTTCTTCAGCCAGGCTTCCCAGGTTTTTCCGGCGGCGGTGTCGCGTCCAGTAAAGGCGAGGCCCGCGATGTCGGACCACACGATTGTCCGCTTCACCGGCTCGGTTTTCGGGAACATGCGGATCTTCGAACTGGCGAGGGTGGTGCCGGTCTGGCGGTCGAAGATATATCCCTCGACACTGGAGCCGTCCTTCAGCGTGATCGTGACGTCGCCGCGGTAGTCGAAGGCCTTTTCGAGAGCTTCACGGAGTTCCTCGGGGTTGGCGGCAGCAAAAACCTGGCCCTGTAGAAAATCGTGTTCAAAACCGGGCGCTACTTCGAGTTCGTCCGGGTTGAGGACGGCGTCACTCACGCGCTTACCTCTTCACGGTCAGTGGTCTTGGTATCGATCTGGACCAAACCAGCCTGCGCGTGAACCGGTTTGATGGGCTCCTGCAGCATTTTGAGGGCTTCCTGGTCCGGGTAGCGGCCAAAGAAGGCTTTCGCTCCGGCGACAAACCCTTCCCAGCTGGCGAACTGGTGCTGCACGGCGCTGGCTTCGTAGCCGGAGTGGACCATGCAGTTGGCGCACTTCGGATTGCCGGATTCAGTGCCGTATTTCGCCCACTCAACGGAGTCCATCAGTTCCTGGAACGTGTCGGCGTAACCATCCTGCAGGAGGTAGCAGGGTTTCTGCCAGCCGAAGACGTTGTAGGTAGGCATGCCCCAGGGCGTGCAGGTGTAGTTGCGCTCGCCCATCAGGAATTCGAGGAACAGGGGCGACTGGTTGAACTGCCAGGTCTTCTTGCGGTTCGAGAGGATAGAGCGGAACAGGCGGCGCGTGCGGTTGCGGCCGAGGAAGTGCTTCTGGTCGGGTGCCTTGTCGTAAGAGTAACCGGGGGAGAGCATCATGCCCTCCACGCCCAGTTCCATCATTTCGTCAAAGAAGCCGCGGACAGAGTTGGGGTCGGTGCCGTCAAACAGCGTGGTGTTGGTGGTGACGCGGAAACCACCCTGAATGGCGGCCTTGATGCCATCGATGGCGAGGTCGTAACCGCCTTCTTTGCAGACGGAGAAATCGTGGTGTTCCTTCTGGCCATCGACGTGAACCGAGAAGGTCAGGTATTTGCTGGGCTTGAAGAGGTGGAGCTTTTCTTTGAGCAGCAGCGCGTTCGTGCAGAGGTAGATGTACTTCTTGCGGGCAACCAGACCTTCGACGATTTTGTCGATTTCCGGGTGCATTAGGGGTTCGCCGCCGGGGATGGAGACCATCGGGGCGCCGCACTCGTCCACCGCTTTGAAGCAGTCCTCGGGGGAGAGGTTCATTTTGAGGACGTGGGCGGGGTACTGAATCTTGCCACAGCCGGCGCAGGCCAGATTGCAGCGGAACAACGGTTCGAGCATCAGGACCAGAGGGTAACGCTCGCGACCGGCCAGGCGCTGTTTGAGCACATAGCTGACCACGGTCCACATCTGTGAAACAGGGACGGGCATTCCTGTATTGTCTCATTTGAAGGGCTGAGTTTGGAGTGGGCCTGATAACCTAGCGGTATATGCATGATTTGGGGACGTTTCGCGCCAATCTGGATGCGTTTGCGGCTCGCCTCGCGACTCGCGGGCTAACGCTGCCACTCGATGAGTTTCGCGCGCTGGATTCACGTCGCAGGGCTGCGATTACGGAGGCGGAATCGCTCCGGGCGGCCCAGAATAATCTGTCGAAGGAAATCGGCAAACTGCGCAAAGAAGGCGCCAATACTGACGCGCTTCAGGTGCAGTCGCGCGAAATGTCGGACCGTGTTGCGGCACTGAATGGGTCGGTGGAAGAGGTTGATGCCCAGTTCAAAGAGGTGCTGGCGGGGATTCCGAATTTGCCGCATGAGTCCGTGCCGGTGGGGAAATCGGCCGATGACAATGTGGTGGTGAACAGCTTCGGGGAAGCGCCGAAGTTCGATTTTGAACCGCAGGCGCACTGGGATCTGGGGCCGTCGCTCGGCATTCTGGATTTCGACCGGGCGGCGAAGATCACAGGCGCGCGGTTCGCGATCTACATGGGGCTGGGCGCCAAGCTGGAGCGTGCGCTCATCAACTTCATGTTGGATACGCACACTCGTGAGCATGGGTACACGGAAATTCTGCCGCCGTTTATGGTGAACTCGGCCAGCATGTATGGCACCGGGCAGCTGCCGAAGTTCGCCGAAGACCTGTTCAAGCTGGAAAAGACGGATTACTGGCTGATTCCGACGGCGGAAGTTCCGGTGACGAATCTGTACCGGGATGAAGTGCTGGATCCCGAACGGCTGCCGATCTGTTTCGCATCGTATACGCCCTGTTTCCGCAGTGAAGCGGGTTCGTACGGCCGCGATGTGCGTGGCATCATCCGACAGCATCAGTTCCAGAAGGTGGAACTGGTGAAGTTCGCGCACCCCGAGACGAGCTATGCGGAACTGGACAAGCTGACGGCGGACGCGGAAGACATTCTGCGACGGCTGGGGCTGACGTTCCGAACCGTTGTACTCTGCACCGGCGACATGGGCTTCAGTTCGGCCAAGACGTACGACATCGAAGTCTGGCTGCCGGGGCAGAATAACTTCAAAGAGATCTCGTCGTGCTCGAATTTTGAGGCGTTCCAGGCTCGCCGGGCGAATATCCGATTCCGGGGCGGGAAGAAGACGGAGCTGGTCCACACCATCAATGGCAGCGGTCTGGCGGTTGGCCGTACGTGGGTGGCGGTGATGGAGAACTACCAGCAGGCGGATGGCAGCGTGATCGTGCCGGAAGCGCTGCGGCCCTATCTGAATGCTGAGGTAATTACGACATCGGCTCAGTTGAAATAAAACTCCGGGCGGCTACGGTTGCCGATGTCCCCGCGATGGAAGCGCTCATCGCGGTGTCAGTGGCGCGTCTGCAGAAGGAGGATTACACCGAGGCGCAGCGGGCAGCCGCGCTGGGCGTGATCTTCGGCGTGGACAATCAGTTGGTGCGTGACGGCACGTATCTTCTGGCCGAAGTAGACGGGTTGCTGGTGGGGTGTGGGGCCTGGAGCCAGCGGAACAACCGGTTTGGCAGCGATAACGTGCCGGGCAAGGATGACGGCATGCTCAACCCGGCTAACGATGCGGCGCGGATCCGCGGTTTCTTCATTCATCCGGACTGGTCGCGGCGCGGGATTGGCAGCGCGATTCTGCGGGAGTGCGAGGTGCGGGCCGTGGCTGCAGGTTACCGGCGCGCAGAGTTGACGGCCACGCTGACGGGGATCGCTTTATACCTCGCGCACAATTACACGATTGACTCCCGGTATGAGATTCCGATGGCTGGCGGCGTTCCGCTGCCGGTGGCACCCATGTCGAAGAGCCTGATTCCATGAGTTTCGTGCGTACGATTCGAAATCTCCTCCGCACGCTGGCCGCGCACTGGCCATTTCCGGTGAAAGCGACGCTGGCGACTGGACAAACGTGTTACGTCGACCTGCGGTCTGCTGTAGGGCGCGGATTATTTGCCACAGGCGCGAATGACCCGGCCATTGGAAATCTGATCGAGAACTGCCTTCGGGGCCAGAACGGTATATTCATTGACGGCGGGGCTCACCTGGGCAGCTTTTCCTTGCTGGCGCTGCACGCAATGCGGGATGGCGAGGCCCATGCGTTCGAGATCGGAGAACGGGTGTTGCCCTGTCTGCGGCTCAATCGGGAAGTAACCGGTTCCCGTCTGGTGGTTCACGAGGTGGCGCTGGGGGCGGAAGCCGCTACGCTTCGCCTGAGCGAAAGTGCCGACCCTGGGCATACGCACATTTCGCGCGGGGAGGGTGGCAAAGAGCGAGAAATCCCCGTACGGCCGCTGGACAGTTTTCTGCCCGAATTTGGCACGCGGCGGGTCCGGATGATCAAGCTGGACGTGGAAGGTTTTGAGTCCCAGGTGCTGCAGGGAGCGCGGGAGTTGTTGTCAGTGCATCGCCCCACGGTAGTCTGCGAAGTGGTGCCTGCCCTGATGGCGAGCTACGGCGCGTCCGACAGCGCGATGGTGCAATACATGGAGTCTCTGGGTTACACCTGCCACGAACTGGAAGGCGCCTGGGACCGCAATTTCGTCTTCACGCCCCGGGCGGGGTAACCGTTGCGGGGGCGACTCCGATAGAATGGCTTTTCGACATGAACGCCCTACTTCTCACCGAATACATGAAGCTGGAAATGGTGGACTTTCCGGTTCCCGAGATTGGACCTGAAGAGGTCCTGGTTCGCGTCCGCGCCTGCGGCATTTGCGGGTCGGATGTGCATGGCCTCGACGGCTCGTCGGGACGCCGGCATCCTCCCCTGATCATGGGCCATGAAGCGGCCGGTGAAGTGGCGAAGATTGGCGCGAACGTGAAGGATCTGGTCATCGGCGACCGTGTCACGTTCGATTCGACGGTGTACTGCGGGAAGTGCCATTTCTGCGTCCGTGGCGACGTGAATCTGTGTGATGACCGCGAAGTGGTGGGCGTGGCACCGAAGGAATTCAAACGCCACGGGGCGTTCGCCGAGTACGTCTCGGTGCCCCGCCGCATCATGTACAAGCTTCCGGACAGCTTCCCCTATGAACAGGCGGCACTGATCGAAGCGGTTTCGATTGGCGTGCACGCAGTTTCCATCACTCCGATTCATCTGGGCGATGTGGTTGTGGTGGTGGGCGCGGGTATGATCGGCGCGGTCACGCTGCAGGCGGCGAAAGCGGCGGGTTGCTCGCGGATTATCGCGGTGGATATTGAGGATTCGAAGCTGGATCGTGCGCTGAAGATTGGTGCGACTGATGTCCTGAATCCGAACAAGGTCAATGTTCCGGATACCGTGCGGGCGATGACCGGCGGACGCGGTGCGGATGTGGCGTTCGAATGCGTCGGTTACACGGACCCCGTGGCAACCGCGATTTACTCGGTGCGCAAGGGTGGCATGGTGACGCTGGTGGGCAATCTGGCTCCGAATATCGACATGCCTTTGCAGTACGTTGTGACTCGTCAGATTCGGCTGCAGGGTTCTTGTGCGTCGAACGGCGAGTATCCGCAGTGCATCGATTTGATGGCACGCGGAATTATCAACGTGATGCCCCTGATTTCGGCGATTGCCCCCCTGGCTGAGGGCGCGTCGTGGTTCAACCGCCTGTATCACCACGAGCCGGGCCTCGGAAAGGTTGTTCTGTGTCCGTAGTTCATAACTTCTTTGATTTGACCGGCAAGGTGGCGATGGTCACCGGGACGAGCCGGGGACTGGGGCAGTACATGGGGCGGGCGCTGGCCCGCGCCGGGGCTGACCTGATCATCACCAGCCGGAAGACAGAAGATCTGGCACCGTTTCAGGCCGAAGTGGAAGCGCTGGGGCGCAAGGCATTCCCGGTGGCTCTGGATGTGCGGAATTACGACAGCATTCAGGCGGGTGTGGCGGCGGGGCTGGCGCACTACGGGAAGATCGACATCCTGGTGAATAACGCCGGTTTGAATGTGCGGAAGCCTGCTGTTGAGATCTCCTGGGACGAATGGAATCTCGTGCTGGAGACAAATCTTCGGGGCACGTTCTTTGTGGCTCAGGCGGTGGCTCGGGATTGCATGATTCCTCGCGGGTATGGCCGGATCATTAACATTGGGTCGGTGACCAGCGTGTTCGGGTATGCGGGTTTGACGCCGTATTGCGCGAGTCGCGGCGGCGTGAAGCAGATGACGATGAGTCTGGCTGATGACTGGGGCAAGAACGGGATTACCGTGAACTGCCTGGCTCCGGGATGGTTTAAGACGGCGCAGAATTCAGTGCTGTACGAGAACAAGGAGTGGCTGGATTACCTGGTGGACCGTATTCCGATGCGTCGGCCGGGCGCTCCGCAGGATCTGGATGGCGCTGTCGTGTTCCTGGCTTCGGATGCGAGTGAGTACTTCACAGGGCAGACGATGCTGGTGGATGGCGGGATTTCGACAGGCGCAACACGAGCCACGGTGGCACCGAAGGCATGATCCGGTCCGCTTTTGTTTCATTGGTGCTGGCGGGTTCGCTGGCGGCGCAGATTCATGTTGGCGCCGTCAAGGGAACCCTGTTGGATTCGCACAATTGCTACCCGTATCA
>CANIHR010000009.1 GCA_947467185.1 Bryobacterales bacterium
ACCATCTTCGGCATCGGCCTCGTCAAAACCACAGAGGACTTCGGCGTCCAGGGCGAAACACCCTCCCACCCCGAACTCCTCGACTGGCTCGCCACCGAATTCGTCCGCTCCAACTGGGACGTAAAACACCTCGTCCGCCTCATGGTCACCTCCGCCGCCTACCGGCAGGCCTCCACCGCCACACCCGATCTCGTCGCCCGCGACCCCGAAAATCGCCTCCTCGCGCGCGGCCCCCGCGTCCGCCTCCCCGCCGAAGCCATCCGCGACCAGGCCCTCTTCGCCTCCGGTCTCCTCGTCGAACACGTCGGCGGCCCCAGCACAATGCCGTACCAGCCCGCCGGGCTTTGGAAAGAGACCGCCATGCAGGACATGAACTATACCCAGGGCCACGGCGACGACCTCTACCGCCGCGGCCTCTACACCTTCTGGAAACGCACCATCGCCCCGCCCATGATGATGAACTTCGACGCCGCCGGCCGCGAAACCTGCGTCGTCCGCGAGTCCCGCACCGACACCCCCATGCAGGCCTTAAACCTCATGAACGACGTAACCTTTCTGGAAGCCGCCCGAGCCCTGGGTCAGCGCATGATGAATGCGGCCCCAGATCCTGCGAAGCGCCTGCAATACGGCTTCCGACTCCTGCTCTCCCGCTACCCGACGGCGGAAGAAACAAAGGCCCTCGAAGCCAGCCTCAGCTACCACCGCGACTACTTCCAGACCCGCCCCGCCGCAGCCACCAAACTCCTCGAACAGGGCGAATCCAAACCCGACCCCAGGCTCGCCCCCCAGGAACTTGCCGCGTACGCCAGCGTCGCCTCCCTCATGCTCAATCTCGACGAGGCGGTAACCAAACAATGAACTTCTCCAGACGCGATCTTTTCCGCCTCCCCTCCATGACCCTCGGAGCCGCCGCGCTCTCCACCCTAATGGCTGAGGATCAGACCCCGGGCGTCCTTCCCCACTTCCCACCCACCGCCAAACGCGTCATCTACATGTTCCAGCACGGAGCCCCCTCCCAGCTCGACATGTTCGATCACAAACCCCTCCTCCAGGCCCAGTTCGCGAAAGACCTCCCCGACTCCATCCGCCAGGGCCAGCGCCTCACCGGCATGACCGCCTTCCAGGCGAAATTCCCCATCGCACCGTCCATCTTCAAATTCGCCCAGCACGGCCAAAGCGGCCAGTGGCTCAGCGAACTCCTGCCCCACACCGCCAAAATCGCCGACGACATCTGCGTTATCCGCAGCATGCGCACCGAAGCCATCAATCACGACCCCGCCGTTACCTTCTTCCAGACCGGCTTCCAGCTCGCTGGCCGCCCCAGCATCGGCTCCTGGATCTCCTACGGCCTCGGTTCCGAAAACAAGGACCTCCCCGCCTTCGTCGTCATGGTCTCCCAGGGCGTCGGCAACACCCAGGCCCTGGCCGACCGCCAGTGGTCCTCGGGCTTCATGCCCACCCAGCACCAGGGCGTCAAATTCCGCTCCGGAGCCGACCCTGTCCTCTACCTCTCCAACCCCGATGGCTACGAAGACGGAGCCCGCCGCCACTTCCTGGACGACCTCGCGAAGCTCAACAAAATCCGCACCGCCGCCGATCCCGACCCCGAAATCGGGGCCCGCATCGGCCAGTACGAAATGGCCTACCGGATGCAGCACTCCGTCCCCGAACTGACCGACCTCTCGAGCGAACCCGAATCGACCTTCGAACTCTACGGCCCCGACTCCCGCACCCCCGGCACCTACGCCGCCAACTGCATCCTCGCCCGCCGCATGGCCGAACGCGGCGTCCGCTTCGTCCAGCTCTTCCACCGCGGCTGGGACCAGCACAACAACCTCCCCAAAGAGGTTCGCGGCCAGTGCCTGCAAACCGACCAGCCCTCCGCCGCCCTCGTCATCGACCTCAAGCGCCGCGGCCTTCTCAAGGACACCCTCGTCGTCTGGGGCGGTGAATTCGGCCGCACCGTCTACTCCCAGGGAGTCCTCACGGATGCCAATTACGGCCGCGACCACCACCCCCGCTGCTTCTCGCTCTGGCTTGCCGGAGGAGGCATCAAGCCCGGCCTCAGCTTCGGAGAAACCGACGACTTCAGCTACAACATCACCCAGAACCCCGTCGAGGTCCACGACCTCCACGCGACCATGATGCACTGCCTCGGCATCGACCACAAACGCCTCACGTACAAGTACCAGGGTCGCCATTACCGCTTAACTGACGTGAAGGGAAACCTCGTCCCGGAGCTGCTTGCATGACCGAACAGGACTGCCTTCGCCTCTCGACAGCGTTTTACGCCCGAGTCGCGCTCAATCCAGTCCTGCGCCCGCTCTTCCCCGGCAAAACCT
Source organism: Bryobacterales bacterium (assembly GCA_947467185.1). Lineage (GTDB taxonomy): Bacteria > Acidobacteriota > Terriglobia > Bryobacterales > Bryobacteraceae > BOG-234. The sequence continues at coordinate 2,343 of CANIHR010000009.1, forward strand.
TCACCTGCGCCATCAACGAATTCGCCGCGTTCCTCAACCAGTTTCTGGACACCGGAGGCGACCCGCAAAAGCGCTGGCATCTGAGCCTCCGCGAGTCCCACGACCGCTTCAAACTCACGCCCGAACACCGAGCGGCCTGGCTCCTTTGCATGAAAGAAGCCTGTGATGACGCAGACTTAAATAACTTCTTCCGCCAGACCTCGAAGTACCTAATCCACCAGGAACCCGGCCCCATAGCGGAACCCGACCTGGCCAAACGCTGGACCGCCCAGACGATGGTGGATGCCCTTGTCGCCGCCGTACGAAGCAACAACGACGACGAAGCCATCGCCATCGCCGAACACCCCGACCTGAACCTGTTCGACGCCTCCGTACGCTGCGGAATCCTCTCGCTGATGCTCCGCAGCCGCCGTCCCAAACTCCACGACCACGCAGCGGAAGCCATCCAGACGAACCCAGCCATCATCAAAGAACGCTTCGCCGGAAGAACCCTCCTCCACGACGCAGCAGCATCCGGCAACCTCCGCTTCGTCAACCTCCTGCTGACCCTCGGCGCAAACCCGAATGAACAAACCGCCGGACGCCCCCCCCCCCTCTACTGCGTAGCCAACGAATGCGGCTCCGAAACCGGCCCCGCAGTAGTGCGCGCCCTGATAGCCGCCGGAGCCAACCCCAACGCCGCAGACGGGGTTAAACACTGCACCCCGCTCCACATGGCCGCCCGCCGGGGCCACACCGCCATAGCCGAAGCCCTCCTCGCCTGCGGAGCCGACATCAACGCCCGCGACACCCAGGGCGTCACACCCCTGATGCGAGCCCGCAACTGCCGCAAACCTGCAATCTGGTACAAAGGACTGAAATGAACCGACGCACTTTTCTCCAAACCTCCGCCGCAGCAGGAATGGCCGCCGCAGCCCTGAACGCTGACATGAAGATCCCGATCATCGACTGCCACATCCACCTGTTCGACGTGAACCGCAAACAGGGAGTGCCCTGGCCCGCGAAGACCGACACGGTCCTCTACAAGACCGCGCTGCCCGATCGCCTCAAAAAGATCGCCCAGCCCCTCGGCGTCGTCGGTGCCATCGAAGTCGAAGCCAGCCCCTGGTTCGATGACAACCAGTGGGTCCTCGACATCGCCGCGAAGGAGAAGTTCATCGTCGGCCACATCGGCGATCTCGAACCCGAAAAACCCGCCTTCCGCGCGCAGCTCGACCGGCTCCACAAGAACCCCCTCTTCCGCGGCATCCGCTACGGAAACCTCTGGGATCGCGACTTCACCGCCATGATCGGCAAGCCCGAATTCATCGCCGGCATCAAAGCCCTCGCCGACGCCGATCTGGTGATGGACTCCGCCAACCCGACGCCACAGCTGATCGCCGACCTCGTCCGCCTCACCGACAAGGTCCCGAGCATCCGCGTCGTCCTCGACCACCTGCCGAGAATGGACCGCCCCTCCGATCCGAAGGTCCTCCGCAAGTACCAGATGGACCTCGCCGAATTGGGCAAGAGAAAACAGGTCTTCGCAAAGGTCTCCGGAGTCGTAAAAAAGATCAACGGCAAGACCGAAGAAAACCCCGCCGTCTACAAAGCCACCATCGACGAAATGTGGGCTATCTTCGGAGAAGACCGCCTCCTCTACGGCAGCGACTGGCCCAACAGCGACCAATACGCCGAGTACCCCGTGGAGCTCAAAATCGTCCGCACCTACTTCGAAGCCAAGGGAGCCGAAGCCGCCAACAAGTACTTCTGGAAAAACTCCCTCGCCGCCTACAAGTGGGTCCACCGCGACGCCTCGCAGCCGAAGCTGTAACTACAGGCCGAAAGGCCAAACCTGCTGTACCGTTTTACCCAGGACCTGCGCCAGGTCGTCGTGGTTCAGGAAGTCGAGATGCTTCCGGAACAGTTCGACGGCCTGTCCGTAGGTCAGTTCTTTTAGTGACACCGGCCAGTCCGTGCCCCACATCAGCCGCTTCGCCCCGAAGCTGTCGAAGAGGCGTTTCACCTGTTCCTTTGAATCGGGGTAGGGATATGGTTGCTTCGAAAGCGACCACATGTGCGAAATCTTGACGTAGACCTTCGGGTACCGCTGCAAAGCGAGTAGTAATTCGAGTTTCGCCGGGTCGGCCAGCGGCGAATCGGCCATGTGATCGATCACCACCGTAAGCTCCGGATTGCGCTCGATCAGCGGAACAAGATCGGGCATTCGCGTCACCGGAGTCAGCACAGTCATCGGGACCATCAGCTCCGCGCAGCGCTTCCACAGAGGCGGCATCAGCGGACCCTGCATCCAGTTGCCGTCCGCATTGGCCGAAGGGCTGATGCGGACGCCGCGGAAGCCCTGTTCCGTGAGTTTGCTGAGGTGGTCGGGCGCTGCCGGGTCTTCGGGATTCACGCGAGCCACCCCGTGGAACATCTTCGGATACCGCTTCAGAACGTCAGCCAGGTAGCTGTTGTCCCACTTGTAATGGATCACCTGGATGATGACGGTACGAGCCACGCCATTGGCCTTCATCAGCTCCAGCAGCATCTCGGCCGAAGCGTCATCGGCTGGAGGTTTGGCCCCGGCAGCGAACGGAAACGCCGGGTCGTGTTTGAACACGTGGACGTGCGAGTCAATCGTCAGCGGAGTCGTCTGGGCAGAGGCCGCAGCGGCGAGTGCTCCGACGAAAGCTCGCCGGTCCATTACTTCATCCCCAGCGCATGCGCTGGATTGGTCTTTGACATCAGATCGATATCTGCCTGCGAGATGCCTTCCTTCAGCAGCCCCGCGATATACGCGACCCACCCGTCCGGGTGCAGCGGGTTCGTCGCCTGGCCCAGATCACTCGACATGATGCAGTGCTTCGGCCCCACCTGCCGCATGGCGTCGGCATACTGCTTCATGGTGAACTCAGGCTTCTTGCCCAACGTCCCGTTGTAGACGAACTCGATGTAAGCACCGAGGTCCGCCGCCTCTTTCATCTGAGCAATGGTCATCTGGACCGGTGCAATCAGACCATGCGTGACCACCACGTTCTCCACGCCCTGGCGCTTCGCCTCCCGAATGATCATGAGGCCTTCCTGCGCCGAGGAATGGCCCGTCTCCAGCATCAGATGGTGTTTGGCCGCCAACGCGATCACCGCTTTCGTTTCGGGCAGCAATTCGCCGTTCCGCGAGACCGACACAAACGGTCGCTTCTCTTTTGAGTAACGCACTTGGTTTTCCGCATCGAATGTGGGCATCCAGATCACACGGCCGAGGTTGCCTTCCACCATCACCATGCGTTCGATGGCTGCCGGATTCACGCCGCCCACCGAGCGATTCAGGTCGATGCCACCGAACACCTCCAGATTCGGAGCCTGCTTCTTCACGATCCACGCCAGCGACGCCGTCGGCTCGTAGTGGTTCTTCAGCACGATCCCCCGCATCCCCCGGGCCTGCGCCAGTTTCACCAGTTCATCGGCGTCAATAGAGCGGGCCACGCTGTCGGGTCCGGAATGCGCGTGGATGTCCACGATCCCGTTCAACTGCCCAAAAACGGGCAAGGCTGCAAGCAAAGCTACTGCGATCTTCATAGCTGAATACGCTCCATCACGGGCCAGACTTCTTCCACGTTGTTTCCCCGGCACGCATAAATTCTGTCATACAAATTGGCGGTCGGGTCGCAGTGCGGCGGAAGCAGTTCGACGCGGTCTCCGACCCGCAATTTGGCGTGGTCGATGTACCCGAATTCGTCGCCGCCCCAGCGGTATCCCGAGCCGGGCAGACCCACAGGTTCGGGGCCAAACGGCCGGTCCGTCGAGAAGGCCTTGAAACCCGCATCGACCGTCACGAAGTCCGCGTGATTGGCGCTGATGACGGTCGCGAGCACCGTCATGGAGTTCTCGAAACCGGCGTCGATCTTGCGGTACGCCAGGTCCATCAGCGGATACGATCCGGCCTGCAGTTCGGTCACTTCAGGTAGCGTCAGATCCACCGTCCACGTGCCCGTGCTGCCACCCGAAAGGATGTCGGTGTGCAGCCCATGCGAGGCAAACGCGTCACGAACCGCGACCGCCTGAGCGAAGCAATCCGACGAGATACGGCGGCGCTCTTCTTCATTCGCACCATGCGATCCGCTGACCGAATACGCCTGAATGCCGCGCAGCCAAAGATGACTGGCCTGATCGATAGCAAGCGCGATATCGACGGCCTGATCGAGCGTCGCCGCACCGGTACGATGGTCTCCGATATCGAGGTCCACCAGCACCGAAACCTGGGTATTGGCCGCAGCCGCCGCTTCCTGATACCAGCGGACCTGGGTGATGTGATCCACCACCACCATCGCGCCCGTCGCGACCGCGCGGGCCATCTTGATCGGGTCCGCCAGCGGCGAGGTGAGCAGCAGACCGGTGATGCCGGACTTGGCCAGCAGTTCGGCTTCGGGTACCGTCGCGCAGCACATGCCACACGCCCCGGCTGCGAGCTGCCGGCGGGCCAGCGGGACGCACTTATGTGCCTTCATGTGAGGCCGAAGCTGCTTCCCGGCAGCAGCGGCATCAGCGGCGGCGCGGGCGACGTTCGCTTCCAGCAGGTCGAGGTCGACCACCAGCGCGGGGGTTGGGATGGTTTGTTTGGTCAAAGGCAACTGATATTCTCGGATTGTCTTGGATCGTATCGCAGCCCTCAAGCCCACGGCGGTCAACGCCATTCTCGCCGAAGTTCGCGCCCTGCAGGCACAGGGTCAGAAGATCGTCTCGCTCATGCGCGGAGAGCCTGATTTCCGCACTCCCGCGCATATCTCCGAGGCCTGTACGAAGGCCCTGGCGAACGGCAGAACCGGCTATCCCGACAACCGGGGCGAGAAGGCGTTTCGCGATGCCGTCGCCGTCAAACTGCAGCGCGACAACGCGCTGACCTACGACCCCGGCCGCGAGATTCTCGCAACCTCCGGAGCGACCTTTGGCATCTACGCCGCCCTCGCCGCCCTGCTCGAAGAAGGCGACGAAGTCCTGCTGCAGGACCCTGTTTATGACGCCTACCAGTCGCCCGTCCTGCTGTTGGGTGGCGTGGTTCGCAAGGTCAAGTCCGAGATCGTCAACGGCCGTTTCGCCCTCTCGGCGGAAGCGCTCGAAGCGGCCTGGACACCCCGCGTTAAAGTCCTGATTCTGAACACGCCCTGGAATCCGGTGGGCAGCGTTCTGACCGCCGACGAACTGCGCGCCGTGGCCGAGTTCTGCGAACGCCGCAACATCTGGCTGATCGGCGACGAGATCTACGAAGCGATCACCTATGGTGGCGCGAAACACCTCTCCGCGCCCGCTGTGGTGCCGTCGCTCAAACACCGCTACATCCACGTCAACAGCCTGTCAAAGACCTACGCGATGCCGGGCTGGCGTGTCGGTTACTGTGCCGGACCGACGGCGATGATCGACCGCATGTTTATGGTTCTGGCACAGTCGAGTCGTGGTCCCGCGACCTTCATTCAGGACGCAGCGGCGGAAGCCCTCAGTGGCTCCCAAGCCTGCGTGGATGACATGCGGACCGAATACACCGCCCGCCGTTCCAAGGTGCTGGCCGCGCTTGACGGCATCCCCGGAGTGGCCGCGCTGGCACCTGAAGGCGGCTTCTTCGCGATGGCCGATATCCGCGCCTTAGGCCAGCGCTCCAACGACGTCCGGCGGCGTCTGCTGCAGGAACAGGGTCTGGTCGTTGTCCACGGTGCCGCCTATGGCGAAGCCGGGGAAGGCACGCTCCGCGTCTCGTTCGCCAGCGGCGGCGACGTTCTCGATCGCGGCCTCGAAGCCCTCCGCCGGGGTCTGGCGTAATGTCCCTCGAACAGGACCTGCGAGCCGTCGTCCAGGGAGAAGTTCGTTTCGACAAAGTCTCCCGCGTCCTGTATTCCACCGACGCCAGCGTTTATCAGATTGAACCCGTCGGTGTCCTCATCCCGACCTGCCGCGAAGACATCATCCGGGCACTCGAAATCTGTCGGCAGCACAAGACCTCCATCACGATGCGCGGAGGCGGCACCGCGCAGGCGGGCCAGTCGATTGGCGAAGGCCTCCAGATCGACACCTCGAAGTATTACAACCGCCTGCTCGAAGTGAACGTGGAAGAGGGCTGGGCGCGCGTCGAACCGGGCATCGTCCTCGACGAATTGAACGCGCAACTCGCCCCAACCGGGATGCGGTTTGCACCCGACATCTCAACCGCCAGCCGCGCCACCGTGGGTGGCATGATGGCCAACAATTCCAGTGGCGCCCGCAGCGTTCTCTACGGCATCACCATCGACCATGTTCTGGAGCAAACCGTCCTGCTCTCCGATGGCAGCATCGTCGAATTCCGCGAGACACCGCGTGAGGCCATCCCCACCGGCGATTCACTCGAAGCCCGCTGTTACCGCAAGGTGCTCGACCTCTCGGCGCAACACGCCGCAGAGATCGACCGGCGCTACCCGAAGATCCTGCGGCGCGTCGGCGGCTACAACCTCGACCGCTTTGTGGATACCACCGCCCCCGTCAATCTGGTGCAGATGATGGTCGGCTCCGAAGGCACGCTCGGGATCGTGCTGGAAGCCAAAGTCAAGCTGGTGCCTCTGCCAAAAGCGAAGGCGCTGATGGCGATCCTCTTCGACGACCTGCTGAAGTCTCTCGCCGCAACGCCGGAAATCCTGAAGCACAAGCCTTCCGCCATCGAAGTAATGGACAAGGCCATCCTCGACAACACCCGGCAGAACGCGGGGCTGGAGAAGATTCGCAGCAGCTTCGTCGTAGGCGATCCCGCCGCAATGTTGTGTGTCGAGTTCTACGCGGACCGCAAGGAAGACCTGCCGCCGCGCCTCGCCGCCCTGGAAGCCGACCTGCGCGCGAAGGGACTCGGATATCACTACCACTCCGAAACCGAATTACCGGCCCAGGCACGCATCTGGAGCCTTCGCGAAGCCGCATTAGGCCTCTCCATGGCCACTCGTGGCGATGCCAAATCTATCTCCTTCGTGGAAGACACCGCCGTCGCTCCGGAGAAGCTGAGCGAATTCATCGGGCGCTTCCTGAAAATCATCGAAGCCCACGAAACCACAGCAGGCATTTACGCCCACGCTTCGGTGGGGTGCCTGCACGTCCGTCCAGTCATCAACATGAAGACCGCCGATGGTGTGGCAAAGTTCCAGTCCGTCGCGCAAGCGGTCGCCGATCTGGTGCTCGAATTTGGCGGCGCTCTTTCCGGCGAACATGGCGACGGCCTGGTCCGCAGTCCCTTCATGAAGCAGATGTTCGGCGCGACTCTCTACGAAGCCTTCCGTGAAGTGAAGCGCAGATTCGATCCCGACGGCATCTTCAACCCCGGCAAGATTGTGGACGCCCCGCCAATGACCGCGAATCTACGCTACGGCGCGGCCTACAAAACTTCAAACCCGTTCACGTTCTTCGACTACTCGGAGTTCGGCGGCATGGCCGGAGCAGTCGAAATGTGCAGCGGCGTCGGAGCCTGCCGCAAGAAGCTTTCCGGGAACATGTGCCCCTCGTACATGGCGACGAAGGACGAGCGCGATTCCACGCGTGGCCGCGCCAACGTCCTGCGCCTCGCCATGACCGGCAAAATGGGCGAATCCGGCCTCGGCGACGAGGGCGTTCACGATGCCCTGAGCCTGTGTCTAGAATGCCGCGCGTGCAAAGCGGAGTGTCCGGTTGGAGTGGACGTGGGGCGCTTCAAGAGCGAATTCCTGGCCGACTACTACACGCGCCACGGCGTACCGCTGAAAGCGACCGCGCTCGGCAATATCCATAAGACCTCGGAACTGGCAAGCCGCTTCCCTGCCCTCGCGAACGCGGTCGCGAACAACCCCGCCGTGAGGTGGGTGAACGAACTGCTGCTCGGCGTGGATTCCCGCCGTCACGTCCCCACCTGGCGGGGCGACACCTTTGAAAAACAGGCCGGTGAGAAACGCGGCGGAAGCGTCACGATTTTTAACGACACCTTCACCAACCACTACGATCCCGAGATCGGAATGGCGGCTGTCGAGATTCTGGAACGCAGCGGAATATCCGTGAACGTAGTGCGCCCAGGCTGCTGCGGACGCCCCCTCATCTCGCAGGGCCTGCTGGAACAGGCAAGAGCACAAGCCGAGCAGATTGTGGAAGCTCTGGCCCCCATTGCAGCACGCGGCGAGAAGATCCTGTTCTGCGAACCAAGTTGCCTGTCCTCCGTGAAGGAAGACGCCATTGGCCTGCTGCGAGGCGAACTCCAAACCAAAGCCCGTGAAGTCGCGAAAGCCTGCATGATGTTCGACGAGTACGCCGCAACCCTCGACCTGAAACTCAAAGAAGTACCGGGCAAGATCCTCCTCCACGGGCACTGCCACCAGAAGTCGATGAACATGCTGTCGGCCAGCGTCGCGCTGCTGCAAAAGATCCCGAACGCAAAGATCCACGATCTGGACGCAGGCTGCTGCGGCATGGCTGGCTCGTTCGGTTACATGAAAGACAACTACGATGTCTCGAAAGCCATCGCCGAACGCAAACTGCTCCCTGCCGTCCGCAACATGGGCCCGGACGACATCCTGGTCGCCACCGGAACGTCCTGCCGCCACCAGGTTCTGGAGCTCGGCAACCGCAAAGCCATCCATCCGGCCGTCCTGATAAGAGACCTTCTATCCTGAAGATTGTGACGATTGCTGAACAGGACCGCATCCGCCGCGGGATAGAAGAGCTGAAGCCGTGGTTTTATGTCCACGATTTTGGTGGTGGCCTGAAGACGACGACGCTGATTCCGGAGCATGTGACCGCGATTCACGACACCCGCCTCGAAATGGTCGAGCGTGCCGTGAAGGACCATTTCGGCACCCGCGCCCAGGGTCTGGAATGCCTCGATATCGGTTGCCATGAAGGCTACTACTCGCTCGCCATGGAACGCCTCGGCTTCCGGGCGAAAGGCATGGACGCGCGGGACGAAAATCTCCGGCGCGCACGGTTCGTGGCCGAAGCCAGCGAATCGGCCGTGACCTACCGGACGGGCCGGGTCGAGACACTCGCCGCCGATGAGGGCCGCGATTACGACCTCACACTCTTCCTGGGCCTGCTCTACCACGTGGAAGACCCCATGCTGTGTCTGCGGCAGGTCTCTGCGGTGACGCGCGAACTGTGCGTGATCGAAACCCAGGTTGTGGACGAAGTGGAAGGGTACACGGAGTGGGGTTCGCAGGAATGGACCCGGCCGTACCAGGGCATCATCGCGCTCATCGACGAAGGCGGGGAGTTTGACGCCGGAATTCGCGAGACGGGTGTGACCCCAATGGCGACCTGCCCCTCGCCCAAAGCGCTGCTGTTCATGCTGCGCCAGGCTGGCTTCAAGCGAGCAGAAATCCTGACGCCGCCGCCGGGCGCTTACGAGCAACATGCGAGAGGAAAGCGCGTGGTTTGCGCGGCCTGGAAATGAGTTTTCTCGAAGAGCAGGAGCAGTTCAACGCCGCGGCGAAAGCCGAGGGCCTGACCGACATCGAACGGTACCAGTGGTATCACACGGTCGATCTGGGCAACGGCCTGGCTACACCGGGAATCTACGATTACCGGGAGACGATTTCGGCCTTCGGTTTCCCGGACGACATGTCGGGGATGACCGTCCTCGATGTGGGTACGGCGACCGGATTCTTCGCCTTTGAGTTTGAACGACGCGGGGCCAGAGTGGTATCGATGGAACTCCCGTCCCTCCGCGATCTCGACCGGTTTCCGGGGCAGGACGTGGAAAGTTCGCTGCGCAAGATCGAGCACATGATGCAGAAGGGCGAGGCCTACACCGAGCGCGACCTCTACTGGTATCTGCTGGAAGGTCCGTTCCGCTACTGCCGCGAGAAGCTGGGCTCGAAGGTGGAACGCTGCTACTCCACGATCTACGACATCACCCTGGAGCGCACGGGCGTTCGCGAGGGTTTCGACTTGGTGTTCATCGGCGACGTTCTGATCCACACGCTGTATCCCCTGAAGGCGCTGGCCGCGCTGGCACCCCTTTGCCGGGGACAACTGGTGTTAGCGGGCGTGCTGCCGGAAGGTCCGCAGGAACCACCCGCTATGGTCTACATCGGCGGGTCCGACCCGGCGAATGACGAGGTTGCCTGGTGGCATCCGAATCTCTCCTGCCTGATGCAGATGCTGCAGAAGCTGGGCTTCGCGACGGTAGACCAGGTGGGCTTCCACAAAGGCGCGCTCCGGCCCTCGGGCTGGGAGTTTGAGCGCGTCATCCTCAAAGCTACGAAAACACGGCCGTGATTGCCCTTCGCGCGACGAAGCTCTCGAAGACGTATCCGGTGGATGGCTCGCCGTGGTCGCGCTTTCGTCATGCGCTGAACCCCGGCTCGAAAGCCCTGCAGGCCGACGGAATCCGTGCGCTGGCCGATGTCAGCTTCACCGTCAACAGGGGCGAAGCATTCGGGATCGTCGGCACGAACGGGTCGGGCAAAAGCACGCTGCTGCAGATTGTCGCGGGGATCTTGCGGCCTTCATCAGGCGAGGTGGAAGTCAACGGGCGCTTGTCGGCTCTGCTGGAACTCGGCTCAGGCTTTTCGCCCGAATTCACCGGGCGGCAGAACGTCTATCTGAACGCCTCCATCCTCGGCCTGACGCAGGAAGAGACCGAAGCCAAGTTCGAAACGATTGAGCGCTTCGCGGAGATTGGTTCGTTTATCGACCAGCCGATCCGGACGTATTCGAGCGGCATGGTGCTGCGCCTCGCCTTCGCCGTTGTCGCACACGTGGACCCCGAAGTTCTGATTGTGGACGAGGCGCTGGCGGTGGGCGATATCGCGTTCCGGCAGCGGTGTATGCGGCGAATTCACGACCTCCGCGCGCGTGGGGTGACGATCCTGTTCGTCTCGCATGACACGGGCGATGTGAAGGCCCTGTGTGAGCGCTGTCTGTGGCTCGACAAAGGCCGTGTCCAGATGCTGGGGCCAACCGACGACGTGGTGGGTCAGTATCTGCGGTCGGCCATGGAGCAGGAGTCGGGGACGCGCGAGCACGACCGCGGCAGCCGCGTACATACGCCGGCAAAGGAACTCCACGATGCCTTCGCCGGGAAGCACCGCTTCGGCAACGGGCGCGCGGCTGTGACTTCCGTTGAAATGGTCTCGGGGGACGGCGCATCCCTGACCGAGTGGCACGGAAAGTATCTGGCTGTAGTGCGGATTCGATTCCGGGCGCTGGCCTCGCTGGAAACCCCGATCGTCGGCTATTTGGTCCGCAACGAAAAGGGCGAAACGATTTTCGGCACTAATACGGCGCGGGAGGACTGCCCCCTGGCGCCGCTGGAAGCCGGCGACGATGAGGCAGTGGAGTTCCATCTGACGCTGCCGGAACTGGCGCCGGGACGGTACTTTGTGTCGGCTGCGGTGAGTGAAGGGTCACGGGACGAGTTCGAGGTATGCGATTACATCGAAGACGCGCTGGCGCTGGAGACCGCCGCTGACGCACGCGCGATGGACGGGTATGTCCGGCTGCGCTGCCAGGGTATCACGATCCACCGGCATTAAAGCAAAAACGAGATAATGGCTGCAGCCATGGATCGCAAATCCGGTATTCCCGCAACCCCGAGTTTTGAAGCCACTCCAATGGTGTTGGGCTTTTTGGCAGCACTGGCGCTACTGGCTTACGCGGTGTTCGATACCACGACCTACCCGCGGCCAAAGAAGCCAAAGGCGCCGCAGGTGAGCGCGACCTGGTATCAGGACACGGTGGCCCAGTTGATTACGACCAATCAGGAGGCCGAGAAGCAGTTCAAGGCCGGGAATGGCAAAGAGGCCGGGGAACTGGTGGAGAAAGGCGAAAAGCTGGCGGCGAAAGTATTGAGTATCCCCCGTCCCACGCTGGAAGCGACGCAGGCCGCATCAGACACCGACGACCTCTATGGCCGGATGCTGGCGTCAAACAAGAACTACGGGTGGGCGCGTCTGACCTTCCAAAAAAACGCGGTGCGCTGGAAGTACTGGAAGCCCGCAGATGCGGAATCCGAACGGCGCATGAAGCTGGCGCTGGCCGCGATCGCCGAGTGCGACAAGCACATTAACCAGTAGCCCTTTAGTTATGCGGTGGCGGAGCGTCTGACTTCGGCGCGGGCACGCCATTATCCACCGTCTTCGGCTCCATCAGTTCCGTGCGCGTGCCGTCCGGATCGTACAGATTCATCTGGCGTTTGCGATTGGTGCCGGTGCGGATTTCGAAAGGTTTTCCGTAGGTCTTTGCAGCCGGGCGGGCTTCGAGTGCAGCTTTCGCTTTATCCATGTCGGCAACTTCGAAGCAGATGTGGTGCTGGGTGCCTCGCTTGTTCGCTTCGGGGAGCTTGTCGTAGAGCATGAACTCGATGTAGGTGTCGCCATCGGGAACCTTCATGTTGGTCCAGCTGAGAACTTTTCCGTTGCTGCTACCGCGCCAGATCTCTTCAAAACCAAGAATGTCGCCATAGAATTTACGCGACGCTTCGAGGGAGCCAACAAGAATACCGAGATGCATCATGCGGTCTGAGGCGCGGTCCGCGGGCAGAAATTTACCGGTCTCTCGGCGGGTCCAGCCATCAGCGGTGTATTCGACAAATTCGACGGTGTGGCCATCGGGGTCCTTCACGGTGAAGGCCTTGTTTTTGATGCGGGCGACACCGACTTTATCGGGCACCGGCACACCTTTGGCGGCGAGGTAGACGCGGAGGGCTTCGATGTCGTCGGTCTCGAAGGAAATGTGGTTGAGGCGGTCGGTGCCAGGTTCTTTTTCGGGGAAGAGCTCGAGGTACTGATTCTCGTTGACCTTGACGAAGGTGAGCGAGAGGCTGCCGTCGTTGTTGTTCAGCAGGTACGGTTCCTGATAGCCGAGCAGGCCTGTATAGAACTCGCGGGCCTTCGCCATGTCGTGCACGAAAAGCGCGATGTGCGCAACTCGGGTGATACGGGGGCGTTTGGGCGCGTCGGCCGCGGGGAGAGCGAGGGCGGCGCAAAGCAGCGCGAGGAGAATTTTCATGCTTCTGCGAATTTATAGCCGACGCCACGGATTGTCAATAAATGCTCCGGAGCTTTGGGATTGAGCTCAAGTTTCTGACGGAGCCAGGCCATGTGGACATCGACAGTCCGGGTGAAAAGGCTGGCATCGTAGCCCCAAACCTTTTCGAGAAGCTCTTCGCGGGTGAGGGTCTTGCCACGGTTCTCAATCAGGTAGCGCAGCAACTGGAATTCTCGTGCGGACAGGATGACAGGCTGGCCATCTTTGATGACTTCGGTTTTCGTGAAATCCAGGGTGACGGCACCGAAACGGAAGGTCTCCGGAGCTGGTTTGGCCCAGGCGATGGCGCGGCGCAGGAGGGCTTCGATACGGGCGAGGAGTTCGGCCATTTCGAAGGGTTTGGCCATGTAGTCGTCGGCCCCGATTTGCAGGCCTTCGACTTTATCGACGACGCCCCCCCGGGCGGTGAGCATGAGGATCGGCGCAGGAATACCGCCCTGGCGGAGGCGGCGGCAGACATCGAAACCGCTGCGACCTGGGAGCATAATGTCGAGCAGGATGAGGTCGAAGGCTCCGGTCAGACCACGGGAGAGGCCAATATCGCCATCGGTGGCGGATTCGACCTCGTAGCCCTCGCTGGTCAGACGATCCGTGAGGGTGAGGATGAGGCCTTCTTCGTCTTCCACGAGGAGGATCTTTTTCATGCGCGGGGTTCCTTTGGCAGGCAGAGGGTGAAGGTGGCGCCCTGGCCTGGACTGCTGACGACGGTAACGGTGCCACCGTGAGCTTCCGCGATGCGCCGAACGACCGAGAGGCCGATACCGCTGCCTGGTTTCTGGGCGTCCATGGCCGATTTGGCGCGATAGAAGGGTTCGAAGATGCGGCTCAGGTCGGCACGTTCGATGCCGGCACCGCGGTCGGCAATGGAGATAGCGACCGAGGTGGCGTCCTGTGATGCCGTAATGCCGAGCCAATGGCCGGACGCGCCGTACTTGCAGGCGTTACCGATGAGGTTGCGGAGGGCCTGTTCGAGCCACGCAGGATCACCGGAGATTTGCGGCAGGTCACCCGAGATTTGTGTTTCGGCGGTGCACTTCGCCTGCTCGATTTCGAGGCGGCAGGAAGCGAGGGCATGATTAATGAGATCGGCCACCGAAAGCGACTGAGGATTCGGTGGTTTGGAGCGGTGTTCGAGGCCCGACCAGGTGAGGACGTCATCCACCATACGGCTGAGGCGGCGAGATTCCTTACGGATCATGGCTCCGTATTTGGGGACAGAGTCGGCGGAGACGATACCTTCCGCGAGATTGTCGGCCGCCGAGGCGACGACCGCGATGGGGGTTCGGAGTTCGTGGGAGATACCGGCCACGAATTCCATGCGAAGCCGGGCGAGTTTTTCGCTGCGGCGGGCGGCGAGGATGAGGAACGCGCTGCTGAGGCCGAGGAGGCCAAGACCGGAGAAGCTGATGAGCAGATCGCGACGCTGGGTGGCGGCAACAACGTCATCCAGTGAACCACTCTGGCGTCGAATCTGGAGCAGGTTCACGCCGAGATCGGCACGATTGAGGGGGCCGCGCCCGGCGGGGTCAGCCAGAAGGGCGACTTCCATGTCGGGGTGGATGAAATCGGCGGGTGACGACTGGAAATAGACTTCGCCGTTACGGAGGACGCGAACAGCCCAGGTGGAGCCGTCGCCGAAGTAGCGCTTCGCGAGCTGCGGCAGAAGGCGTTGGCGGATGGTGTCGAGGTCGAGGATGGCAATGCGGTACCGGATGGGTGGGCGAGCTCCGGCGAACGCCGGGGGCGCGAACATGCCGCGGCCAGGCGGGGGGCCTCCGGGGAGCTGAACCACCGCGATGGACGGATCGCTCGGGAGCGCGGTGCCGGCTTCGAGGGCTTCGCGAATGGGATCAAGGTTCGCGGGCCAGTCAAGACCACGCATTTCATGGGCCTCGCGATCAAATTCGAGCAGAGCGAAACCGACGGGGGTGCGCGCAGCTATGTAGGTGTGAGAAATGTAGGGCGAAGGTACGCCGGAACCTGGAGGTCCGCTGCCTTGCGGGGGCTGGAGGGCACCACGAAGTTCCTCATCGAAGTCGTCCCGGAAACTATTAGCGGAGTGTTCGAGGTCCGAGTGGATTTGCTGACGGGCCGCGCGGCCAACTTCGCCGATCCAGTGGTACTGGAGGATGCCAAGGACGGGCAGCAGAACCGCGGTGCAGACGATAGTCGCGGTGAGGATGTTGCGCTGGCGCCGGGCGGGCATGGCTTTATAGTAGCGGCCCCGGAGACGGTGGAATGTTAAGTCGCGGCAAATGAATGTTAAGAGTGTAAACCCGTGGTTTTGCTTTCATTTAACCCACAGGGGGAGCGAAAGGCGCGTAAATGAAATTGCCGGGGGAAAACAACCGGCGAAGGAGAAACGACATGAACTACACGACATTCTGCAAGACTCTGGTAATCGCTTCGATGGCGACGGCAATGGCCATCGCGCAGCCTCCCGGACGGGGCTTTGGACCGCCCTCGACGACGAACGGCAGCCAGACTCAGACACCGACAGTGGATAACGTGAAGCAGTACCTGGGTCTGTCGGATACGGACGTCGCGAATCTGGAAGCACTGCATCAGGCGACCAGGCAGGCCATTCAGCCGCTGGCGGAGCAGTTGCACCAGCAGGAACAGACGCTGCGGCAGTCGATTCAGAATGGCAGCGCGACGGCGGCGACTATCGGCACGGCAACGCTGGCGATAGAGGCCCTTCGGAAGCAGATTGCGCAGAAGCAGGCTGACGCGCAGGTGAAGGCTGCGGCATCGTTGACGGCGGCGCAGCAGGCGAAGCTGAAGACGCTGCAGGCGGCGATGGCACTGGCTCCCACAATTCGGGAAGCTCATGTACTGGGGTTGGTGACGCCGCCCGAAGGTATGGGACCTGGCGGTATGGGACCTGGCGCAATGGGAGGCTCTGGTGGCCGTGGCCCCGGCGGACGCGGACCGAACTTCTGAGCCGTTATTCGCCGCCCCGACCCGACGCGCTCAGATTGTAGAGCGCGTCGAGTTCGGTGCGGAAGTTTTCCATGACCTGCTTGCGGCGGATCTTCATCGTCGCCGTCACTTCACCGTGGTCGATGGAGAGTTCGCGGGGCAGGATGCGGAACCGCTTCACCTGTTCGAACGGAGCGAGCTGCTTGTTGATGCGGGCCACGATCTTCTGGACTTCGGCCTGGACGGCAGGATCTTCGTGGGGAGGCTTTGCGGCATCGGCTCCGGGAAGGGTCTGGGCGACGGCGGCGTGGACGGTGATGAGCGCAACCAGGTGGGGCAATCGGTCGCCGGCCAGCAGAATCTGGTTGATGAGCGGTTCGAACTTGAACTGGGCTTCCACGCGCGCAGGGAAAATCTTCTTGCCATTGGAGGAGACGATCAGTTCCTTGCTGCGGCCGGTGATGTGGATGTAGCCTTCGGGGTCGATGGTGCCGATGTCGCCGGTGTGGAGCCAGCCGCCTTCGAAGAGCGCAGCAGTGGCTTCGGGATCCTTGTAGTAGCCGCTGGAGAGCGCCGGACTCTTGATAAGCAGTTCGCCTTCTTCAGAGACCGAGAATTCGACGCCGGGGAGAACTTTACCGATGCTGCCGGGGCGGGGGGCATCCACCGGGTTGATGGTGGCGACGCCACCTTCGGTGAGACCGAAGGCTTCGATGAGCGGGATGCCGATGGCGTCGTAAAACTCCATGAGGTCAGCGCCGAGCGGGGCGGCTCCGGAGACAGCGAGGCGAAGGCGTCCGCCGAGGCGTTCCCGGATCTTGCTGAAGATGACTTTGTTCGCGAGTTTGAGAGGTGCCGAGATGCGCCACGGCACGGACTTGCCGGCATGTTTGTAACGGGCCGCGGCGAGACCAAGGGCCAGGGCACCATAGAAGGCCTTCTGGGCGAGCGGAGACTTCTTGAGAACCTCGGTCCGGATGCTGCTGTACATACGCTCCCAGACGCGGGGCGGGGCCAGGAAGAACGTGGGGCGGACGGCCTTGATTTCGTTCGGCAGGCGGGCCAGGTTTTCCGCAAATGACACCATTGTGCCGGTGCGAATCGGCAAAAGCTCCACGCCGATTCGCTGCGCGATGTGGGCGGAGGGCAGGAAGGCTACGGTGCAGTCTTCGGGGCCAAGCGGCACCACGCCGGGGGCCATGTTGACGTTGCCGGCGAGGGAACCCTGAGTGGCCATCACCATCTTGGGGTCACCGGTGGCGCCGGAGGTGAGGTAGAGGATAGCGTTGTCGGCGGGTGCGACTTCGGCGGCGAACCGGCCGTGGGTTCGGAGGTCGGCGAGAGAAAGGTAGCCTTCCGCAGTGCCTTCCATCAGGATGATGTGGCTGACGGGCGCGGTCTTCACCTTCGCCAGCATTTTGGCGTTTTCGACGAAGAGGATTTTCGCGTCGGCGCGGGCTACGGTAGCGACGAGTTCCTCGGGCGGGTAGCTGGGGTAGAGCGCGGCGGCGACCGAGCCGTTCATCATGATGCCCTGGTCGACCAGGTAGAACTCAGCGGTGGTTTCCGAACAGATGGCGACGTGGTCGCCCTTACCGATGCCGAGCGACTTCAGGCCGGCGGCGATCTCTTCGGCGGCGGCCAGATATTGGTTCCACGTCCAGGTTTGAACATTCTTGCCGGAGGGCTGACGAAGGGCAATGCGTTCGCCATGTTCCGCCGCAGCGTTGCGGAGGAGTTGTGGAACTGTATTCGCGTCCATTGAGAACCAGTCTATTATTCCGACTCGTCCACAACCTGGTCGGCCAGAATCGCGACCATGTCCTGCATCTCCTGCGTCAGCTTGCCGCGGCTCTGGAGGGTCATACCTTTGGTCTCAATGGGGTCGCCGATGCGGAGTTCCACGGGACCGCCACGAACGCGCCAGTGGTGCATGGGGAGCGCGCGGCGAGTGAAGCGAAGGCCGATGGGCACCACGGGGACCTGGGCCTTAATCGCGATGTAGGCCGCACCCTCTTTGAAAGGCTTCATGTCGTGTTCGGTGCGCGCGCCTTCCGGGAAGAGCAGGGCCGAGACGCCGGTTTCCTGAATCATTTTGGCGCCGGCACCCATGGACTTCAGGGATTTGCGGACGTCGTCACGCACGACCGGAATATGGCCGGCGCGGGCGAGATGCCAGCCCATGAACGGGATCGAAAACAGCCCGACGGTGGCAAAAAAGCGGAACTGGTGGGGCAGCGTCGACAGGATGACCGGGGTATCGAAATAGCTGGCGTGGTTGCAGGCGAAGACGTAAGTGCCTTCGGGGTCGAGCTTTTCGAGGCCGGTGACTTCCACCTGAACGAAGGCAACCTTAACGAGAAATCTGGCCCAGGCCTGTGCGATCTTGTGCTGCGTAAAGCCCTTCCGGTCCCACAGGGAGGAGAGAAGAGAGATGCTGCCAAAGATGATCGTGCTGAAGATGATGCCAGGGGCAGTGATGAAGATTGCTCGAAGGTTCCACACGGTGAGAATTCCTATTATCGGCTGAAGGCTTCGTTCGCGTGGGGGAGGCTCTCGACTCACGGCCTGGATTCTTGTAGACTGGAGGCAGGGAGAGGACACCTATCATGAAGAAATCTCAATATTTAGCTATTACCGTTGCCCTGATCGCCGGGTCCGTCCAGGCCTATGCGCAGAAGGGTGATGCGGCCAAGGGTAAGGCCGTGTTCGAACAGTGTTCCGTTTGTCACAACGCGGATTCAGCCGAACAGAAGATGGGCCCTGGTCTGAAGGGTCTGTACAAAGTGGCGAAGCTGAAGTCGACCGGCAAGGCCCCGACCGACGCGACCGTTGGCGGCAAGATCGATGAAGGCGGCAACGGCATGCCCGCTTACAAGGACATGCTGAACGCGAAGGAAAAGGCCGACCTGCTGGCCTACCTGCACACGCTGTAAGCTGTTTTGAAAAATCAGAGAGGCCGTTGCACCCCTGGTGCGGCGGCCTTTTTTGTTTTAGTCGTCGCCGCGAAGCCAGAGCATCAGCTTTGTGATGGGGTTCGTGGGCACGCGCCCACCACAAACGACACACTTACCCGACCCCTTGCAGGCCTCGCAAAGGTCACCGGGAACGTTGAAATGAGTGTTTTTGCCGCTGCCAAAGCAATCCGGGCATCTGCCGGTCTGCTTGCAGTGCAGGCACTTGCCGCCGCCCATACGAAATTACCCAACGCGACGGCGGGTTGCGACCTGCGGGGTGCTTTCCGACGAAGCGGGTTTGCGGTCAATCGGTTCTTTGGCCCGCTTCAGTTGATCGGTGACACAGACAAGGAACATAGGCTGGTCGGCGTTACGGAAGATGTCGATGATGCGGCCGGGCTGATCTTCCAGATAGATGTTCTTGCCGTCGGTGATGAGGTGGATTTCGCTCTCGGTACCCGAGGCGTCAGCCAGGCGCTTGCCCATCTCCTTCTGCAGGAAACGCAGAACACGGCGGATCTTTTGCAGCGAGAAACCCTTGCGGCGCAGCTCAGCGATAACGGAAACTTCGACGACTTCGTTCTCCAGATACACGCGGCGGTGGCCCTGATGGCTGGGGGATACGACGTGACGCTCGTCCCACCACTGGAGCTGGCGCAGACTTACGCCGGCAATGCGTGCAACGTCCCCGCTGGAAAATAAGCCAGCTTCGGGCGCGGCGACGGAGACTTCATCTTTTGTTTTGAACATTTCCCAATGCCCCTGTACCTTTAGATCTCCTGGATTCTACCAGATTTGGGACAGTGTGTGTTGTGGCACGTCGCCGGGCACCCGGGTTTTGTGATACATCTGACTTACCGTGAACGCCATGAATCGACGACAGGCAGTCCGCCAGCTGGCTCAGTTTTTTGCGGCCTCGCCGCTTTTTGCCGACAGGAAATACAGTGACCCGACCGATGCGCTGCACGACGCGGTGAACGTTTTCGACTTCGAGCGGATGGCGAAAGCGAAGATGGATCCGCTGGCGTGGGAC
Source organism: Bryobacterales bacterium (assembly GCA_947467185.1). Classification (GTDB taxonomy): domain Bacteria; phylum Acidobacteriota; class Terriglobia; order Bryobacterales; family Bryobacteraceae; genus BOG-234. The sequence goes on from CANIHR010000009.1 coordinate 22,251, forward strand.
TACGTGGATGAGGGGTCGGAGGATGAGGCGGCGCTGAAGGCGAACCGGGCGGCGTTTGAACAACTGATCATCCGGCCGCATTTTCTGGACCGGGATGTGAGCCATGTGGACGTCTCGACCACACTGTTCGGGAAGAAGTTGCCACAGCCGATTTACCTGTGTCCGACGGGCGGCAAGAACTGCGTCATGAAAGACGGCGAGAAGGAGACGGCAATCGCGGCGGGCGCTCAGAACACCATGATGGTGACCAGCGGCGGGATTGACGACGTCTTGCGGTCGGGTAAGGGGCCGAAGGTCTGGTGGCAGTTCACGACGGCTGCAGAGTTCCGGTCGAAAGACAAGATGGCCGATTTCGCGGCGAGCCTGAAGGACCGGGGCTGCACGGGAATCTCGGTCACGGTGGACATCTATCACGTCTCGCACCGGGAGCGGAGCATGCACAACGGGCTGGTGCGGAGCTGGTGCAATCTAAACGGGATTCCGCGCAAGGCGAGCGGTGCACTGGACTACAAACCGGACGATATTCTGTGGGCCAGCGGGGAGATGCCGCCTGCACTGCGCTTCCCTACCCCAACGTGGGACACACTGCGGCAGTTGCATGAAGCGGCGGATATGCCGGTGATTGTGAAGGGTGTGCTGACCGGTGAGGACACGGAGAAGGCCGTGAAGTACGGGCTTTCGGGCGTAGTGGTTTCGAACCACGGGGCGCGGCAGATGGATCAGGTGGGCGGCACGATTGAAGCTCTGCCGGAGTGCGTGCAGGCCGCAAACGGCAAGATCCCGGTCCTGATCGACGGCGGGTTCCGGCGCGGGACGGACGTATTCAAGGCGTTGGCGCTTGGGGCGTCGGCGGTAGGAATTGGGCGACCGTACCTGTGGGGTCTCGCGGCGTTCGGGAACCGGGGTGTGGCGCGGGTGATCGAACTGCTGCGGGCGGAACTGGCGACCGACATGGGCATGTCCGGAGTATCCGCCGTATCGCAGCTCGACCGATCGTTTGTTAGATCTCGACGCGGCTAAAGACTTCGCGCAGTTCCGGAGTCATGGCCCGCATCGCAGCCATGTTTTCGGCATCACCTGTATTGGAGATCAGGTAAGCAAGGTAGTGGCCGGTTTCAAAGCCCGCGACCTGGAAGCCTTCCGGGTTCGCGGCGAACAGCCGGGTCCCGGCTTCGGTGACAACAGATTGCAAGTCGTTCTCAAAGGCTTCACCTTTGCCGCGCGGGGTGATGACAAGGGAGATCAACTTGTCGCCGTTGCGTGCGACCACGTGGATATATTTGCGGTCTTTGAACTGGCAGCGGTGCGCTTCGATGACGTGAAGCCCCAGGGGGACGTGGGTCTGGACGATGCGGACCAGGCCACCGAAGTCTTTGCCGAGTTCGGCCGTGAGGGCTTCGAGGGTGGGCGCTTTCGCCGGGTACTTCTGGAACATGGCGCAATGGATGTGATCCTGGAGACCGACCCGCAGGATGGGGAGGGCATGCCTGGTGGCGCGGGTAAGAACGGTGTCTTCGGATTCGGGGCGGAAGCGTTTGGCAAGCTGACCGCCACCAAAAACCACAGCGAGGACCGCGGCGGCGACAGCGAGAAGTTGCGGCCATCGCGAGGCTGTGGACTGGTGATCAAGGCTGGCGCGAACGCGGGCTGAAAGGTGACCGGGAACCGAGACGCTGTCGGCGACCCCACGAAGTTTTTGGCGCAGCGACTGGCGGCTGACCTGCAAAGCGCTGCATTCCGTGCACCCGGCCAGGTGCTGCGTAACGGCCTCGGTTGCCGGGCCCAATTCGCGGTCCAGGTAGCGATCCATGTGTACTCTCACCCATTCGCAGGTCATTGCTGTTGGTTGTCCTTGAGTATTCCGTAAGCCCGGGCGGCTCCGGCGAGTTGTTCGCGCAGCAGTTTTCGGCCCCGGCTGAGGCGGGACATCACCGTCCCAATCGGGACCCCGAGGATTTCGGCGGCATCGCGGTAGGCGAACTCTTCCACATCCACCAGCAGAACGACCGCCTTGAATTCGAGCGGGATGCGGTCGAGCGCGGCGAGGATATCCTGATCGGTCAGGGCGGCAGCAACCGGTTCGGGGCTGGCGAGATTCGCTTCCAGGTACTCTTCGTTTTCGCCCATCAGGGGGAAACGGAACCACTTGCGGCGCTGGTGATTCACGCAGTGGAAGAGGATTTTGAAGAGCCAGGCCCGGCAATTGGTGCCGGGTTCGAAGCGTTCGAACGACTTCCACGCTTGCAGAAAGGTTTCCTGCACGGCGTCTTCGGCGCGCGTCGGGTCGCCGGTCAAGCGCATGGCGGTGCGGTAGAGGTCGTCCAGGTGCGGCAGGGCATCGGCGTCAAACTCGCTGCGACGCATTTGCGCCCGGCTGGCTCGGCCGGTGGAGGGAAAGATCAGCACTTTTGCGCCTCGTGCGGCAGAGGCGGCGGTCCCGACCTGCAACGGGTGAAGAAATCCCATACAAACTGGGAATCACGTCGCAGGCCCGATTTATTCCGGGAAAGCGAACAAAATTTACTTCTGGAAAGAAGCGATGAGGGCATCAAAGGCCGCCGTTTGGGCGGCGATGGTCTTTGCCGGGCCGCTAAACTTGACGAACAGGTTGCCGCCCGGCCCTTCCACGATGGCGGCAAGCATACGGTTGCCGGCTTTGGGCGTCTGTGAAGTCACGGCAGCGCCACCGCTGGCCGTGTAGGTGCCGCTGACGTCCATTCGGGTGACGGGAAGGCCGTGGATCATTGATTTGGTGACCTTCGAAGGGGCCGGTTTGCCGTCAGCACCCGCAAACTGACTGGACCACCGGGCGATGTTGGCGTCCACGGTACCGCCCTGGCCGGGACCGAAGAAGTAAACGACGCATTCGGCGTCACCCGCCACATACTGGGCGGCGCGCATGGGGGCCTCGCCTTTGGAGGTCCAACCCTGGGGGGCGGTCCACTTGATACCGGCGGCCGACTCGGCCCACACCATGGCGGCCGCAGCGGCCAGAACCAGAAGAATACGCATATCCTGAGTTTATGGCTCTGCCCCCCGACGTCGCGACCATGGAGAAAGACGATGAGGTCTGGATGCGGCTGGCGCTGGCGCTGGCGGACGAGGCTGCTGAGGCGGGCGAAGTGCCGGTGGGCTGCGTGCTGGTCTGGAATGGTGAGGTAATCGGGCAGGGTCGGAATTCACCGATTGAGTTGCTGGACCCGACGGCACACGCGGAAATGATGGCGATCCGGCAGGGGGCGCTGGCGCTGGGGAATTACCGACTGGAAGACGCCACGCTTTATTGCACGCTGGAGCCCTGCGTGATGTGCGCCGGGGCGCTGGTGGCAGCGCGGGTGAAAAGGCTGGTGTTCGGGGCGCGGGATCTACGCTTTGGCGGGGTCCGGAGTAAGTTCCAGATCGCCGATTCGCCGGTGCTGAATCACCGGGTGGAAGTAACCGAGGGGGTGCTGGGGGCGGAGGCCACCACGCTGCTCCAAAGGTTCTTCGGGAGCCGTCGGGATCCGGGCGCGAACGCCGCTTCGCGATAATGGTACTTGCTCCCTACAGAAACTGATAGTTCCTACGAGGCGTTTACCGAACGGGTCCGCGCCGCGATGGACGTGCTTGAATCGATTGCCACGGGCCGTTATCTGCTCGACAAGTTGTCCGCTGCGGACCGCGAGAGACTGCACCGCGTGGTTGCGCAGGTCCACAACCCGGATAAGCAGGAGTTGCGGCGGATGGCGAAGGCCGCCGAACGCGCCCGCAGCGAAGCGCAGAAGGATCGTGCCGATTCCGTCCTCCAGGAGACCGGAATTCGCGCCCTGCGCCGCAAGCCGGTGTTCACCACGCCGAACTTCTTCCTGCCGGATCACCTCGCGCAGCCGGGGTTTGATTCCCGGAAGCTGGACGAACCGGAACCGGAGAAAAAGTACACGGAAACGCCGGATTCGCACCACTGTTATGTGTGCAAGGTCCACTACAGCGTGGTCCATCATTTTTACGACCAGATGTGCCCGACCTGCGCGGAATTTAACTACGCAAAGCGGTTTGAACTGGCGGATCTGAGTGGCCGGGTAGCGTTGTTGACGGGTGGCCGGGTCAAGATCGGGTACCAAACCGGGATGAAGCTGTTGCGGTCCGGCGCAACGCTGATTGTGACCACCCGTTTCCCCCGCGATTCGGCGCAGCGTTACGCGCAGGAGCCGGACTTCCAGGATTGGGCCCACCGGTTGCATATCTATGGCCTGGATCTGCGGCATACGCCGAGCGTGGAGGCACTGTGCAGCCATCTGCTGGCGACGCTGCCCCGGCTGGACTTCATTGTCAATAATGCGTGCCAGACCGTGCGGCGTCCACCAGAGTTTTATGCGCACATGATGGAGACCGAACGGGCGGCACTGGAGAATATGCCGGAAGAGACGCACCGGTTGCTGGGCTCCTATGAGGAATTGCGCGGTGAGGCGCTGCCGGAGAACAGTTCGGCGCTGGCGCTGAAGGATGGGATCACGCGGGCGGCGGAGTTATCGCAGTTGCCGCTGTTACCGGAAGACCTGGCGGCAGGGAAGCAGTTATTCCCCGAGGGCCGACTGGATCAGGACATGCAGCAGATCGACCTGCGAGGCCGGAATTCATGGCGCCTGGTGATGGACGAAGTTTCGACCGTGGAATTGCTGGAAGTGCAGTTGATCAATGCAATTGCGCCGTTCATTATCGATGCGCGGCTGAAGCCCCTGATGATGAAGACGCCGGGGCGGGAGAAGCATATTGTGAACGTGTCGGCGGTGGAAGGCCAGTTTTACCGGCTTTGCAAGACGACGCGCCACCCGCATACGAACATGGCGAAGGCCGCGCTGAACATGATGACGCGAACGGCGGCGGCGGATTATCAGATCGACGGCATCCACATGAATGCGGTGGATACCGGGTGGGTGACGGACGAGGATCCGGCGGAGATTGCAGCGCGGAAGACGGCGGAGATGCGGTTCCATCCGCCGCTGGATATTGTGGACGGCGCAGCCCGGATTCTGGACCCGATTATTACCGGCATCAACACCGGCGAGCATATCTGGGGCCAGTTCCTGAAGGATTACAAGCCGACGGACTGGTAGAGATCAGCGTTAGCCGAGGCCGAGGAGGCGCTCGAGCCTGACCTGAAGAATGACCACGTCGGGCGATTCCTGGACGGCTTCGTTATACCGTACCTGGAAGTCTGTGCCGTCCTCACGAGGCGACATAATTTCGCGGACCTGAGCTTCGAGCGCGAGGGCGTCGGGTTGAGTCGCCTTGCTGCGGCGTGACAGGGCTTCGTCGATTTCGACGACAAGGGTCGAGATGGTCTTCAGCCAGGCGAAGTGGGGGTCCCCCATAACGAGGGCGAGGTAAGGACCGGGGCCTTTAATGGGGCCATTGGCTGCTTCGTACCTGGCTTTTTCGCGGTCCAGAAGAAGTTTGTGCTGCTGCAGCAGCAGGGTGCTGACGTGGGTGAGGCGTTCGCGGCTCTCGGCGCTGATGGGTTCCGGTGTCATCTGAAACTTCTATTGTGTCAGCGTGCGGACCTGGGTGGTGAGATCGGCGTACGCGGCTTCGTCGAAGGGGCCGTTGTGCTGCCAGCGAACAATACCTTTGGCATCGAGCAGAATCAGGTAGGCAGCGTCCGGTGCTTTGAACCCGACGGCCTTTTTCCAGGGATCTACACCACCATAGACGGTAATAACGTTTTCCTGGTCGGCCACAGGGGTACCGCGACGCATGCCGCTGTCAATGAACCACTTGCCCATACGGGCCATGCCTCCGATGAGGGGGATTTCGTAGAAGGTGACGGCGGGGTTGTGGTCAAAATCCTTGCGGAAACGGCCCACCCAGGCTTCGACTTTGAAGCGGGAGGCATAGGTGAAGCCGAGCGCGAGCAGCGCAACCTTGCCTTTGGACGCTTCGGGCAGGACGGCCGCCTTACCGGTGAGGAACTCACCCTTCAACACGGGAAGCGGCTCACCCGCTTTAACGGCGGCGGGGGCATTCATGGAAACGGCGAGGAGCAGCATGGGCAACATACGTTTCATGGATGCAGGTAGAGGGCCAGTGGATAGAAAACCCGTGCGGGAGTATCCTGAACTGGAGTTCTTCGATATGCGCTGCCTGTTTGGGTTGTTCCTGTTCGCTATATTCGCAGCTTCGCTGCCGGCCGCAGACCCGTTTCTGGTGTTTGAACCGCAGGGTAAACCGCGGGGGCGCAACATTGTGCTGGTGAGCGGCGATGAGGAGTATCGGTCGGAGGAATCGCTGCCGCAACTGGCCAAAATTCTGGCGACACGGCACGGCTTCCGGTGCACGGTACTGTTTGCGATCGACAGGAAAGACGGGACGATCAACCCGGGGCAAACGGACAACATTCCGGGACTGGAGGCGCTCGATTCAGCCGATCTTCTGATCCTGCTGACGCGATTTCGTGACCTGCCGGATGACCAGATGAAGCACTTCGCGGCGTACATCGAATCGGGAAAGCCGATCGTGGGGATTCGCACCGCAACTCACGCGTTCCAGTTGAAGTCGAGTCCGACTTATGCGAAGTACACGTGGAATGCTGCCGACGGTGGTTTCGGACGGCAGGTGCTGGGCGAAACGTGGATCAAACACCATGGGCAGCACGGCAAGCAGAGTACGCGCGGAGTATTCGAAGTCCCACATCCGATTCTTACGGGAATACGTAGCGGCGATTTGTGGAGCAAGACCGACGTCTACGAAGCAAAACTGCCCCTGCCTGGCGACAGTAAAACGCTGGTGTGGGGCCAGGTTTTGACGGGTATGGAACCGGGAGATCCGGCCGTTGCTGGGCCAGTGAATGAACCGACGATGCCGATTGCCTGGGTAAAAAGTTACACGGGAAGCGCGGGTAAGACGGCCCGCATCTTTACGACCACCCTGGGTACATCAGAAGATCTGCTGACCGAAGCGAACCGGAGACTGCTGGTAAATGCCACTTATTGGGCACTGGGCCTGGAACGGCAGATCAAAGCCAGCGCAAATGTCGGACTGGTGGGCGACTACAGGCCACATCCCTTCGGCTTCGGTACCCATGTAAAGGGCCTGACTCCGGCCAATTTGAAATAACAGGAAGAAACCATGAGATATAGCCTGCTTGTCTTTGTCCCGCTTGCCCTGTTGGCGCAGCAACCTGTTCCGCAGGAAGTCTTCAACAGGAATTGCGCAGGCTGCCATGGCGAAGATGCGCGGGGTTCCGGGAAGGGGCCAGGGCTGACGCTGAATCCGCGCGTGGCGGAGCAATCGAACGAACAGCTTCGGGCCTACCTGGAGCGAGGGAATCCGGCGACGGGCATGCCGTCGTTTTCGGATCTGCCGGCGGCGGATCTGCTGGCCCTTGTGCGGCATCTGAAGCGGCTGAATGTGGAGACGATTATCAGTCCGCCACCGGTACCGGGGACCGCGAAAAAGGTATCGTTCGGACCTCCGCAACCAGGCGACTGGACAACGTACAACGGCAGCGATTCGGCGAACCGCTTCAGCGCACTGAAGCAGATCACGACGGCGAATGTGGCTTCGCTGAAGGTGAAGTGGGTGTTCCCGATCCAGTATTTTGGGCTGGAGACGACTCCGATTGCCGCCGATGGCTTCCTGTATGTGACGGGGCCGAATCAGGTCTACGCGCTGGATGCAGTGACGGGCGCTCAGGTGTGGCACTACTCCCGTCCTGCGAGTCCGGGCATGCTGGGGGACTCAAAACTCGGAACAAATCGCGGGGTGGCGATTCTGGGGAACAAGGTTTTCTTTGTGACGGACAACGCACACCTGCTGGCTCTGGACCGGGCGGAAGGCAAGTTGCTTTGGGAAACGGCGATTGCGCCAGGTACGCAGGAACAGCCCTACGGCGGGACGATTGCGCCGCTGATTGTGCACGACAAAGTTATTGTCGGGGTGGCAGGCGCGGATCACGGGATCCGCGGTTTCGTCGCCGCCTTTGAGCCGGAAAAAGGCGAGCTGGCATGGCGCCGATGGACGGTTCCGAAGAAGGGTGAGCCGGGTATCGAGACCTGGCAGGGGAAGGAACCAGTGGCGGGTGGCGGATCGACCTGGCTGACGGGGTCGTACGACGCTTCTACAGATACGCTGTACTGGGCGACAGGCAATCCCTGGCCGGATTCCGACGATGTGGACCGTCCGGGCGACAATCTCTACACGAATTGTGTGCTGGCGCTGGACCCGAAGAGCGGCAACGTGAAGTGGTATTACCAGTTCACGCCGCATGATGTGAAGGACCGCGACGCGACGGAGCCGAATGTTCTGGTGGATACGGTGTATCAGGGGAAGCCTGCGAAGTTGCTGTTGCATGCCGATCGCAATGGCTTTTTCTACGTGTTTGACCGGACGAACGGGAAGATTTTGCTGGCGAAACCATTCATCCGGCGCGTGGACTGGGCGAGCAGCATCGGCGCGGACGGGCGTCCGGTGGTGAAGGACCCGAAGGGCTGCCCAAGCGATGCGGCGAACTGGGATGCAACGGCGTTTTCCCCGCTGACCAAGATGTACTACCTGATGGCGCTGGAAGAGTGTGTGGGCGACAAGCCAGGCGGGTATCCGGACCAGAGTGGGCAGCGTTTTCTGCGGGCACTGAACATTGAAACGGGTGAAATTGTATGGGAAGTGGCGCAGCCAGGGGCGGCGCGGGCGAAGACATGGACGGGGGTGCTGGCGACGGCTGGCGGCGTCCTGTTCTACGGTCGGCCGAATGGCGGATTCGCGGCGGTGGATCAGAAGACCGGGAAGTCGCTGTGGGAGTTCCCCACCAATGTGCGGATGAAGGCGTCAGCGATGACGTTTTCGGTGGGCGGCAACCAGTATGTGGCTGTAGCGGCAGGACCGAATATTTTGTGCTTCGGGTTGTAGGGCAGTTACCGGGCTCTTTAGTCGCGGACTTCGTCGAGTATTTTGCGCGCAATTCGCCTGAGGCTCTTGAGCGGGGATTTGCCGAAACCGACAATGTTTATGGGCTTTGATGACAGCACAAAAATGCGGCCCGGCTCCACCCGCTGGTAATCCATGTAAGGTGCCAGCTCCGCCATTTCTCTCGGGCCCCAGTAACTCACGTGGTGCTCATCTTCCGAGCCATAGAGCTCCTGCTGGAAGTACTCAGCAGGCGTGGCAATAACCATCGTGGCGCCATCGGCGATGAAGTGACGTACGATCTCTTTAGCCGGTTCCACTTCCAGGTGCTCGATGACATCGAGCAGCAGTACCGTGTCATAACCCTTCAGCTCCCTGTAGAGGTTTTCAATACGTCCCTGAAAAACCTGGCGGTACAGATGCGGGATATGGGGCCAGAGATAGTCCGGGTTCGACTCCACGGCATCGATGGTCAGATTGCTTTGCTGGGCGAGAGTGCGGGTCGGGTCGGCGCGAACATCGGTGGGAATCCCGTAATACTCGTGCAGCATCCAGCCGTACTTCCCAAAGCCTTTGCCGATATCGAGCACAACGCGCGGCTTCAGCTTCGAGACAACGTTCGTGATGGTTTCGATCTGGGAGAGGAAGCTGCTGGCCATGAGAGGCGGGTGAGGGGTGGTTTGAAAAAAGGAGGGTTTTGGTACACCCGAGAGGATTCGAACCTCTGACCTATTGCTCCGGAGGCAATCGCTCTATCCAGCTGAGCTACGGGTGCACGTGATTTCATTCTAACGTATGCGCCGGAGCGAGGGAGAACTGTTGTGATTCGCCCCCGCTCCGGAGCCTGTTAATACGGGTTGATGACGAAGTCGGGCCAGCAGCTTTCCGCAGCGATGAGACCGTCGAAGCCGATGCGAATCGCACCCGCCCCACCACCCGCCGGAGCGGCAAACTTCGGATCCAGAATGCGGGCAATCTGGTCGCGAACGCCTTCCAGATGGGCCTTCGTTTCTTTGTCACCGGTCTTCGCCAGCGCGACGCTCACCTGGCCCGAAAGGGCCCGGAGTTCGGCGCGATAGAAGGGCCGCTCGTCGCCACTGGAGGCAAACTGCCCCGCCAGTTCCGCGGGCAGACCGGCGGGAAGCGCCACCGGAGTGCTGTTCAGCTTCGTGTTGGCGACATCCAGATACGACCGCTGCAGATTGCGGCGATAAGCATCCACCTTCACCTGCGGGCCGTCGAGTTCGGAGAACACGCCGTGACGAACCGTCGCGAGGAAGTCCGAGGGACCCCAGGCCGTGGCGCCATCAACTGCCTGCTGTTCCACCAAACGCGCGAACCGTGCGCTGGAGAGCAGACTGTTCAGCATGCTGTTCTGCGCATTACGAATCCGGTTCAGAACACCAATCGGCTCAATGCGGCGGGAGATCTCGGCATCGAGCGCCCACTTCGGGGTCGCAAGAGCGTTTTCCGCCAGGAAAGCCACTGCGGCCTGCTGGCGAGCTTTCGGAGTCGGCGTGAAGATGCGGCCCTGCTGGCCAACGTACTTCGTCTGCGAACTGAAGCTGCCCACAATGGCGGCCACGTGGTTCATTTCCAGAGTCCACTGGCTGAGCATGCGGCCGTAGAGTTCGGCCAGATCCTCGTAGGATTCGCCGTCTTTGGCCGTGGTGGCGGGCATCAGCATCTTCGCCACACGCTGCAGGTTCTTGAGGCCCGCCGCGCTGGATTTTATGGCATCGGCATCACCAACAGCTTCGGTCAGTTCGCCGAAGTCAGCTCCACCGGAACCCGCCGTGGAAAAACGAAGCCACGGAGTCGCGTCCTGCTCTTTGGCCCAGGCATTCAGCGTCGGCTTCTCATCTTCGGAGGTTTTCGCGTTGGGTATGGGTGAATAGCCCCACTTTGTGGCCCAGATGTCGTACGGGCCAATGCCGGGGATCAGGTCCTCCACCGCGATTCCGTCTTCCGGCTGCGCCACATAGTTGAAGCGGGAATAGTCCATCAGGGACGGCGTGTGCCCCATTTTGTGGACCCAGTCCTTGTCACGCACCTTCGCCTGTTCATACATGGAGCTGGACTTCATGTTGTGCTGGAAGCCGAGCGTGTGGCCGACTTCGTGCGCCACCACGTACTGCAGTAATTTGCCCATCAGATCGTCGGGCAGCGGCAGCTTCTGCGCGCGGGGGTCGAGAGGCCCTACCTGGGTAAAATACCAGGCGCGCTGCAGGTTCATGATGTTGTGATAGAAGCGGATATCGGCGTTGAGGATCTCGCCGGTGCGGGGGTCAGAGATGTGCGGACCAACGGCGTTTTCCACGGTGGACGGCATCCAGCGGATGACGGAATTACGAACGTCTTCCGGGCTGAAGTTCGGATCTTCCGTGGGAGTCGGAGCCATCTTCGCGATGATTGCGTTGCGGAAGCCGGCGGCTTCGAAGGCCTTCTGCCAGCTTTCCACGCCCTGTTTCATGTAATCGCGCCATTTCACCGGGGTGGCGGCGTCGATGTAATAGACGATGGGCTTCACGGGTTCGGAGACTGCTGCGGACGGGTCCTTCTTTTCCAGACGCCAGCGGGCGATGAAGCGAACGCGGGGCGCCCGGTGCTCGTCCTTGCTGAAATCAATCGTGCTGGTGGTGAAGTAGCCGACGCGCTCGTCAAACAGACGGGGCAGCATCGGGTTATCGGGCAACTTCACCATGCTGTAGTGGACGACAACGCTGGCAGAACCAGGCCGCATCTGCGCCCCGGCCAGAGCCGCGGGAGCACCACCCAGGCCACCGGGCGCTTGTGCGCGGGTGAACGTGAGAGTGGATTCGCCGTCGATATTCTCCGGGAACGCCGAAACACGCTCGATATAGGAGCGGGAAGCATCCATCGCGGTAGCGCCGAGGTGCTGTCGGATGCCAAACTCCGGGACATCTGTGCTGTAGAGCCGGGTGACTTCGATGACGGGTGAGCCATCCTTCGCGAAGGCGGCGACCGGGAAGGTCATCAGGATGGTGTCATTATTCGCGGCCCGAACGGCAGTGGCAATGGGAGTTTTGGGGTCAGCGCGAAGGCTGTAATTCACGTCGCGGAGGTGGACCTTATTGCCGTTGAGTTCCCAGCGAACCACATGGTTGTTCAGCTGGTCGCCACCGTACCCGACGCCCGCCACGGTTTTCACGATGGTGACGTTCCAGAGGTACTCGCGCTCCATTTCCTTCTTCGAGATCTCGAAGTAGTACTTGTCCTTAATCTGGTGGACGGTAAAGATGCCGGCCTTCGTCTTCGCGTCTTTGGTGATGACGCGGTCATAGGGTTGGGGGTCAGTGCTCGGCGCACCTCCGCGACCGCCGCCGGGCAGAGCGGCAGGGGGGGCGCCTGCGGCAGGCGGTTCCGCCGGGGGATCCTGGGCGAAGGTCATCGCGGCAAAGACGCTGGCGGCTAAAGCAAATCGGTTGATTTTTCCGATCATTCAGAGAGTTCCTTTCGGGTGCGAAATTGACCAAAGGATAGCATTTCGCGCAGAGAACGATATTTCGTGCCTGAACTTTTGATGCGCGGCATGCGTACCTGAGATTGCAATGATCAAGTTCCTGCTGTGGTGCATATTGCTGGTGCTCTGCTGGCCGCTGGCTTTGGTAGCTCTCGTGCTCTACCCGATCGTGTGGTTGCTGTTGCTGCCGTTCCGCATCGTGGGTATTGCGGTGGGGGGCGTGCTGGAACTGGTGTGGGGCCTGGTTACCCTGCCACTGCGAATTCTGAAAGGTATTTTCTAAAATGTCGACCTTGCATTCCGTTGTTGAAGAGATCCGTGTTCTGAGTCATGATCTGGGCGCGAAGGTGAAGGAACTGATTCACGAAGGGAATGTCCGCCGGATCATCATTAAGGACGAGCACGGGAATACGTTCATGGAGATTCCGGTGACCGTGGCGGCCGTGGGCGCGATTCTGGCTCCGGTGGCGGCAGCCGTGGGTGCAATTGCCGCGATGGCGGCAAAGTTCACCGTGGTGGTGGAAAAAGAAGAAGCCCCGAAGGCACCGGAACCTCCGGTAGTGGTGGTAGTGGTCGAAACTCCCGCCGAGCCCCCTGCAGAACCGCCTCCCGCCAACTAAGCGGACTTGCGCGACGCGACCGCGCCACCCAGAACTCCGGTCAGGATTGCTGCCCCGCCCGCCACAACATGGCTGGCGGGGCGTTCTCCCTGTAGAATCCAGGCCCAGACGGGGTTGAGCACAGGCTCGACCAACAGCAGGGCAGCAGCTTCCAGCGCGGGGACCGAACGCACGGATCGAACCACAAACGCATACGCCAGGCCGATCTGGAAAACGCCCAGATAAAGTAGGATCGTTGCGTTCCGGGGTTCAAAGCCGGCCAGAGTCCGGGAGCCGGCGAAGGGCAGACAGACCGCAAAAGCGATCAGATTCCCCAGCGTGACACTGGCCTCGGCGGTACCACGATCGCCGGATTTCGCCAGCCAGCGCAGGCCCGTCAGCAGAAAAGCCCAGGCGACTCCGGAGGCCAACCCGGCCAGATCTCCGCTGGTCCAGTGCCAGCCCCCACCCTCCCCGGACATCATCAGCAGCAGCCCCACGCCGATACAGGCGAAGGTGCCCAATTCTCGGGTGGCGGTCTTCTCCCGCAGCACCAGTGGCCCCAGAAACAGCAGATAAAGGGGTGCCGTGGCCTGCAGGAAGATCGCGTTTGCGGCCGGACCCAGCTTGTTCGCCACCACAAAAGTAATGAGAGTCGCGGCGTACGCGATGCCGGTCAGGGCGGCCCGCCACGTCCAGCCACGCCTCGCATTCGGCAGGAAACAGACGAGCGCAATCGCCGCAATAGCCGACCGTAAACAGGCCAGGGGCCAGGCGTCCAGCGTACACGCCTTGATTGCAGCGCCGCCCGTGGAAAACAAGACAGCAGCGGCTAAAAGCTGCAGTCGGGCCCGTACCTCGAAAGAAATTTTCAACTCCTGAGGGTAACCCGAATACCATGGAAGAAGGAACCGGATCTAACCTGGTCCCGTCTATTCACCAGCTTGTGCGCATGACCTTCGAAAGACCCGACCCCTCTCTGCTCGTCGAGCCTATTGAAGCTCGCGTGCGGCGGTGGCGTCCCACGATCCAGTATCTATCGCAGACCGAGGTCCATGTCTACGCTCTGGCGATCGCGGCCAGCGTGCTGCTCAGCTTTTTCCCGTTCCTGATCGTGATGCTGACCCTGCTGCGGGACTTCTTCCATTTCCCCGCCGCCGAGCGAGCTCTGGTACTGGCGCTGGGCGATTATTTCCCGGGCGACCTGGGCGCTTTCATCATCCGGAACCTGACCAAAGTGAACCATGGCCGCTTCCAGTTGACTTCGGTCATCCTGCTGCTGTTCACGGCGAACGGAATCTTCGAACCGCTGGAAGTGGCGCTGAATCGCGCCTGGGGTGTGACGCAGAACCGTAGCTATTTGAAAAACCAGGTCCTCAGCTTCGTGCTGATTGTGGTTTGCGGTGGCCTCGCGCTGGGTTCTGTGCTGCTGACGGCTGTGAACCAGAGCTTTGTGGCTGGCGAGTACGGTGCGCGGGCGATTCCATCCTGGGTTTCCACCACAGTCTTCCGCCTGGCGGCGATTCCCATAACAGTCCTCTCCCTGACACTGATCTACTGGGTGCTGCCGAACCGGCGTGTCCCGGTCCGCCGAGTGGTGCCCGCCGCGACGATGGTGGGTTTGAGCATCGAAGCCCTGAAGTACCTGTTCCTCTTTGCCTGGCCGTGGATGAACCGCAAATTCACCAATGAATACGGGCCTTTCCAGTATTCCGTGTCGATCATGGTCTTTGGCATGATGACGTCGTTTATCGTGCTGGCCGGGGCGGAATGGTCGGCGCGCCTGGCTGGCGGCGACGAACAGGCCCTGCAGACCTCGGACGGCCCGACTCGCCTGGGCCAGATCGTTTCCTGGGATTAATTTCCGCGACAGTGCCAATACCGTCGGCAATTGTCCGACAATGTTTCTTGACACGCCTTTTCCTCGCAGTCCTGCTCTCCGCCTTCGCGGCCATCAGTGCCAACGCCGGCTTGGTTCCTATCAGCTACTCCATGCCGAACGGCGATGGCGGCAGCTACTCGGGATACACCGATGACACCTACACCAGTTCCAACTGCCCCGACTGCCCCGGCTACCTGAGCGGCGGCCTGGGTCAGCTCACAGACGGTATTACGGTGCCCAGCTTCTTCGGTATTGGCGAAGCGTTCACACATAACTACCCCTATATGGTGGGCTGGCTGGCAACCAGCGTGACGATTACGGCCTTTTTCGACGGGACTCAGACGTTTGGTTCGGTTGGGCTGCATCTTTCCGACTCTCATGGGGCCGCCGGTATTGATCTGCCGACCACCATCACCATTGGGGGGAACCAGGTCTTCTCGCCGCAGCCGCAGAGTTCGGAAATTGCCAACGAATGGCACTGGTTTACCCTGGCGCCGGGGACCACCGGATCGTCTCTCAGCATCCAAATCGAGCGAGCCAATGGGTCATGGACGTTTATGGACGAAATGGAATTTACTCAGGCGGACGTTTCGGGGACACCCGAACCGGGCACCATCGCCCTCGCCCTGTCCGGTCTGGGCCTTGTCGGATTCCTGAAGCGTCGCGGTAAATAAGCGCTCGGCGCTTGACATAATTTCACGTTTGCGCCCCCTTCGCCCCGTATAAACTGGACTGGACAGACTCTCGCGGTCTTCAGTTCCACACGAGGTGAAAAATTGCACGTATTAAATAAGATGACGATAGCCGCTTTGCTTGCGGCACTGTCACTGGCCGCCCAGGCCCCGGCCCCGGGTGCCGGCGGACGTGGCGGCAGAGGCGGCGCCGCTCCGACTGCCCCCGCCTTTGTACGGCCTGCAGCATATCCGGAACGTCCCCCGGTCGCCAAAGACATTCTGGATCGTGGCCGCGCAGCCTACGGCGTGAATTGCAATTTCTGTCACGGCTCCGACGCCCGTGGCGGTGAAGGCGGCCCCAACCTGCTCCGCTCCGAACTCGTGCTCAATGACAAGCGCGGCGAACTGATCGGCAAGGTGATCCTCAACGGCCAGGGCGAAATGCCCGCTATCAAGCTGAGCGACTCTACGATCGGCGATATCGCCGACTACATCCACTCTTTCAAGGTCGGCGGCTATGACATCACCCGCAACCCGCCCCCCAGCATTCTGGTTGGCGACGCGAAGGCCGGCGAACAGGCGTTCGCGAAGACCTGCGGTTCGTGCCACTCCGTTACCGGTGACCTGAAGGGCATCGGCAGCAAGATCGCCGACCCGAAAGCTCTGCAGAATGGCTGGCTGATGCCCGGCGGTGGCGGCGGACGCGGCGGTGGCCGTGGTGGTCCCTCCCCGTTCAACGTTCCTCCGGTTACCGTAACGGTAACCCCGACCGGCGGCAAAGCGATCACTGGCCGCCTAGTCCGCATTGACGACTTCATCGTGACGCTGACCGACGATGCCGGCACCCAGAAGACTTTCCGCCGCGACGGCGAAGTGCCGAAGGTGGTGATTAACGATCCGATGAAGGCCCACAAGGACCTGCTGCCCAAATACACCGACGCCGATATTCACAACATCACTTCCTACCTGGTGACGATTAAATGACCATCAAGAAAATCCTTTTAACGGCCTCTGTCAGCCTGTTGCCGGTCCTGCTTTCCGCCCAGGCTCTTGACCCCACAGTTCTCAGCAAGCCCCTGGGCGCTACGGACACCTGGCCCACCTATTCCGGCGACTACTCCGGCAAGCGTTTCAGCAGCCTGAAGCAGATTAACCAGACGAACGTGAAGAACCTGACCCTCTCCTGGGTTGGAAAAGTCACGCCGGGCGCTGGTGCCGGTGGCGGACGCGGCGGCTTTGGTGGTGGCAACCCCGTGATCATTGGCGGCGAAGGCCAGGCCGACCCGAACGCGGGCGGTGGCTTCGGCGGCGCGGCGAACATTCGCGCTTCCATCCTGCAGGTGGGCGGCGTTCTCTACCTCTCACTGCCGGATAACGCGTGGGCAGTGGACGCGCGCGATGGCCATGAAATCTGGCACTACTTCTGGAAGACCAAGGGCGGCACACATATCGGCAACCGTGGTCTGGGCATGTGGAACAACTACGTCTACATGGAAACCCCGGACGATTACATCGTCTGCCTCGATGCGGCGACCGGCAAAGAGAAGTGGCACAAGGAAATCGCCAGCTTCAACCAGCAGTACTTCTCGACGATGTCACCCATCGTCATCGGCAACCACATCCTGACTGGTACCGGTAATGATCTGGACGAACCGGGCTACATTCAGTCGCTCGACCCGGAGACCGGCGAAGTGCAGTGGCGCTTCTACACCGTGCCCATGAAGAAGGGCGATCCGGGTCTGGAGACCTGGGGCAGCCTCGACGGCGCGAAGCATGGCGCGGGCAACGTCTGGATTCCAGGTTCGTACGATCCGGAAACCAAGCTGTACATTGTGGGCACCGGCAACCCGTCTCCCGCTTACACGAATCCGCAGAGCCGCGATGGCGACAATCTGTACACCTGCTCCATCGTGGCGGTGAACGTGGAAACCGGCAAGATGGCCTGGTATTACCAGCTGAATCCGCACGACACGCATGACTGGGATTCCACGGAAACCCCGATCCTGTTCGACGGCGAATTCAAGGGTAAGCAGCGCAAGATGGTGGCCCATGCCGACCGCAACGGCTACTTCTATCTGCTGGACCGGCTGACCGGCGAACATCTGCTGACCAGCAAATTCTCCGACGCCGCCAACTGGGTGAAGGAAGTGAACGCGAAGGGCCAGACGATCCGCGATCCGAAGAAGGATTCCATCGTCCCCGGCGCACTGGTTTCGCCGAACAACGGTGGCGCCACCAACTGGCCGCCTCCGGCGTTTTCGCCCAACACCGGCCTGTTCTATGTGCCCACCAACGAAGCCTATGCCATGTACTACCTGACCGAAACCGATCCTCGCGGCGCGATGGGTCTGGGCGGCAAGGATGAAACGGGTCTGGGTTCGCTCGGTTCCTACCTGACCGCAATTGACTACAAGACGGGTAAAACCGCGTGGCGTCACCGCTATCCCGGTCTGGGTGGCAATGTCGGCAACGGCATTCTGGCCACGGCCGGGGGCCTGGTTTTCGCTGGTGATGCCGGTGGCAACCTGGTGGCGTACAACGACGCGACCGGTAAGATCCTGTGGCACTCGCATATCGGGAACGTTTCCAACGCACCCGAAAGCTATACGCTGGATGGCAAACAGTACATTCTGGTTGCCGCCGGCGACACGCTGTTTACGTTCTGCCTGTACTAGAGGTGATTTGACAATGCGCAAAGCCATCACTACCGCAGTTCTGACGTTTTCTGTGTTGACTTGTGCCTGGGGGCAAGCGCCTCCGGGGGCGGGTCCGGGACGCGGTGGTGGTGGCGGCGCGGCGTTTCCGCAGCGTGCTCCCGGCGACCCCGCCGTGGTGGCTCGCGGCCGGGCGCAGTATGGGATCCACTGCAATTTCTGCCACGGGTCGGACGCCCGCGGAGGTGAGGGCGGGCCAAACCTGCTGCGCTCCGATATTGTCCTGAATGATCAAAAGGGTGAGGGGATTGCCCCGGTGGTGCTGAACGGGCGTGGCGAGATGCCGAGTCTGCAACTGACTGCCGGACAGATCGCGGATATCGCGGCGTTCATCCACAATTTTCCGGTTAACAACCGAGATCCGGCACGCTTCAAGCCGCCAACGATTCTGGTGGGAAATGCGGCAGCAGGCGAAGCATTTTTTAAGACTACCTGCGCAGGTTGCCACTCCGTGACCGGCGACCTGAAGGGGATTGGCGCGAAGTTCGCGGACCCGAAGGCGCTGCAGAACTACTGGCTGCTGCCGGCGGGCGGCGGTCGGGGCGCGGTGGCTCCGGCGCACCTGAAGCCGGTGACCGTGACGGTGGGAACGACCACCGGACGGCTGGTTCGTATCGACGATTTTGTGGTGACGCTGGCGCTGCCGAATGGCTCGCAGCAAACGTTCCGCCGCAGTGGCGATGTGCCGAAGGTTGTGATCAACGACCCCATGCAGGGCCATAAGGATCTGTTCCCGAAGTATAAGGACGACGACATCCACAACCTGACTTCGTACCTGGTGACGGTTAAGTAGTTGGCCGCCGACCTGGTTGTCTGCACCGCGACGGACCTGGAGAGCGCACTGCTGCGTTCCCTACTGCCCGCGGAAGTTCCACTAGTGGTGACAGGCGTGGGCGCGGTGAATGCCGCGATTGCGCTGACGCGGTTTCTGGAGCGTGAGGGCACGAAAGCGGTGGTAGTCTGCGGGATTGGTGGGGCGTATCCTGGTTCCGGGCTGGCCGTTGGGGATATCGCGTGGGCGAAAAGTGAAGCCTATGGGGATCTGGGCGCGGCTTCGCCGCAAGGGTTCCTCGATATGCAGACGATGGGCTTTCCGGTCATCAGTGGTGATAACCCCGTTTACAACGTGCTGCCGCTGCAGTTGCGGCCAGCCGGAGCGGAATGGGTTCGTTTTGTCACGGTGAATACCTGTACCGGCAGCGATGCGTCCGCGGCGGAACTGGTGGGGCGCACCGGCGGTGCTGTCGAGAACATGGAGGGCGCGGCAGTCGCTCATGTCGCACGGCTATACGGCATCCCGTGTGGCGAGGTCCGGGGAATCAGCAATCCGGTTGGAAACCGCGACCGCAGCGTGTGGCGCGTGAAGGACGCGGCACTGGCTGCTCAGGAAGCCCTGCTGGCTGCACTCCAAGAATTAAGACAGAGTTGACAGGAACGTCCCGGTAGTCGCTTCTACCAGGACGGAGAAGACACTGCTGCCGACGCTTTCACCCCAGATGACGCGCCACACCGGCAGGTTGATGTTGCGGCCCATCTCCAGGTAGTAAGAGATCGGCATGGTGGGGTTCTTCTTCGCGTACTCGCCGCCGTGCTTCATAGCCACTTCCAGCGCCGCGTCGGTATCGATCTTGGCCGCCGCGATCACGAACGAGCGGTGATCGTCCGCCCACTGGTTCGCCGCGTCCGCGAACACACCCTTGCGCAGCGTGGGGCTGACATCGAAGACACAATCCACGTAGGCCCGCTTCTGGCCTTTGGCCTGTGAAGCGAAGACCACCTGCCACGCACCGGTCTTGCCGGGCTGCGGCTTCACCTGAGCGATATCCATGCTGGAGACATGCAGGATGCTGACGTCGGGTGCCCACTGTCGCGCCATGCCATACGCCTGATAGAGGGCACGAAGGCCGGTAATCGGCTCAGCGGGTTTGGCCGCTTCCTTGACAGGCGTGTCGGAGCCACACGCCGTGATCATCAGGGCGGCAGGCGTGAGGGCGAGCAGTTCGCGGCGATTCATGCACCTTCAGTGTAGACCTGTCCTACAAGCTCAACAGGGGGCCATGAGATACTTGTGGTTTCGACCGCAGGAAACCATGTCTTCTTCTACACCTCTTGAAATCGCCACCGCGCACAGTCCTGATTCCGATGACGCTTTCATGTTTTACGCCCTGGCCACGAAGAAACTTCGCTCTTCGATGGTTACTTTCAAGCACCAGTTGGCGGATATTGAGACCCTGAACAAGAAAGCGCAGGAAGGGTTTTACGACCTGACCGCCATCTCGTACCACGCGTATCCGTATGTTTCTGATAAATATGTAATTATGGCCGCCGGATCGAGCATCGGCGATGGTTATGGTCCGTCAGTCGTGGCACAGCACCCGATGGACGCATCCGAGATCAAGGGCAAGAAGATTGCTGTCCCCGGACTGAAGACGACGGCATACCTGGCACTGAAGATTTTTGAGCCTGA
>CANIHR010000010.1 GCA_947467185.1 Bryobacterales bacterium
ACATTCTTAAGTGCTCCGCCGATTTCGGCTCCGATCGGATCGTTGCCGGCGTAGACGCGGAGTGTGGGGCCCGAGAACTGCTGCTGGAGCTCCTGTGCGAGGGCCAGGTCGTGGGAGGCGGCGACGACGGCGGTGGGGCTGCCCCCGGCGACTTCCCGGGCAAATGTCGGGCCGGTGAGGACCGCTACGGGAAAGCTGGGGCCGACCACGGAGCGGATGACTTCGGAAACTCGTTCGAGCGAGCCGGCTTCGAGGCCCTTGGTGGCGCTGACCAGCGGTGTCCCGGGGCGGAGGTACGGCAGCAACTGAGTGTAGACGATGCGCACGACGTGCGAGGGCATCACGGAGACGACGATGTCAGCGGCGGCGAGTGCATCGTCCAGGGCACTGGTGACACCGACGTTGGCCGGGATGGTGATGCCCGAGAGGAAGACCTGGTTGACGCGCGTGAGCTCGACGGCGGCGGCGAGTTCGGCCTCATGCATCCAGAGGCTGACGGTGTCGAAGCGCTGGGCGAGGACGCAGGCAAGCGCGGTACCCCAACCTCCTCCGCCGATAATGGCGAGCTTACTCATTTGAACTTGAAGACGCGCTCTTCACCGGCACGAATCCTCTGAATATTGCCCTTGTGGCGTTCGATGACGAGGATAGCCGCGGCAGTGGCGGAGAGCAGGACGGACCAATCCGGGTGCAGAATGATGAAGCACGCGAAGGGGAACAGGCCCGCGCCGCAAATGCTGGCGAGCGAGACGTAGCGCGTGGAAAAGACCACGATGAAGAAGACGACGGCGACCGCGAGCAGGGGCCAGGGCGCGAGGCAGCCAAAGGCCCCGAGGAAGCTGGCCACGGCTTTGCCGCCGGAGAATTTGCCGTCCATCAGGCGCAGCCACAGGGAGAACGAGTGGCCGATAAGGACCAGGAACGCGGCGGCGGACATGAAGCGGATATCGCCGTGGGTGAGGTAGTCGGTGAGACAGACGGCGGCGAAGCCCTTGGCGGCGTCGAGCACCAGCGTGAGAATGCCGGCTTTGGCACCTGCCACGCGACTAACGTTGGTGGCTCCGATGTTGCCGGAACCGGACTGGCGAACGTCTTCACCGCTCATCAGGCGGACGATGATGAGCCCGAAGGGGATGCTGCCGATAAGGTATGCGAGCGCGATGGCGAGGAAGCCCATTACCGTGCACCTGCCATCAACGGGAAGGTAGCGACGACGCTGTAAACGGAGCCGGCCGGAGTCGGACGGCTTTCGTAGAGATGAAACTCGGTGGCCTCAAAGGTCGCGAGAGGGAAGATGTTCTGCATGGACGCTATCTGGAACCTCAATTGAACAATATTCTCTCCTGCGATGCGCGCCAGGGTGACATGAGGGTGATAAGGGTGGTCTTCGCGAGGTGCGCCGATACCGACGAGCGTGGTTTCGATGGCTGTGGCGAGGGCGGTGAGCTCGGGTTCGGGCTTCACGGCGAGGAAGAGATGGGCGGGGTGATGCGGGTTCGGAAAGAAGCCGAAACCGGGGATCGAGATGGAGATGGGGCCAGTGGGCGGGATCGCGGCGAGGGCTGTTTTCAGATCGTCCAGTCGGGTTTCGTCCCATTGGCCGATGAAGGCGGTGGTGATGTGGAGATTGGAGAGCGGTGACCAGCGAATGTCGGCTTTTGGGCGCAGCTCGGCGAGGATGCTTTCTGCCTGTTGAAGTGCCTGAGGGGGAAGAGATAAACCGGTGAAGAGCCGCATGTCTGCATGGCTATTTTAGCGGTTAATGGATGAGCGCCTGTGCTTTTGTGACCGCGTCGCTGGTGGGGAAATCGCGGCGCAGGGTGGCCAGTGTCTTGCGCGCCTTGTCGCCCTGCCCATCCAGCATCCAGGCGTGCACCAGATTCAGCAGCGCTTCGGGGCGCTGGGGGCTGGTGGGGAAATCCTTCAGATAACGTTCGAAGGCTTCGGCGGCGCGGGCTCCGTCGTGGATATCGAGGAAGTCCTGGCCCATATCGCGGAGGGCGGTTTCGCGGTCCTGCGGTCGGAGTTTGGCTTCGTTTTGTCGGAGGGCGCGGTCGAAGAAGTCGCCGCTGGATTCGTAAAAGCCCAGGGACCGGAGGTGCCGGCCCAGGGCGAGAAGGGTGTCGAAGTCGTTCTTCTTCGCCTGCAGTTTGCCATCGAGGCGGTTCACTTCGGTCAGGTCTTTGGGGAGCGCCGCGACGACTTTGGTGAGGGCCAGCGTCCCCATTTCGCCCCGGTGGCGCAGCAGGACGGTGCCGTAGATGTTGGTGAAGATGAGGTCCGGGATGGCTCCGACGCTGTACTGGCGGGCGACATCGGGCTGCATGTCCAGGTGGATGCGGATGGCGACGAGGCGTTTATTGATGGCGTCGGCCACGGCGGGGTTCGAGTACACGTTCGCGTCCATGTCCTTGCAGGGAGCGCACCAATCTGCCCAGAAATCGATCAGGACGGGTTTATTCATGGCCTTCGCTTCGGCGAGGCCCTGTTTGATGTTCTTGAACCAGCGGATTTGCTGGGTTTCGCCTGCATTCAGAGCGAACAGCAGGAGGAGTGCGAGCTTCATCAGAACCGGAGGCGCAGGCCGAGCTGGGCCTGGAAGGGCGCGGTGCGCAGAGTGGCGTTGGTGAAGTACTGGCCGGTGGCGGGGTTGCGCGTCAGGCCGAAGGTGCTCGATGGGGTCGCGGCGGTGCCCCACGTCATCTGGGCGGACCCAATTTCGATGTTATCGAAATTGAACATGTTGAAGAGTTCGCCGGTGATCGACAGCCGGGCCTTCTCGTTCGGCAGATTGAAGTTGCGCTGCACGCGGAGGCTGACGTCGGAGTAGCCGGTGTTGCGGTAGAGGTTGCGGCGCATCACGCTGCCGTTAACCACTGGCCGATCACGCAGGACGCCATCGCCGTTCGAGTCCACACCGGTCAGGGGGCTGAAGGGGCGGCCGCTGTTGAAACGCATGGTGGTTGAAAATTCGAACCCAAACGGGGCGTAATACATGCCGCTGGCGGCGAACTGGTGGCGCTGGTCGATATTGGAGTAGCTGTATTCGTTGGCCAGGTTGGCGGCGTTGTCGTAGTTTGCACCGCTGATACCGCGCTCGTGGTCATCGTGGCTGTAGCTCCAGCCGAGCGTGTAGGTCGCGTCCAGCATGTACTTCTTGCGCTGCAGGTTCAGAGTCGCATTCATGGAGTGGTAGTGCGAGCGGGCGGAGGCTTCGGTCTGGTACGCGAAACCATAGCGCGAGTACGGCTTCGTGGCGGCCACGTTCTGGTAGACGAGACGGCCGGTCGCGTCGGCGACCGGTGTGGGCAGATTGATGTTGCGGACGCGGTCCATGCGGGCGACGTTGATGTTGGTGAAATCGACGCTGGCCTTCACGCCTCGGGCAAGTTCGCGTTCCACGGCGGCGCGGAACTGGATGGAGCGGGGCAGGCGGAAATTCGGGTCAAAGAAGAAGACCGTCTGGCCCGCGACACGATTTTCGGGGGCAACCAGGGTGTTCAACTGGGCACCGGTGAAGACGGGCAGGCTGGAGAGCGAAGCTCCGGCGAGGTCAATCCCCGCTGCTTTGAAGGCGTTGTTGATCGCCGCAGTGCCGGTGAGCGTGACGTTGCTGCTCATGTCGGGATTGCCGCCGTTGCCAAGGATCGACTGCTCAAACAGGGGCATGTAGGATGCCGCGTAGAACATGCCGGTAGCAAGGCGGATGACGGTTTTGCCGTTCTGCTGCGGGTCCCAGGCGAGACCGAGGCGGGGAGCGATCAGTTCCTTATCGCCGGGGATGGAAGTCGCGAGAGGAAAGCGATTGGCGGCGACCGACGGCGTGCGGTATTGCGGCAGCACCGCCATTTCATAGCGGAAGCCGGGGCTGATGGTGAGACCCGGGCGGACGCGCCATTCGTCCTGCACGTAGAAGGCGACCTGGTGCATGGTGAGGTCCAGCTTGCCGGTGCCCGCAAACTGCGTGTACTGGGCTGGCTTGCGGTCCAGATAGTCCTGCAGCGTATCGAAGCGGTAGGTGCCGTTCCAGCCGGCGTTAAAGGTCGTGTTGCCGTTCACGCTGTTGGAGTCGGCGCCGAACTTGATGGTGTGCGCGCCGGTAACGATGGAGAAATTGTCGATAAACTGACGCCGCCAGTCGGTGAACTGGTATCCGATGTTGCCGTAGCTGAGGCCGGTGGCCTGCGGGCCGTAGATAGCGACCGTCTGGACAGGGCTGCCGTTGCGGACGGTGACTTCAGGGCCGGTTCCGGGGTCCCAGGGGCGGTATTCGCGGACCATCTGAACGCGGAATTCGTTGACGTGGCGAGGCGAGAGGACGGAGGTCAACTGGCCCATGCCGGTCAGGTCCTTGCGGTCATTGACGGGCGAAGCGTTCTGCACGGAGCGGTTGGTGAGGGAGTCGGCGCCAATGCCCTGACTCATGATGAAGGCACCTGCGGAGTCGGTTACACGGTTGTGGATGTAGTCGAAGCGGCCCATGAGGGTGTGTTTTCCTGTCAGGCGGTGGTCAATTCGGTTGGTGAGGGATCGGGAATCGCTGAAGGCGTCAAGAGGCGATTCGGGGGCAACGCCGAGCAGGGCTTTGGCTCCGGCAGTGCTGCGGAGAGCCTGGTTATCCAGTTCGCTGTAGAGGACCTGAACGGGCTTGGTGTTGTGCTGGAAATCGCCCGCAAGGAAGTAGAAGGTCTTGTCTTTGCGGATGGGCGTGCCGACCGAACCGCCGAATTGCTGGCCGAGGCCGATCTGCTCGCGATTGAAGGGGTCTTTCGCTGTGGTGTTCTTATCACGGAAGAGGTAGAAGCCGCTGCCGTGCGTTTCGTTGGTGCCGGATTTGGTCGCCAGGTTGATGACTCCGCCAGTGGAGCGGCCAAACTCGGCGGAAAAAGTGCTGCGCAGGACCTGAAATTCCTGCAGCGCTTCCAGACTGAAGCTGGGGGAGAATTCGACGTGCCCGCACCAGTGGGTGTTGGTGTAGTCGCCACCATCCACGTTGATGTTGGTGTAGAGACCCTTCTGGCCCGAGATGGCGAAGCCGCCGCATTCGGGTTCGATCTGGGTGGAGGGCGTCAGCAGGAACATGCCGCGGATACGGCGGCCGTTGGCGGGAAGGTTGCGGAGCTGCACGTCGGTGAGGACGGCCTTGGAGAACGTTTGCGCAGGCTCGAGGGCGTTACTTGTGACGTCGATGGAAGCCTTTACGGCAGGGAGGCCCAGGTTGAAGGTCGCTTCGGTGCGGCCACCCAGCGAGACGTAGACCTGCTGCGACTGCTTCTCCATGTTGGGGGCCTGCACGGTGACTTCGTAGTCGCCGAGCGAGACGGGGCCGATGGCGTAGCGGCCTTCCAGGTCAGTGAGGACGGTGCGGGTGGCGTTCGTGCCGAGGTTCCGGGTGTGGACTTCAATGGCTGGCAGGGGCGCGCCGGAGGGGTCGAGGACGCGGCCTCCGATTTGACCGCTGTTGGCTGCGGTTTGTGCGGCCAGGATTCCACTGAACAGAAAATACGGCAGGATGCGACGAAGCATCCACCTATTTTGGACAGTCGTGCCGGAACACACCAATAATCGAATTGAACTAGTTTGAGCGGATGCGCCCGGTAGCTTCCACGTCGATTTCGACGAAATCTTTCACTTTCAGGATGAAGGTACTCGGGTCCTTCATGCCCCATTTCACATACGGGACATTGAAATTCAGGGTCGCAGTTAGCTTTTGCGCGTCCCGATGGGTCTTCGCCTTCATGGTGATTTCATGGGGGGCTCCGTGGATCGTGAAGATGCCATGGAACTGGACTTCGGAGTCACCGGTGTTCGCCACTTTGCCTTCGACGCGGTCGGGCGCGAAGGTGATTTCGGGGTATTTGGCGCTCTCGAGGACGTTCTTGTGCATCCGGCCATCGCGCGCTCCGCTGCCGCTTTCGCCGCTGGTGGCGTCCACGATGAGCAGACCGCCGGCTTTGCCGGTTTCCGGGTCGAACCAGAGGTCGCCCTTTTTCAGGCGGAAGGTGCCTTTCACTGTGTGGAGGACGTCGCCGAGGGTCCACTGCACTTTGGTGGTGGCGGGATCAACTTCGAGATCGATTCGCTGGGCGAAGGCGGGCAGTGCGAGGAGGGCAATTAAGAGAATTCGTTTCATGCGGTGACAATCTCCCAGCCGAGGGCGGCTGCGGTGGCGGCGAACTGCGGAATATTCACTTTGCCGACGTGGCTGGCGAGGATACGGGCGAACAGCTCGGGGCGGTGGGAAAACGCGCGGAAGACGCGCTGGCGGAGGATGCTGGACCGGTCCATCAGGAGCATGAATTCCGCCATGAACAGGGGGCGGCGTGCCAATCGTGCGTGCTCCTGGCAATAGAGGTTCAGGTTACCGGCTTCCATGGCGTCGGCGAGCGCGAGTGCCTGCTGGAAGGCCATGCAGAGGCCTTCGCCCGTGATGGCGTCCACGGTGCCCGAGGCGTCGCCGATGAGAGCTACATGGCCGGCCGCAACCTTTTTCAGCCGGCGCGTGGCGGCGAAGGAGCCGCGTTCCGAGGTGGCGGGTGTCAGGTGGCCCAGGCGCTGGAAGAGGGCGGGGAAGCGGGGCAGGGCTTCGTCGATGCGGAGGTGGGAATCGCGCGACATCAGGACCAGGCAGATTTCGTCGTGCGCGACAGGTGTGATGTAGAACTGGCAGCCAATATTCCAGTGAATCTCGACATATTCCGACCAGGGCGCGATCTTGTAGTGGCGTCGGAAGCCGAAGCGGTTGGATTCGCGGCTAATGTCGCCCAAGCCTGTCCAGCGGCGGACCAGGGACTGGCCTCCATCGGCTCCGATGATCCAGCGGGCGGTGAGTTTTTCGCGGTTGAGGTGGACGGTGTGGCCGTCCACTCCGGTCACGGACGTCCCCCAGTGGCACTGGACTCCGGCCGTCGCGGCGGTTTCGGCAAGCAGGGAGTGCAGGATGGTGCGGCGGAGAGCACGTCCCAGACCGTTGGGGAAGGGTGCCTCGACGCTGCTGAGCGGGCCGGTGAAGCGAATACCCCGGAAGCTGTGGCCTGCATCGGCGGGAATTTCAATGTCAAGCCGGGCTGCGGCGGCGAGCGAATCGGGCATCAGGCCTTCACCACAGGCTTTGTCGACCGGCGGGCGGTCGGCGTCGGCCAGGGATACGGTGAAGCCTTTACGGCGGGCGGCGATGGCTGCGGCCAGACCTGCCGGGCCTCCTCCTGAGACGAAAACATCGGTATCGAACATGGTTTTAGACGTTGACGATGCGACGGGCGAGCCCCAGCGCTTCGCTCCAGAAGGACGTGGAGGTGTGCATCAGGTCCACGACGGCCGTGATGGAGTCCACGAAATGGTCGAGTTGGTCTTCCGTGACAATCAGTGGCGGGGCCACTTTTAGAACCATGAAATTATTGCCGCAGATTTGCGTGAGGATGTGCCAGTCGCGGAAGAGTCGCATCACGATGACCTGGCCGAACATGCCTTCGTGGATGTGACGGAAGGCGGCAAAAGGGATTTTGAGTTTCAGGGATGTCGGTGGCTGGAATTCAATACCGGAGAGCATGCCCATGCCGCGGATGTCCTTCACCATCTCGTAGCCTGAGAGCGCTTCGCGGAGGCGGGTGCGGAGGCGTTCACCCATTTCGAGTGCGCGGGGGCCGAGTCGTTCTCGTTCCAGGACATCAAGCGTGGCGAGGCCAGTGCGCATAGCGAGGCCGTTTTCGCTGAAGGTGGAGGCGTGGACTATGGATCGCTTAAGGGAGTCGAAGACCGAGTTATAGATCGGATCGGTCATGAGGACGGCGCTGACGGGGACCAGACCACCGCTCAGGGCCTTGGCGACGATGACGATATCGGCTTCGACGTTGTGCTGGTGGGATGCGAGGAACGTTCCGGTGCGGTACATGCCGGTCTGGACCTCATCGATGACGAGAAGTGTGCCGTGCTGGTGGCAGATTCTGGCCGCTTCGGCGAGGTAGCCTGGGGCGGGGACTTTGATGCCGGCTTCGGATTGCAGGGGTTCGACGAAGAACGCCGCGAATTTCCCCGTGGAGACAGCCTGGCGGAGGGCTTCGAGGTCATTGAATGGGATGGCGGTGGTGTCGGCCAGCATAGGGCCGAACTTGTCTTTCCAGAACTTGTCATCCATTAAGGAAAGGGCGCCACAGGTGAGGCCGTGGAAGGCGCCTTTGGCGTGGAGCAGGGCTGTGCGTCCGGTATGTTTCCGGGCGAATTTGATTGCGGATTCGACGCCCTCGCTGCCGGAACAGGCGAAGAAAACCTTGTGGAGCTTGCCGCCGGCGAGGTTACAAAGCCGGTGCGCGAGGGTTCCGGCAAGATCGGGGACGTGGCTTTGAAGCATCGCCGGGCCGCGACGGTCGAGTTCTTCGTGGATGGCCTGAATGATGTCTGGATGGTTGTGTCCGGTGTTGTGGACGCAGTAGCCCGAGAGGAAATCGAGGATGATGTCGCCACCTTCGGTGTGGAGTTCGGTACCCTGGCAGCGCACGTAGCGCAGATTCATTTGCAGTAGGTTGAGGAGGCGTTCCCACTGAGGATTGACGTAGTCGGTGTAGTCCGCGGCGACGGGGGGCGCGGCAAGGGTTGCGGTGGCCATCTGTATTTTTTCAGACGGATTGCCGGGTACGACGGGGTACGGGGAGGAGGTCAAAAATGAAAAGGCCGGGTCACCTTGCGGGCCCGGCCTTTTTCTTCTGGGGTGTTGCGTTGACTACGGTTCGCGGCGCTTCAGGGTCGGACGGTCTTCCGAATCGGTCTTCGGCGCTTTTTCGTCGCCGTTCGAGTCGATCTGGCCGTTCGGGTTGCGGCGGAGGGTTGGGCGTCCGGCGTCCTTGGTGTCATCCACCTTGCGGCGGCTGTGCATAGCGAGGACGCGGGCCTTCACGTCGTTGAATTCACTGGTGTTGACGACGTATTCCGGCTTTTCTTTGAGGTACTTCTGGATCACCTGCTGGGACGCCTTGATGCGGTCGTCTGTCGGCGGGTGGGACGAAAAGAGCTTCGACATGGTGCCGGGCTTGCGCTTTTCCAGCGCCTGCACCTTTTCGAAGAAGTCGACGAAGGAACCGGGGTCGTAACCGGCCTTGTAGATGTATTCAAGGCCCAGCATGTCGGCTTCCGCTTCAAAACCACGGGTGAACTTCAGGAAGCCGAGCGGAACCAGGATACCCATGCCCTGATAGATCGCATAGCCCGTGATGCCACCCATAAAGATGAGGGGCAGGGTGGCGTAAGAAACCAACTGGCCGCGGGAAGCCTGGCGCGTGCCGTGACGGGCGGCCACGTGTGCGATTTCGTGTGCCATGACGCCAGCCATCTCCGCTTCGTTTTCGGCGTTGATCAGCACGCCGGTCTGCACGAAGAAAAAGCCGCCTGGGAGGGCGAACGCGTTGATGTCTTCGGCGTCGATGACCTTAATAGTGAATGGAACCTTAGCGTCGGAGTTGCGAACCAGATTCTGCCCCACGCGGTTGACATATTCGGCAATGATGGGGTCGTCAACGATCTTCGCCTGACGTTCCACTTCCTGGGCCATCTGCTTGCCCATTCCAATCTCTTTCTCGATCGAGTAGAGATTGAGGCCTTTGCCGACATCGCGGTTGCCGATTTCGTCGGGGTTGGTCTTCTTCTTATCGGCCAGCGCCGGGACCACCATCGCCTGCTGTGTGAGGAAAAATGCCGTTGTCAGCGCCAGAGCGCTGCGCAGAAGCGAGTTTGGTTTGAAAATCAATTTCATTCGGAGGGTGACTCCTTCAAAGGCCTTCGAGCTTATTCTTCCGAGTATAAGCTGTTTTTCCCGGGGAAGTGTTCTCTGTTACCGACGCAGTTCACACCCGTGCGGTTTCAGCCCGGACTACATGCGGATGCAAACTTTTCCGAAGTGTGCCCCGCTTTCCTGATAGCGCATGGCGGCGACGGGGTCGTCAAAACCGAAAACGCGGTCGATGACGGGGCGGAGCTGTGCCGCAGAGATGGCCTGGTTCATCTGTTCGAACATCTCGCGGGAACCAACGTAGATGCCCTGGACCTTCACGGACTTCAGGAAAATAGGCCGGGGATCGACTTCGCCCTGGCCCGTCAGGACGCCGATGAGCGCAATGTGGCCGCCGCGGCGAACGGCTTTGATAGATGACGGCAGGGTGCCGGCACCGCCGACTTCGATGATGTGGTCGGCCCCGACGCCGCCGGTGAGGTCGCGGACGGGTTTATCCCAGTCGGGCGTGGTTTTGTAGTTGATGCCGTGGGTGGCGCCCATGGCGCGGACGCGGTCGAGCTTCGCTTCACTGGAGGAGGTGACAAAAACCTGGGCGCCTGCGAGGGTGGCGAACTGGAGGGCGAAGATGGAGACGCCGCCCGTGCCCTGGACGACGACGCTTTCGCCTGGTTTCAGGTTGCCCGAGCGGAAAAGGGCGTTCCAGGCGGTGAGGGCCGCGCACGGCAGGGTGGCCGCCTCTTCAAAGGAGAGATGGGCGGGGGCGTGGACGACGCCGTTGGCAGAGAGGCAGACCTGTTCTGCCAGCATTCCGTCGATAGCGCCACCCATGGCGGACGCGGCGCTTTCGTCGGTGGGGCCACCTGCTACCCAGTTCTGGAAAAAGGTGCCGCAGACGCGATCGCCGGGCTGGAAACGGGTGACACCGGGGCCGATGGCGACGATTTCACCGGCTCCATCGGAAAGGGGGGTAATCGGGGGCTTTACCGCGCGGCCATACCCGCCTTTGGCAAGGACCAGGTCACGGAAATTCAAAGAGCAGGCCCCGACCTGGACCAGGACCTGGCCGGGGCCGGGCTCCAACTGCGGAACATCAACAAAACGCAGGTTTTCATAGCCAAAGCCTTCAATAAAACGCCATGCTTTCACGGTGTACTCCTGGGGGTAGGAACCCTCTGCGGAGGGGGTAGTCCCTCCGTTCCGATGATATACTTGGACGACGGTCCCTCCTTCCCTATGCCCTTAAAAACAATCGCTCCGAATACCACCGGCGAAAAGAAAATCCTGCTTCTGAAGCCGCGCGGGTTCTGTGCGGGCGTGGTTCGGGCCATCGACGTCGTGAAAATCGCTTTGGGCGCGTATGGCGCTCCCATCTATGTCCGCAAAGAAATTGTGCATAACAAGCACGTTGTGGACGAGTTGCGGGAAATGGGCGCGGTGTTCGTGGAAGAACTCCAGGAAGTCCCCGACAACGGCCGGGCGATCTTCAGTGCTCACGGTGTGTCTCCCGAGGTTCGGCGACAGGGTAAAGAGCGCGGATTGCAGATCATCGACGCGACCTGCCCTCTGGTGACCAAGGTCCACCTGGAAGCGGTGAAGTTTGCGCGGGAGGGCTTCTCGATGGTCCTGATCGGGCATAAGAACCACGACGAAGTAATCGGCACGCTGGGCGAAGCGCCCGAAAAGATGGTGCTCGTGGAGTCGGTGGAAGATGTAGACGCACTCGAAGTGCCGGATCCGGCGCGGATTGCCTACCTGACGCAGACGACGCTGAGCCTGGACGAAACCAAACACATTGTGGCGCGTCTGGAAGAACGGTTCCCGTTGATTCAGAGTCCAAAGTCGCAGGATATTTGCTACGCCACGGAAAACCGCCAGACGGCAGTGAAGGGTGTGGCGCAACACTGCGATGTGCTGCTGGTGGTTGGTTCGGAGAACAGTTCGAATTCGCGCCGGTTGGTGGAAGTGGGGCACAACTACGGCGTGCAGTCGTTCCTGGTGAATGACTGGGCCGGGGTGGATCAGTCGTGGCTTGCAGGTGCCACCACGGTGGGTGTAACGGCGGGAGCTTCGGCGCCGGAACATCTGGTGCAGCAGATTGTTGAGTCGCTGCAGGGCATTGGCTACTCCAATCTGGAGGAAGTGGAGATGATCGAGGAAGACGTCCGATTCTCCCTGCCGCCCGAATTGGGCGCGGTGGCCGCACAATTCGTCAGTATCACGCGTTAATCATTTCTGGAGATGATGTCGACTTTACAGGTTAGAGAGACGGTTGTTGCGGGAGCGCGGCTTGCCTCCTCTCGCGCCGCCGAGCATCTGCTCGGTCTGCAACATGACGACGGCTACTGGTGTGCGCTGCTGACGGCGGACACCACGCTGGAATCGGACTTTATTTTGTTGCAGTTGTGGCTACATGCGCCGGTGGCCGGTGTGTGGAATCCGCCGAGCCGGGCGCAGATTCAGCGTGCGGTGGACCGTATCCTCTCCAGGCAACTCCCTGACGGCGGCTTCAATATCTATGTGGGTGGCCCGAGCGAGATCAGTGCTTCGGTAAAGGCTTATTTTGCGCTGAAGCTGGCGGGAGCCCCGGAAGACCGGCTGGCGATGCTGCGGGAGCGGATCATTGCTCTGGGCGGCATTCAGGCCGCGAACAGCTATACCAAGGTCAACCTGAGTCTGTTCGGGCTGTATCCGCGTGAAGGTACGCCGAGTATTCCGCCGGAAATTCTGTTGTTGCCGGGCGGGTTGCTCTACCAGATGTCTTCGTGGACGCGGGCGATTGTAGTTTCACTTGCCATTGTCCATGCGCATGATCCGCAGCGGCCGGTGCCGGCGGGCTTTAGCCTGGAAGAGATTTTCATTCCGGGACGGAGCGTGACGTTTGAGTCGGATGACTCCTGGCTGAGCTGGCGGAAGACGTTTATCCAGTCGGACCGCATCTTCAAGCTCTGGGAAAAGTATGGCCATGCGCGCATCCGGAAGGCGGCGCTGCGCAAGTGCGAGCACTGGATGCTGGAGCGCATGAAGCACTCCCAGGGGCTGGGCGCGATTTATCCCCCGATGCAGTACTCCATCATGGCGATGGACGTTCTGGGGTATCCAGCGAACAATCCTCTGCGAGTGGAAGCAATCCGGCAGTTCGATCACCTGATGGTGGATGACGGTAAGGAATTGTTCTTCCAGCCCTGTTTTTCGCCGGTCTGGGATACAGCAATTGGCGGATATGCACTGGGTGAGGCTGGTTACGGTGACGGGACTGCGCTTCAAAAGGCCACCGACTGGCTGCTGGCGCGCGAGATCCGGCGCAAGGGTGACTGGTCAGTCAAGCGGCCGAATACGGAACCTTCGGGCTGGGCGTTTGAATTCGAAAACGACTGGTATCCGGATATCGACGACACCGCGATGGTGATGCTGGCTTTCAAACACATGAAGGCAAGCAGTTCGTCGGCCCAGGAAGCAACGCGGAAGCGTGCGATCGACTGGCTGCTGGCGATGCAGTCGTCCGATGGCGGCTGGGCCGCGTTTGATGTGGACAATAACTGGGAGATTCTGACCCATGTCCCGTTTGCCGACCATAACGCGATGCTGGACCCGACATGCGCCGATATTACCGGGCGGACGCTGGAAGCTTTGGCCGCCAATGGTTTTGATCGAAATCACCCGGCGTGTAAACGCGCCATCGATTACCTGTTGAAGACGCAACTGGCGGATGGCAGTTGGTATGGCCGCTGGGGCGTCGCATTCCTCTACGGCACCTGTTTCGCGCTGCGCGGCTTGCAGGCGATGGGTGAGGATGACCACGAATCGCACATCCAGCGTGCCAACGAGTGGATTCGAGCTTTGCAGAATTCCGACGGCGGCTGGGGCGAAAGCTGCGCCAGCTACGACAACAACACGTATACCGGTACGGCGAGCACCCCGTCGCAGACCGCCTGGGCGCTGATGGGCCTGCTGGCGGGTGGCGACACGTACAGTTCCAGCGTGCAGCATGCCGTCGACTACCTGGTCTCAACCCAGAAGCCGGATGGCTCCTGGGATGAAGATCTGGCCACGGGCACGGGTTTTCCGCGCGTGTTCTACCTCAACTATCACTACTACCGGATTTACTTCCCGCTGATCGCGCTTTCGGCATTTCTCCACGCGCAGGCCAACCGGTAGCCCTTTGAAACCTGCGTTAGTTACCGGTGCAACCGGCTTTGTGGGATGGCATGTCGCCCGGCTTTTGCTGGAGCGTGGCTATTCTGTGCGCGCACTGGTGCGTGGCAGGGGGCGAGTGCCGGAACTGGACGTGGAAGAGTACGAGGGCGACCTGCGGGACCCGGAGTCCTTGCTGCGTGCGGCGGATGGGTGTGGCCAGGTGTTCCATGTGGCGGCGGATTACCGGCTATGGTCGAAGAATCCGGAAGACATGTACCGGTCGAATGTGGGCGGGACGCGGAACATGCTGGCGGCGGCGCAGGCGGCCGGTGTGGAGCGGGTGGTCTATACCAGCACCGTGGGCTGCATCGGGATTCCGGCGGCGGATGAAAATGGCCCCGGCATCGGGGATGAGAATACGCCGGTTTCGGAAGATATGATGTCCGGGACCTATAAGAGGTCCAAGTACTTCGCCGAAAAGGTGGCGCTGGAGTTTGCCGAAGCCGGCCTGCCGGTGGTGATTGTGAATCCCACCGCGCCGATGGGTGACCACGACTTTAAGCCGACGCCGACCGGCGCGATCGTCCGCGATTTTCTGCGGGGTGCGATGCCGGCCTACATCGATACCGGGCTCAATGTGGTGAACGTGCGGGACGTTGCGCTGGGGCATCTGCTGGCTTGTGAGCGCGGTATTCCGGGGCAGCGGTACATTCTGGGCTGTGAAAACATGACGCTGGGGCAGATTCTGCGTGAACTGGGGCAGATTACCGGCCGCCGGGCACCCCGGGTGAAGCTGCCGTATGCGGTGGCATGGGCCGCCGGCATGGTGACGACCGGGTTCGCACATCTGACTGGGATCCCGCCGCGAGCGCCGATGGAAGCTGTGCGAATGGCGAAGAAAAAGATGTGGGTCTCGCATGCCAAAGCGCAGGATCAGCTTGGTTTTGAGCCGCAATCGCCGGTGACCGCCTTTATCGATGCCATCAACTGGTTTGAGGGGCGGAGGTAATGGGTCCGGTGGTGTTTGTGGCTGCCGATGCGCGCGAATGTGGTCCCTGGGTGGCACGGTGGGAAGCCGTGACGAAACCGGAGCTGCCGGTCCATTGGGCGCGGGCTGGAAAATTTCGGGGCCGGGACGTACTGGCGGTCGCGAATGGCGCAGGTCCGGCACGGGCGAGTCTGGCCGTCGAGGCAGTGGAGAAGTTGCGACCAGCGGCTCTGGTGAGCGTGGGAACCTGCGGCGCACTTGATCCGACCCTGCAGATTGGCGATGTTTTTGTGCCGACCGAAGTTCGGGGTGGTGGTCAGACCTGGGCGTTGGCTTCGCTTTCCGGCCCGGCAGCGAAAACCGGCCCGTTGATTTCTGTCACCCGGATTGCCGCGTCAGCATCTGAAAAGAGTCAATTGCGGTCCACCGGTGCCCTGGCGGTGGAGATGGAAGCGGCCGGGGTTGCCTGTGCAAGCGGGCGTCTGAATGTGCCATTCTATTGTGTTCGTGTCGTGAGCGACCTGGCTGAGCAGGATTTCGCAAATGACTTTAATAAAGTAATCATGTCCGACGGCCGTTTCAACATCCCCGCTCTCTTGTTGAACGCGTTCGCGAGACCCCTGAGTCGCATTCCGGAGCTGATTTCCCTGGCCCAACGGACGGCGCTCGCATCTAAAAATCTGGGAGATTTTCTTGCCCTCTGTAGTTTCTGAAGCAGTCGTTTCCAATACAGCCCTGCCCGCCAGCATGAAAGCGGCGGTGTACAAGGGAAATCACCTGGTGGCGGTCGATGATGTCACGACCCCGGAGATTGGCGCGGGCGAGATCCTGATCCGCGTGGAAGCCTGTGGTGTGTGCCACACCGATCTGAAGAAGATTGAGTATGATCTGCTGACGCCTCCCCGGATTTACGGGCACGAGACGGCCGGTGTGGTGGCAGCGGTGGGCAGCGCGGTGACGAAGTATATGCCGGGCGACCGCGTGATTGTCTTCCACCATATTCCCTGCGGCAAGTGCTTTTATTGCGACCGGAAACTGTATGCGCAGTGCCCTGTCTACAAGAAGGTGGGCGTGACGGCGGGGTTTGAGCCGGCGGGCGGCGGCTTTGCGCAGTATGTGCGGGTAATGGACTGGATCGTGGACGCGGGTGTGGAAAAGATCCCCG
Source organism: Bryobacterales bacterium (assembly GCA_947467185.1). Classification (GTDB taxonomy): domain Bacteria; phylum Acidobacteriota; class Terriglobia; order Bryobacterales; family Bryobacteraceae; genus BOG-234. The sequence goes on from CANIHR010000010.1 coordinate 16,009, forward strand.
ACGGCGTTTCCTTCGATACGGCGGCGTTTGTGGAGCCGGTGAACACCTGCGTGAAGGCCGTGGAGCAGTGCGATCCGCAGCCCGGCGACGTGGTGCTGGTGCAGGGACAGGGTTCGATTGGCCTGATCTTCACGATGCTGCTGAAGCTGAAGGGCTGCACGATCGTCACGTCAGACACGATTGCGAAGCGGCTGGAATTGTCGCGGGAATGCGGGGCGGAGTACGCGCTGGATCCCCGCGAGACAGATGTGGCGGCGAAGCTGCGGGAACTGACGGAAGGTCGCGGCGCCGATATGGTGATTGTGGCGACGGCGGTAAAAGGGCTGGTGGAGCAGGCAATTGCATGCACCCGACCTGGTGCGAAAATCATGTTATTCGCGCAAACCTCGGATAAAGAACGAATTGAACTGTCGGGCGCGAGCATCTGTGTGGGTGAACGGCAGTTGCTGGGTTCCTACAGCGCGTCGGTCGATATCCAGAAGTCTGCAGCGGACCTGGTGTTCAGCGGGAAGCTTCCCGTACACCTGCTCGTTTCGCACCGTGTGCCTCTTGATAAGATTGAGCTTGCATTCCGTCTCGCAACCCATCCCGGCGAATTTCCGGAGGAGAATCCTCTGAAGGTGATCGTGCGTCCGCAGGAGTTCACAGTTTGAACGAATCACGGTCGGCTGAAACAATGCTGGCGGCGGTGCTCTACGGCAAAGAGCACGTTCAGGTAGAACGCATTCCGATCCCCACGGTGGGGCCAGACGATATCCTCGTCCGCGTGCGTGCGGCGCTGACGTGCGGCACCGACATTAAAGTTTTCCTGCGCGGGTATCACGCGCGGATGATCGTTCCTCCCGCCCTGTTTGGCCATGAACTGGCGGGCGATGTGGTGGCGGTGGGTGAGCGCGTGAAGGGTTTTGAGATTGGGCAGCGGATTGTCGCGGCGAACTCGGCTCCCTGTCTGCGGTGCTTCTATTGCCGCCGTGGCCGCGTGAATCTCTGCGAAGATCTGCTGTTCAATAACGGTGCGTATGCGGAGTTTATTCGCATTCCATCCCGAATTGTCCGTCTCAACACGTACGTGATTCCGCCGCATCTGGATTATCGGGATGCTGCCCTGGCCGAGCCGCTGGCTTGTGTGGTGAAGGGCGTGGAAGATACGGAAATGCGCCCGGGCGACACGGTTGTCGTTATCGGTGTGGGTCCGATTGGCTCTATGTTCATTCGCCTGGCCAAGATGCGCGGTGCGCGCGTGATCGCGGTTGGCCGTCGTCGTCTGAAGGAAGAAAAAGCTCTGCGGCTGGGTGCGGATCGTTTTGTGGCGACCGAAGATACCCAGAACCCGGTTGCCACGGTTCGCGAACTGACCGGTGGCCATGGCGCGGATATCGTGTTTGAAGCGGTGGGTAAGCCCGAGACCTGGAACTGGTCGGTGGAAATGCTGCGCCGCGGCGGTACGGTGAACTTCTTTGGCGGTCCTCCCACGGGAACCCGCGTGGAACTCGACACCAACCTGCTGCATTACTCGGAAATCACCTGCAAGGCGAGCTTCCACCACACTCCGGCGACCATGCGCGAAGCGCTCGATGTCATCGCGAGCGGTGGTATTACGGCGCGTGACTTTGTGGATGCCGAAGAGCCTCTCCAGAACATTTCGGCCGTGCTGTTCCGCCTGGCCGAAGGCGATCGTACTCTGAAGACCGCCATCATCCCGTAGGATGTCTGCTCCTCTCGTTCCGGCTGACTTCGTCCGCGATGCGGAGGCGATGGGTCGCGTCTGGGGCCTGACCGAAGCCGAGCAATACACGCACTGGCTGGCGACCGCCCACTACGAGAATTTCCACGTCGTCAGCTTCCTGTTGCCGAAGCATTTGCATCAGGATTTCTACAACGTCTATTCGTATTGCCGCTGGGCGGACGATCTGGGTGATGAGCTGGGGGATACGGCGGAGAGTCTGCGGCTGCTGGCGTGGTGGCGCACGGAACTGGACCGCATGTATGAGGGCGGGGAAGCGATGCATCCGGTGTTTGTGGCACTGGCCGGGACGGCGAAGAAGTATGGCATCCCGAAGCAGCCTTTCGACGATCTGATTACCGCGTTTATTCAGGACCAGACCGTGACCCGGTATGACGACTGGGCTGGAGTTCTGGGGTATTGCGTGAATTCGGCGAACCCTGTGGGGCGACTGGTGCTGTATCTGTGCGGGTATTCCGATTCCGAGCGGCAGCGGCTATCGGATGCGACCTGCACCGGGCTACAACTGGCGAATTTCTGGCAGGATGTGACGGTGGACCAGCATAAGGACCGTGTGTATCTGCCGCTCGACCTGCTGGCGCGCCACAACTATACGGTGGAAGAGATGTTCGAGCACAAGTTCGATGGTCGGTTCCGGGCAGTGATGCAGGAAGCGGTGGAATACGCGCGGGGGTTCTTCCTGACGGGTCTGCCGCTGGTGAACATGGTGAACCGGCGCTTGTCGCTGGATCTGGATTTGTTCAGCCGGGGCGGGATGCTGGTGCTCGACAAAATTGAGCAACAGGGCTACGACGTGCTCTCGCGGCGTCCGAAGGTGACGAAGGGCGAGCGGGTGCGGTTGCTGATCACATCGCTGGTGCGGACGGCGTTTGCGAAGGCCGCATGACGGATTTGGAAGCCAGTTACGCACATTGCCGGGCGGTCGCGAAGTCGCGGGCCAAGAACTTCTATTACTCATTTGTGCTGCTGGACGATGACCGGCGGAATGCTATGTGCGCGATGTACGCGTTCATGCGTTATTGCGACGACCTGAGCGACGAAACCGGGGCCACCCGGGCTGCCATGGAGCAGTGGCGCGGGGCTTTGGATGAAGCTCTGGCGGGGAAGCCTCCGGCGGGGCCGATCTGGCCGGCCTTTCTGGATTCGGTGGCGCGGTACAAGATCCCGCATCAGTACTTCCACGACATGATCGATGGCGTGGCGTCGGATCTGGAGCCGGTGCGGATTCAGACGTTTGATGAGCTGTATAAGTACTGCTATCGCGTGGCGTCGGTGGTGGGCCTGACCACGATCCATATCTTTGGGTTTTCGGGTGATGAGGCTCTGGTCCTGGCCGAGAAGTGTGGGATTGCGTTCCAGTTGACCAACATCCTGCGGGACGTGAAGGAAGATGCCGAACTGGGTCGCCAGTATCTGCCGCAGGAAGACCTGGACCGGTTTGGTGTGACCGCGGCGGAGCTTGCGGCGGGGTTACGCACCGAGCGGTTTGTCAGCCTGATGGAGTTTGAGATTGAGCGTGCGGAAGGGTATTACAAAGAGTCCGCGCCACTTTTGGCGATGACGGCGCCGGAATCACAACCGTCCCTGTGGGCGATGATTGCGATTTATCACGGCTTGCTGGGCAAGGTGGCGGAGTGTCCGTCGGATGTACTGGTGCGGCGGGTGTCGGTGCCGGTTGCCGAGAAGCTTTGGATCGTTTTACGGGCCGGGGTTCCTGCGATGTCGCGCCACGCGATGGGCGCACGGAAGTAGACCGCCTTCGCCTCGCTGCCGTCGTTGCGGTAGACGCGGAAATTGACGTCCGTGGTCTTTGAGTTTGCTGCTATCTCGGTCGCGATATTCATAGAAACCCATTGCCACTCGGGGCCTATCGTTTGGCGGTGGGGCTGGTTCACCGTGGTGCCCGTGTAGCTGGTCGAGGCGTCAGCGATTTCCACCCAGGCGGTAGCTGTTCCGGCATCGGTTTTCATCCAGATACCAGCGCCCACGAGGTGCCCCGAAGGTACGGCGACTTTACGGGAAACGGTGGTTGGCGCGGCAGCGTTGGATGTCGCCGACAGCGTTACTCGCGAGGGGAGCTCGCTGGTGAACAGGCTGGCGGTACCGGGCGGGATTTCGGTATTGATTGGAGTGCCTGCGGTGTTCTGGAAAGCCAGGCTGGTATTGCCTTCAATGGAGAGCATTCCCGCGCCTTTCCCGATCCGGACGACGTTTGAGGTGAAGGCGTCGCCCAGCATCGGAGGCACGCCCGTATTGTGTGCGAAGTCGATATCGACCGTGTTTTCGAGGAAGGCCGCGCCTGCGGCACCCGACGAGTTGAAGAGCGTGTTCCGAACCGTTAGCCCACGCACAGGTCTGTCGTAGCTGCTGAATTCTCCACGCAGATCCCAGCCTTTCCCATCGTGCCCGTTGGCTTCGAAATAGGCGTTGTCGATGAGGATGCCGTGGGCGAGGCCTCGGTAATAAATGCCGTACTGGCGGTTGCTTTCGGCAATGGAACTGAAGTGGAACAGGATGCTGTCGTCGCCGATGTAAACACCGCCGATCTGGTTGCCGGAGTACTCGCCGCTGATCACCTGGGTGGCGTTGTTGTAGCCATCGCGGAGGTAGAGGCCCCAGCCACCGGAGCCGGCGGAATGGACGTTGGTGAACACGAAGCCGTAACTCTTGTTCAGCTCAATGTTCTTCTGGCGAAAACCGATGATGAAGATGTTCTCCAGCGTAGAACGTGCTGCATCTCCCGTAATGCCGCCGTTGAACTGCATCCCAATATTGGCCAGGCTCCGGCCATCCACGTAGAAATTGCGGAGGTGGAAGCCATAGGCACCTTCGGAGAAAAGGAGGGGTTTTGCCGCGTCGCCGGGCATCAGGCAACTGGAGAAACCGTCGCCTTCGACAATGGCTCCGGTGGGGATCAGCAGTTGGGTTACTTTGTAGCAACGGGGGCGTGGGGTGATGAAGACACGGGGTGGTGCTTTATAGCCGGAGCCGCCATCAAGGAGCCGAATTTCGGCCAGGCGGCAGTTGGCGTCAACCTGAGCGACTGCGCGGGCGTCGCCTTCAACGCGGATCTCGGGTGCCTTACAGTAGCGCTCGCCGGGTGCTTCCAGCTTTAGGCTGGTGACGACACCGTTGGTGAGGACGGGGGTGATCTTTGCTCCGGCCCCGAGCCGATCCCCCGGGATACGGAGGTGTCCTGCGTCCAGGTCGCGCTGGAAGGCGGCGGTGAAATCTGTCTGGCCGTCGTCGGGGATCAATTGTCCAAAAGCCGATGCGGCGAGCAAAGCCAGAATCAGGGGAAACTTCATTTCAGAGTGACCGGCAGAGACGAGAGGGAATTTGTTCCCAGAAAGCGGAGAGCGACGGGTGCAATCTTCGTGGTGGACGTGCAGTCGAAAGTCCCCCGGAGGCCACTGATGGCCGGGAACTGGTAGTCCGCCCAGTGCCCCAGAGGACTCAGTTGGGGCACCGTCAGGGCGTTGGCAACCAGGCCTCCGGCGGCATTCCGCGCGATGCAGGTGACTTTCGCGGGGTTGGTCGCGTCGAGGTTGGCGATGGCGAAACCGGTATATATCTGGGTTGTACCGAACTTCGTGGCATCGAACGGCACAATGAAACCGAAGCTGCCGGTGGTGGAGGGAATGGAGGCTTCGTAGTAGTTGTTGTCTGGCGCATGATTACGAAACAGTTCCTGCACGGTGACGGCCGGGGTGGTGGTTCGGAACTGCGCAGAGCCGGAGTAGATCGCGGCGGCATTGGTCCCGACCTCGTAGTATTTTGCTCCGTTGGCTGGAATCGTGTCGGCTAACTGGCTCACCGTGCCGACACCCGTGATGGGTACCGCCAGCAGTTTGCCGTTATCGTCATAGAACGAGAACTGAAACTGCCCGGTGGCGGAACTACTGTTCAGAACGTAGAAACCGCTGATGAGGGGGCCGCCCGCCGCAAAATGCGGGATGGACACGCTGCTGGTGTAGGTGGGGCCCGCCGGGGCGATGATGGCGAAGCTAACCGGGCTGGAGGTGCCGGTCGGGTTGATGACGTAGATCTGCGCGGTGCCTGCAGTGGTGAGCAGGCTGGCCGGAATGATGGCACTCAGCGACGTCGCGCTGACGTATGTTGTCGTGAGCGAAGTAGGCGCGACGCCCGGCAGACCGAAGGACACGACCGAACCCTGCACGAAGCCGCTGCCACTGATCGAGATAGTGCTTTGGGCACTAAGTGCGGGAAGGCCGGATGGGAAGACAGAGGTCAGAATCGGGGTTCCGGTGCCGATTGTGACAGCTTTGTAGGTGTAATCGAAGTTGTACCAGCCAATGGATAAGTGGGTGTACAGCCGGACATAGACGGTGGAGCCGTTGGTGGGCATGCCAGCCAGCGTGACGGACGTCGAGAGGCCGTTGTTCTTGTATCCAAGGTTGTACGAACCCGCCGAACTGCCGACGTAGATCACGTATTCGGTGGCATCGGGACTGGCGTTCCAGGTGAAGGTCGCGGCAGCGCTGGTCAGGGTACCGGACGGCGTGGGCGCGGAGATTTTGGAGATCACCTCACCCCCTGCCGCGGTTTCGAACCAGGGCTGTAGCGCACTGTAACCGCTGCCCAGTCTGCCGTAGCCCGAAAGACTTCCGCACTGGCTGCCGTCCACCTGGCCATTGCCGTAAGTAAGCGTTCCACGCAGGTAACCGGACTCAAAGAGGCCCGAACCGGAAGAGCCGCCGCCGGAGGCACCCGCGGTCCAGTTGACACGATAGTATTCCGAACCCGGAGCAACTCCCAGATCGGTCACAGTGACCGTGGCATCGGAGATTCGGTTGCCGTTGCTGATTTTGAGGGGCAGGCCGTCCGGGTGGTGCAGCCCGCCGACGGTGGCTCCCACGGAAAAATCAGCCGTGGACCAGCCCATCAGAACCCAGGAACTGCCCGCCGGAAAATCTCCCAGCAGGATCAGGCTGTGGTCACCGCTGCCGATCGGCGTATGGGCAAGCAGTTGCTGGGCGCGGACCTGATAGGTGGGGGCCCGTTCTGTTCCGCCACAAGTGGTGTACCAGTCGTTCTGCACGGCGATGACGGTGCGGGCCGTTACATCGTCAGAAACGCAGTGGTTGGCGGTGAGCAGGAGCGGTTTCGGCGCCAGAGAGGCATCGGAGAGCCGGGGATTCACGAGGGTTCCCGAGCACACATAACTCAGGCCGTTGTGGATAAAGCTGAGTTGCGCCATCGCGCTGCCGGTGGTGTACGTGCTGCAGGCATAGTCGATATAGCAGGAATAGTCGCCGGGTGCGACCTGGGGTGACAGGGCCAGGGTCTGGTTGATGGTATCGATCTCGAAGGGTGGCTGGGTTGCGGCGCCGGTGTTGTCGGTTTCCCATTCCACCATGGCTGAATTGGCGTGGATGAGGGGCGACCAGAACTCGCCATCACCAAACGGGCCGTCTTTCGTGAAACGGAAGGTCTGCGTCAGGTTGTCAGGGTTGGTAACGTAGACAGCCCCGTCGCCCACATGGAAGTTCAGGAAATGGACGCGGACAATCTTCGCCTCGGCGGTTTGCAGGAGGAGTCGCCAGACGCGGCGGTTTCCGGATCGGGAACTCCATTCACCTCGCTGGAGGGTGCGGGGAGCCAGTTGTCGGCTGAGGCCAACGCTGCGGAGGCGACCTTCCACCTTCGGCTTCTTCGCTTCAGCGGTCAGTGCATCAAACTGAACGGGCGAGGGTCGATCCAGCTGAAAACGCAGAGAGGGCGACGAAAACACCTCTGTCTCGGGAGCGGATGAGGTTCCGACCAGGGGCGTGTTGGAGTGGTTATCCTGCGCCAACAGCGCAAAAGCCGGGATCAGAAGAAGCAGGGATGCACATGTGGCTCGACGCATGAGGGTTCTCTGATGTTACCGGGTTTCCGGTCAGAGCGTCATGGCGTAGGCGACGATAGCATCTTTTTCTTCTTTGGTGAGGAGGTCGCGGAAGACGGGCATGCCGTTGCCGCCATCATTCACCTTCAGGAGGATGTTCTCGCGGGTGGCTGCCCTGCCGATGGCGTCGGGCATTGTACCGTTCTTCAGGCCCTTCAGCGAGGGGCCGAGTTTGCGCTCGTCCGTCGTCGTTGCGTGGCAGAAGCTGCACTTCTTTTCGAACAGGGCTTTCCCGTCCTGAGCCGACGCGATGGCGACGGCAATTGAAAAAACGAACCCAAGGCGCATCATTCCAGTGCCAATCATGCAAGCATCGACTTGATGACGGAGCCAGCCGTGTCGGTCAGGCGGAAGGCGCGTCCCTGGAATGTGTAGGTCAGTTTGGTGTGCTCCACCCCCATCAGATGGAGCAAGGTGGCGTGGAGGTCATGGACATCGATAGGTTCGCCCGTACGGGAGAAGCCGAGATCGTCGGTGTCGCCGATCTTTGTGCCCGGCTTAATGCCGGCACCGGCCCAGAGCATGGTGAAAGCGTCGATGTGATGATTACGGCCCACTTTACCGGCGTCGCGGGCTTCGCTCATTGGCGTGCGGCCGAATTCGCCGCCCCAGATGACGAGAGTGTTGTCGAGCAGGCCTCGTCGCTTCAGGTCTTTAATAAGCGCAGCGCTGGGCTTATCGACTTCTTTGGTGACCTGGTCGAGGGGCTCGCCGATATCGGCATGGTGGTCCCAGTCGGCGTGATAAAGCTGCACGAAACGGACGCCGCGCTCGACTAGCCGCGCCGCGAGAAGGCAGTTGTTCGCGAACGATGCCTTGCCCGGTTCCACGCCATACATGTCAAGCGTCTCTTTGCTTTCTTTCGAGAAGTCGATCAGGTCGGGGCCGGAAGTCTGCATCCGGTAGGCCATTTCGTAGGCCGCGATACGGGTGTTGATTTCATCGTCGCCGGTAGCTTCCAGCTTGAGCCGGTTCAGGTCGCGAACGGCGGCTAGCGTCTGTTCCTGCGTGCCGTGCGGGATGCCGCGCGGGGTGGACAGGTCCAGGATAGGGTCGCCTCCCGAGCGGAAGGGAACGCCCTGATAGGCCGTCGGGAGGAAGCCGCTCGACCATAAAGCTGCGCCACCACGGGGACCACGAGGACCGGACTGCAGCACCACGAAGCCGGGCAGATCCGCTGATTCCGAACCGATGCCGTAGGTGACCCAGGAACCGATGGAAGGCCGTCCGAACCGGATGGAGCCGGTATTCATGTAGCACTTGGCCGGCGCGTGGTTGAAGTTCTCGGCGGAGATGCCGTGGATCATGGTGAGGTCATCGGCGACGCCCGCCATGTGGGGCATCAGCGAGGAGAACCAGAATCCCGATTTGCCGTACTGTTTGAACTCGCGATTGCTGCCGAGAAGGCGCGGCGGATTCTTCGCGAACGTGTCCATGAAGGCGAAGCGCTTGCCCTTGATCAGCTCATCGGGGGCGACGGTGCCGGTGAACTGCTTCAGCTTCGGCTTGTAGTCGAACAGGTCCAACTGGCTGGGAGCACCGGCCATGAACAGGAAGATAACGTTCTTGACCTTGGCCGGGAAGTGCGGCGGCTTCGGGGCCATCGGGTTCAGGGGCTTGTCGGAGGTTGTGGCACCGGAGAGTTTGCCACCGGCGAGCAACGCTGCCAGCGCCGCTTTTCCCACGCCCATGCCACAGCGTTCGAAGAAGTGGCGGCGGGTCTGCTGCAACAGGATCTGGTCGTCCAGATTAAAGTCGTCGAGGTTCATATTCGCTTTGCTCCCGTTACTCTCTGGTCATGAAGTCGTCGAGGTTGAACAGGACACGGCTGACAGCGGTCCACGCGGCGTATTGCGCGATGGTGTTGCGGTCGGCCCCGGCCGGGGCCGACATGCCCGGACGCTTCAACAGTTCTTCGGCGGACTTCAAATCTTCGGTGTAAACCTGTTTTTGCTCCGACAGGTACTTCATGAGGCGCAGCGATTCGGCACCCTGCGGCTTGCGGCCGACGACCAGTGTCCACGCATAATTCATGCGGTCCTGATCGGTCTTGCCGCCTTCTTTGATCGTGCGTTTGGCCAGCGCACCGGCGAATTCCAGAAAGGCTTCGTCGTTGAGCAGCGTGAGTGACTGCAGCGGGCTGTTGGAACGGATCCGGCGGGTGCAGGAAGACGTCCCGTCCGGGGCATCGAACAGGGCGAGTGACGGCGCAGGCAGACCACGGAAGAAGAACGTGTACACGCCGCGGCGGTAGCGGTCGGCATCGGTGTTGGTGTTCCACGGACGGCTGATCTGGCTGCCCTTCATGGCGTTCTCGGGCAGAGGCGGATAGACGGGGTCGCCGCCGAGCGTCGGGGTGAGCAGGCCGCTGGAAACCAGCGCGGCATCGCGGATGATCTCGGCATCCAGACGGAGGCGGACCTGGCGGGCGAGCAGTTTGTTGTACGGGTCCACTTCGTCCAGATCTTCGCGCTTTTTCGATCCCTGGCGGTAGGTTGCCGACATCACGATCATCTTGTGGATGGGCTTCTGCCTCCAGCCGTTGTTCATGAATTCGGTGGCGAGGTAATCGAGTAGTTCCTGATGGGTGGGACGCGAACCGATGAGGCCGAAATCGTCCTGCGTTTCCACGATACCTTTGCCGAAGTACTCCTGCCACATGCGGTTCACGGTCACTCGCGCAGTCATCGGATTTGAAGGATCGACCAGCCATTTTGCGAGGTCGAGCCGGGTGCCACCGATCTTCTTGCCACGCGAGAGAACCGCGGGGACTTCGGGGACTACCGGGTCGCCCCGCTGCAGGAAGTCGCCACCGCGCTGGATGAAGCTTTCGCGGGGGTGGGGCAGTTCCTTCATCACCAGGGCGCGAGTGAGATACGGCTGCGGCCAGTGGAATTCGGGGGAGCCGGGCACGCCCAGGGGCTTCATGTGGGTGCGGAGGGCGGACAGAAGCTTCGCCAGATCGGCATCTTTCTGCGCGGGTTTGGTGGGGTCAACGGGCTGCGCCTGGAGTTCGTCGATCTTCGCGAGGATGTCGCGGCTCAGGTCGGTCGCTTTGGCCCAGTACGCCTTCGAGATTTCCAGTTCCTTCGCGGTGGGCAGATCGATAAACGGCTTGTAGAACTCGCCGCGTTCAGATTCCTTCGTGATCTCGTCGGTGGAGTTGTAATACGCGAAGAGTTGGTAGAACTCCTTCTGCGCGATGGGATCGTACTTGTGGTCGTGGCAGCGAGCGCAGCCGAGAGTCAGGCCGAGGAACACGGAGCCTGTGGTGGCCACCCGATCGGCGACCGCTTCATTGCGGTACTGCTCAAAGTCGATGCCGCCTTCGAAGTTGGACGGCGTATTGCGGTGGAAGCCGCTGGCGATCAACTGATCCGTGGTCGGATTCGGCAGCATGTCGCCCGCAATCTGTTCGATGGTGAACTGCGAGAACGGCATGTCCTTGTTGAAAGCGTTGATGACCCAGTCGCGGTACTTCCACATGGGGCGCGGGGCGTCGATGCTGTAGCCGTCGGAATCGGCATAGCGGGCAGCGTCGAGCCAGTGACGTCCCCAGCGTTCCCCATAGTGGGGTGAGGCGAGGAGCTTATCGACGGCCTTTTCGTAGGCGTTGGGCGATTTGTCGGCGACGAAGGCGCGGAGTTCTTCCGGCGTGGGCGGCAGACCGGTCAGGTCAAGGGCGACCCGACGCAGCTGAGTGGCCTTGTCAGCTTCTTCCGAAGGCTTGACTTTCTCTTTTTCCAGGCGGGCCAGGATGAAGTTGTCGATCGGGTTCTTTACCCACGATTTGGCGACGACAGTGGGCGGCGTTTCATGCTTCGGGGTCTGGAACGACCAGTGATCCCAATTTCTGGGCAGGCCCGTGTTCTTTTCGGCGCTGAACGGTACGCCTTTGGCGACCCAGTCCTTCAGGATCGCGATTTCCTCGGCTTTGAGCTTCGGGCGCGCCATCGGCATCTTCACGTCGCCGGTCTGTTCGACGGCGGCAATCAGGATTTTGTCGGCGGGGCCGCGCTTGCCACCCTTCAGCAGCGCATCGCGGCTGTCGAGGGCGAGACCACCGCTTTTGTTGGTCGCCGAATGGCAGGCTTCGCAGTTGGCGCGCAGGATGGGCCGAACTTTGGTGTCATAGAATGCAGTGTCCGGCGACTGAGCGAAAGCCGCCGCCGCACCACTGAGTACGACCGCACAGATAATGTAAAGACGCATAGGAGACGTGGACCGCAATTTGTTCGTCTCGACAATTATATGACTTTTGAATCCTCTCGCCGAGCCTTCATGAAAACTTCCGCCGCCGCATTCCCCGCGATTCTGGGTGCCCAGGACAAAGCCGGTACAAAACTCCCCGTGATGGGTACGGGGGCGCACAAGTACGAGGTAATCCACGACTGGGGCGAACTGCCCGCTGGCCTGCGCTACGGCAACACGCACGGCGTGGTGGCGGATTCGCAGGGTCGGATCTACGTCCACCACACGGTGCATGCTTCCAGCGAATCGCAGGATTCGATGGTCGTCTTCGACGCGAAGGGTAAGTTCATCAAGTCGTGGGGCAAGGATTTTAAGGGCGGCGCGCACGGGCTGCATATTCGGAAGGAGGGCTCGACCGAGTATCTGTACCTGTGCGACATCACGCGGGCAATTGTGGTGAAGGCGACGCTGGATGGCGAGGAAGTGTTCCGCGTGGGATATCCGCAGGAATCGAGGGCGTACGGGGAGAAGAAGATCGCGTATAGTCCGACGAATCTGGCGGTAGCTCCGAACGGCGATTTCTATGTGGGCGACGGGTACGGGTCGTTTTACGTGAACCAGTACAACAAGGACGGGAAGTTCATCCGCACGTTTGGCGGGCCGGGTTCCGACCCGGGGCAGTTACTGCAGCCTCACGGGATCATTGTGGATGAACGCGGGAAGGAACCGGTGCTGACGGTGGCCGACCGGCGGAACAACCGCCTGCAGCACTTCACGCTGGATGGACAGCACAAGGGTTTTTCCGGTGGCGTGAACCTGCCGTGTCACTTCAATATCTGGAAAGACCAGATGGTGGTGCCGGACCTGGCGGCGCGGGTGACGCTGCTGGGGAAGAATAATGAGGTGCTGGCGCAGTTGGGCGAGGGGCCGGTGAATTACCGCGAAGTCCGGCTACAGGGGCGCGAGACGTTCCCGAAGGGTGAGTTCGTTTGCCCGCATGGCGCGTGTTTTGACCACGAGGGGAATATCTTCGTGACGGAGTGGGTGGAAGTGGGGCGGGTGACGAAATTACGGCGGTTGGGGTAAGCGATACCGTTTGACATGCGTTACGTAACGCATTACACTTCATTTTGATTCGCACGTTCCGTCACAAGGGCCTGAGACGGCTTTTTGTAGACGATGATGGGCGCGGTGTTCCTGCTGGCCACATCGAAAAGTTGAGTCGAATCCTGCCGCGGTTACATGTGGCGCGAGCCGTTTCGGATATGGATCTGCCGGGCTATCGTCTGATCCCCTGAAGGGCGACCTCAAGGGCTGTTACGCGGTAACAGTTCAGGCGAACTGGCGCATCGTGTTTCGCTTTTTGGATGGCGAGGCGCACGATGTTGATTACGTGGATTATCACTAAAAGGAGGCTTGAGTCATGCGCATGAAGAACCCACCCCACCCAGGCAAACTGGTCTTGCACGACTGCATCGAACCTCTGGGGTTGACGATCACTGACGCGGCCACTGCTTTAAAGGTGACGCGCACGACCCTTTCCGAACTGGTGAACGGCAAACGAGGCATCTCACCGGAGATGGCCATTCGTCTGGAACAGGTATTCGGCGGGAGTGCGGAAAGCTGGATGCTGCAGCAGGTGCAGTACGATCTGGCAAAGTTCGATCCGCGTGACCTGAAGCTGCAACGCCTTCAGGTTGCCTGACTCAATACCAGTTGCGGCGCCGAATTTCCCTGGCTGGCGTGGATTTCAGGCCCTGTAGGTTTCGGTTGTTTGTCCGGTAGGGGAACAGGACCTTTGCCGGGATAGTGTTTGTGGCCTGCAGCGCGTTTTCCGCGCATTGGGTGCTGAGGCAAACGAAGGCGGCGTCGACAGGGTCGACCTTCACCGGGGCGGCGTTGCCGGTGACGTAAAATCGGCGTCCGGCCATGGTGAAAATGTAGCCCCCGGCGGCGGATTCTGCCGTAATCTCCCCGTAGGTCTTCTTTTCCGCCAGTGGGGCGGTGGTGATGACCGTTTCCGGCTTGCGGAGCGTCGCGTAGTTCGCCGGGGTGTCCTTTTCTCCCGCCGTGTAGAAGATGAAGTCGGCTTTGGGGAGGTCGGTGGTTTGGCCTTTGCCATCGGGGTCGACGTAGATCGCCTTACCCTTGAACTGCAACATCAGGCTGCCGTGGTGGATCGGCACAATGACGACTTCGACACCGCTCGTGTTGGTCGAGATCACATCAAAGCTGCGGGCGCAGCAGAGCAGTGGGGCTAACAGGGCGAAGAATGCGCGTTTTTTCATTCCTTCGCGATCTTAGCAGCGCGCACTGCCAGGCACCCTACCCCTACCGCAGCCAGCAGATGTTTCAGTGTGTGGCCACTCACAATCTGGCCGAAATTGTAGATCGCCTGGTCTTCCGCTTCGAACACTTTGGCGATTGTGTACGCGGCCAGCGCAATCACCAGCCAGGCGGTTCCCGGATAGCGGGCCGGTCGCAGCGCCAGCAGCACCAGTACAGCCAGGAGCGACCCGAACTGCACGATGAAATAGAGCAGCAGGTTGCCGGTGCAAGTCCAGTAGAAGACGCTCCCAATACCCAGCAGCAGTAGCGGTGCAAACCAGCGCCGGGCGGGGTACAGGCTGACGCGTTCGGCGAGAGTCGCGGTCAGCAGCCCCATGAAGCCCAGAGTCATCGGGATCCGGTCCCAGACGAGGCGGTTGTCATCTGGCGCGAGATGATACCAGGTGGAGCCGAACGCCGTCAGCAGGGTCCCGGCGAACAGCACGAACCAGGGTTGCCGCTCCCAGGCGTCGGTGAAGTGGCAGCGAAAGGTTGCGGGCAGCCCGGCGAGTCCCGCCACCAGAAACGCCAGATTCGACATCGCGTTGGCGAAGTTGGGGACGCCCAGAATCGTGCGTTGGTCGGCCATCGCATGATACGCCGGATCCTGTGGGATAACGGGTACACCCCAAATCATGGGGTTAGGCTAAAACCTTCTTCACCACCGACCCTTCCACGTCTGTGAGGCGGAAGTCCCGGCCCTGGAAGCGGTAGGTCAGTTTCGTGTGGTCAATGCCCAGCAGGTGCATCGCGGTGGCATGAAGATCGTGGACTGAAACCGGGTCCTCCACGATGTTGTAGCCAATCTCATCGGTCGCGCCGATGGTTTGTCCGGGCTTCACGCCGCCGCCGGCCATCCAGACCGTGAAGGCGCGGGGGTGGTGGTCGCGGCCGAGGAACTTGACGCCGCCGCGGGCTTCGTTGACGGGCGTCCGGCCAAATTCACCGGCCCAGACGATGAGCGTGTCTTCCAGCAGGCCACGCTGTTCCAGATCCTTAATGAGCGCGGCGGAGGGGCCGTCGATTTCGCGGCAGATGGCCGGGAGTTTGTTTACGATGTCATCGCCCAGGCCCGCGCCGTGGGTGTCCCAGTCGCGGTGGAACAGCTGGACGAAGCGGCAGCCGCGCTCGATAAGGCGGCGTGCCAGCAGGCAGTTATTGGCGAACGACGGGCGGCCCGGCGTGGTCCCGTACATCTCGTGGATATGGGCTGGTTCCTTCGACATGTCCTGCAGGTCGGGGACCGAGGTTTGCATCTTATACGCCATTTCGTAGGCGGCGATGCGGGTGGCGATTTCGGGGTCGCCGATGTCGGCGGCTTCGGCTTTATTCAGGCCGTTGATGAGGTCGAGCGAGCGGCGCTGGGTCTCGGCGGCCATGCCCTGTGGGTTGGAGACGTAGAGGATGGGGTCGCCCTGTTTGCGGAAGGCGACGCCCTGGTGGACGGTCGGCAGGAAGCCGGAACCCCAACATGCGGAGCCGCCATCAGGCTGGCTGGAACCGGAGAGCAGGACGACGAACGCGGGCAGATCCTTGCTGTCACTGCCGATGCCGTAGGTCAGCCAGGAGCCGAAGCTGGGGCGGCCGGGAATCTGGAAGCCGGTACTGAGGTAGATCTGGGCGGGCGAGTGGTTGAACTGCGTGGTGTGCATGCTCTTGATGAAGGTGAGCTTGTCGGCCACGCCCTGGAGGTTGGGAAGAAGGTTGGAAAGCGTTGCGCCGGATTGGCCGTATTGCCCGAAGGTGTGGGGCGTGGCCATCAGCTTCGGCACGCCTTTTATGAAGGCGAAACGCTCGCCTTTGATGAAGCTGTCGGGGATGGGCTGGCCGTCGTACTGGGTGAGCTTCGGTTTGTGGTCGTAGAGGTCGACCTGGGACGGCCCGCCGGCCATGTAGAGGTAGATGACGCGTTTGGCTTTTGCGGCGTGGTGCAGGCCGGTGTAGGGGCTCCCCGCGCCCTGTGCCTGTTCGGCGAGCATGGTGGCCATGGCGGCAGAGCCGATGCTGAGGCCAGCCGATCTGCCGAAAAATTGACGCCTGGTGAGATGTTGCAGCGGGTTCATCGTTATTGCCTTGTGAGAGTTTCGTCCAGGTTCAGGAGGCCGCGTGAAAGCATGGTCCACGCGGCGAGTTCGGGGTCCTGCGTTCCGGCGAGGGCCTTCGCTTCGGTCAGGTGTTCGGCGAAGTAGCGACGTTCTTTTTCGAGGGCGGAGAGCAGGAGGTCGGCTTCGTTGCCTTTGGGGCGGCGTGAGGTCGCGAGCTGGAACCCGTAGGTGACGCGGGCCGTCGGCGTGGTTCCGCCTTCCCGCAGGATGCGCTTCGCCATGGCCTGCGCAGCTTCAAAGAAGGCAGGGTCGTTAAGAGTGGTGAGCGCCTGCAACGGTGTGTCGGTGTGGTTGCGGCGCGCGGTGCAGTATTCGCGGCTGGTGGAGTCGAACGTCGTCATCGCGGGGTAGGGCGCGGTGCGACGGTTGAAGGTGTAGAGGCCGCGGCGGTATTTATCCTCACCAGGGCTGACGGTCCAGACGTCGGTATCGCGCGAGTAGGGGATTTCCCAGACACCTTCCGGCTGCGGGGGCATCACCGAGGGGCCGCCGATTTTGCCTGAGATTAGGCCACTGGCGGCAAGGGCGACATCTCGAACCATTTCGGCTTCCACGCGGAAGCGGGCACCGCGCGAGAGCAGGATGTTGGCGGGGTCCTTTTCGATGAGTTCTTTGGAGGCTGCGGGCGACTGGCGGTACGTGGCCGAGGCGACGATGGTGCGGTGGAGGGCCTTCAGGTCCCAGCCCGATTCCATGAAGCCAACGGCGAGGTAGTCGAGCAGGTCCTGATGGCTGGGGCGCGTGCCCTGGGTGCCGAAATCTTCCACGGTTTCCACCAGACCCCTGCCGAAGTAGGTCTCCCAGACGTGGTTCACGATGACGCGGGCGGTGAGTGGGTTTTCTCGCGAGACCAGCCATTTTGCCAGGCCCAGGCGGTTCTTTTCGTTGTCCGGAAGTTTACCGAGGAAGGACGGGATATCGGCCTGGACCTCGTCGCCTTTGTTGAGGAAGCTGCCCCGGATTCGGACAAAAGATGCCGGACGTTTTACCTCGGGGTTCTCCGACGCGATCAGGATTGTCGGGATGCCGAGAGCGCGGATCTGCCCCTGCAGGTCTTCGATCTTCTTCCGCAGCGGTGCGAGTTCTTCGGCCTTGTCGTGATACCGAGTGGCCAGTTGCTCGGCCTGTTCTTTCGTGCGTGTGGCAGTGGCGATGCTGAGCACCGGGCGCAGTTTGGCGCTCACTTCCACGATGCGCTTTGGTTTCGCAGATGACGTTGCGGAGAGGCGGAAGTGGCCGAGGTGCTGCTTACCGGCTTCGCTGCGCTGCTCCATGGTGAAGCGGAGAGTGCCACCGCCGCGGAAGGGCTTTTCGGGGATCAGGACCATCTGCCGGGGGAGGCGTTGACCGGTTTCCTCGCGGGAGACATCCACGATCCAGAACTGAACGTACTTCCGGCCTGGACCCTGTGCGCCACCGCCGGAGGAATCGTCCATAGCGGTTTCTTTGATGGTCAGTTTATTGCCGCCGACTTCGACGTTGATCTTGTTGATCTGGAAATTGCCGTAGTAATCGCGACCGGGGCCACCGCGAGGGAGGCTCGAATCAGGGATCGCTTCGAGCCGAAGCGCAGTGATTTCGCCGGGCGGGAGTTTGGCCTCCACGGTGTAGATGTCTTCCATCGGATTCGGCCCCGAGGCGAGGATCGAGGCGTCGGTGTTGATCGTCAGGGTGGTCCCGGCGCTGGAGGTCGCGGTCGTCGGGCGGATCGCGGTCCAGCTTTTTTCAGCGTCCAGCACGCTGCGCTCCCAGGCCGACTGCTTCGCGACAGCGGCCGGAGCGGCGTCATTCAGCTTTGCCTGCCACGCGTCGAGTTCCTTCTGGATAACGGCTTGTTTGGCGGCCTGGTCGGGCGTGGGCAGATCGAGCTGGGGTTCGGTGAACGGGGCGGCGTTGCCCTTGCCGTTCGCGCCGGTCTTCACGTAGTTCGCGTTATTGAAGAAGGCCACCATCTGGTAGAACTGCTTCTGCGTGAAGGGGTCGAACTTGTGGTCATGGCACTGGGTGCAGCCGATGGTTGCGCCCAGAAATGTGGTGCCAATGGTGGTGGCGCGATCAATCTGGATGTTCCAGTTGTTCTCTTCGGGGTCCACGCCGCCTTCGGCATTAAACATGGAGTTGCGGAGGAAGCCTGTGGCGATCTTCTGCTGCTGGGTCGGGTTCGGCAGCATGTCGCCCGCAATCTGTTCGATGGCGAACTGGTTGAACGGCATGTTGCGGTTGAAGGCCTGAATCACCCAGTCGCGGTACGGCCACATGGTGCGGCGGGAGTCTTTTTCGTAACCGTCGGAATCGGCGTAGCGGGCGAGATCCAGCCACATGCGCGCCCATCGTTCGCCGTAGTGGTCGGAAGCGAGGAGACGATCCACCAGCCGCTGGTATGCGTCGGGGCGGGTGTCCTTCACAAAGGCGTCCACTTCGGTGGGAGATGGTGGCAGCCCGATCAGATCCAGGCTCAGGCGGCGAATCATGGTTTCGCGGGAAGCTTCGGGCGAAGGCTTCAGACCCTCCTTTGCAAGCCGGTTTTCCACGAAGTAGTCGATGGCGTTTTTCCCTGTCGGGGCCGCGGCTTTTATTGGAGGCAGATACGACCAGTGTTCCTGCCCGGCAGCGGAATCCGGCCAGATCGCGCCCTCATCCACCCACTGCCGGAACTTCGCGATCTGGTCCTCGGGTAGTGGCACCATTCCCATCGGCATACGGGCTTCGCTGCCGGTGCTGCTCAGGCGCTTGATGAGTTTGCTGTCCGCCGCTTTGCCCGGCACAATGGCGCGCGAGGCGAGCGACCGCACATCCAGCCGCAGGCCCCCGGTGGGCCGGTTTCCGCTGTGGCACCCATAACAGGACTTCTTCAGTACGGGCTGAATATCCCTTGTGAAATCAACCGGAGTTTGAGCTGCCAGTGTCAGGGCGCACGCGAGCGGCAGAATCAGGATCTTCATAGGCCTTCTATAGAGCTTATCGCCGTTGGTATGAACGGGCGCTTCCAGGCTACACTTTTTGTCATGGCACAAATCCAGGGCCCCGCGATCTTCCTCGCCCAATTCCTCGCAGATACCGCACCATACAACTCGCTCCCCGCCATTACGGCATGGGTCAAGAGCCTCGGCTACCTTGGCGTCCAGATCCCGTCGTGGGACGGACGCGTCATCGACATTAAGCAGGCCGCCGAATCGAAGGCCTATTGCGACGACATTCAGGCGCAGACGAACGGCCTCGCGATCACCGAACTCGCCAGCCACTTGCAGGGCCAGTTGGTCGCCTCGCACCCGGCTTACGATGAACTGTTCGATGGCTTCGCCGCCCCGGAAGTTCGCGGGAATCCTGCCGCCCGCGCTGAATGGGCCGTGCAGCAGATGAAGTACGTGATTCAGGCTTCGGCGAACTTCGGGCTGACCGTGACGCCGTCCTTCTCGGGCGCGCTCCTGTGGCCGTTCCTGTATCCGTGGCCGCAACGTCCGGCGGGCATTGTGGAAGAAGGGTTTGCCGAACTTGCGAAGCGCTGGACGCCGATTCTCAACTTCGCCGATCAGCACAACGTGGATATCGCCTACGAACTGCACCCCGGCGAAGATCTCCACGATGGTGCCAGCTTTGAGCAGTTCCTGGAAGCGACGGGCAATCATCCCCGCGTCGCCATCAATTACGATCCCTCGCACTTCATTCTGCAGTGCCTCGACTATGTCAGCTTCATCGACATCTACGCGTCGCGGATCAAGGCCTTCCACGTGAAGGACGCTGAATTCCGTCCGAATGGCCGCGCTGG
The DNA here is from genome assembly GCA_947467185.1 of Bryobacterales bacterium. Classification (GTDB taxonomy): domain Bacteria; phylum Acidobacteriota; class Terriglobia; order Bryobacterales; family Bryobacteraceae; genus BOG-234. Next base: position 36,054 of record CANIHR010000010.1, read on the forward strand.
TGTCTATGGCGCTTATCTGGGCTGGAAGGACCGTCCGGGCCGCTTCCGTTCCCTCGGCGACGGGCAGGTCGATTTCACGCAGGTGTTCAGCCGCATGACGGCCGCCGGTTACAAAGGCTGGGCCGTGATCGAGTGGGAATGCTGCTTTAAGGATTCCGTGCAGGGCGCGACCGAAGGAGCTCCGTTCATCTCGAAGCACCTGATTGACGTCCCCACCAAAGCATTCGACGACTTCGCCGGAGCCGATTCAGACTCCGCACGAAATCGTCGTGTACTTGGTTTGAAGTAGTTTTCGCTACAGTTGGAAGCGAGTTAAAGAGGTGTTCCGGTCTTACAGCCGGAACACCTTTTCTGATTTCACACCCTTGAGCGCATTGCGGGTATCCACGATCAACCCGGCGTCTTCCACCAGTTGCTTGTAGTTGAACGCGGTGTGGTCCGTGACGATAACGACGCAGTCAGCCGTCTTGACGGCTTCGTGGCCAACACCCTTCAGGATGCTGTCGGGGTTGTGGCTCGCGCCGTGGTCACTGTGGTCCAGATCGATCTGTTCCACGTGCGGATCCACGTACGAGATCTCCGCGCCCAGTTTTTTCAGCAGGTGGATGATGTCGAGGGCAGGGGATTCGCGAACGTCGTCGATGTCGCGCTTGTACGCGACGCCGTAGATCACAATCTTCGAACCCTTCACCGACTTGCAGACTTCATTGAGCGCCTTGGTGACCTTGGAAACCACAAACTGGGGCATCTGACCGTTGATGTAACCGGCCAGTTCGATGAAGCGCGCTTCGACACCGGACTGCTTGCTCTTCCACGAAAGATAGAACGGGTCGATCGGGATACAGTGGCCACCCAGGCCGGGACCCGGGTAAAACGGCATGAAGCCGAACGGCTTGGTGGCAGCGGCCGAGATCACTTCCCAGACGTTGATGCCCATTCCGTCGCACATGATGGCGATTTCGTTCACCAGCCCAATGTTGATCATGCGGAAGGTGTTTTCCAGCAGTTTCACCATTTCGGCGACCTGCGTGGAGCTGACCGGCACGACATGGTCGAGGGCCTGGCCGTAGAAAAGGCTGCCGAGTTCCGTGCAGGCAGGCGTGGTGCCACCGACGACCTTCGGAATGTTCTTGGTCTGGAAGTTCGGGTTGCCCGGATCGACGCGCTCGGGGGAGAAGCAGAGGAAGAAGTCCTCGCCCACTTTGAGGCCCGACTTTTCCAGCATCGGCAGCACCAGTTCGTCGGTGGTGCCGGGGTAAGTGGTGGATTCGAGGATGACGAGAAGCCCCGGGTGCAGATACTTCGCGATCTCGTCGGTGGCCGCGACGATGAAGCTCATGTCGGGGTCTTTGGTCTTGCGGAGAGGGGTCGGGACGGCGATGTTCACCGTGTCGAGTTCGCTCAGGACGGCGAAATCGGTGGTAGCTTTCAGTAGCCCCTTTTCGACCAGTGGCGCCAGGACGGAGGTCGGAATATCACCAATGTAAGACTCGCCGGCGTTCACCATGTCGCACTTTTTCGCGCTCAGGTCGATGCCGGTGACCTGGAAGCCAGCCTGTGCATATTCAACGGCCAGAGGAAGACCAACGTATCCGAGGCCAACGACGCCCACCCGGGCAGTTTTGTTGCGGATCTTTTCAGCCAGTTCCGCCGAGATTCCCTGCAGATTACTCATTCTCTTCAATTTTCCCATAGAACCAGATGCCTTCGGCAATAACGTCGGCAGGTCCGGTCAGATAGACCGAGTCGTCCGAACGGAGCGTCAGCGAACCGGCCGGTGTTTGGACCGTTACCGGCCACCTTACCAGCCCCCGGGCGACCGCCGCCGTGGCTGCTCCGGTGGAGCCTGTTCCGGAACTGTTGGTCTCCCCGGCGCCGCGTTCCCAGAAGCGGATATCAATCGTGTGGCCATCCACTTTCCGGACAAATGAGACGTTGGTGCGGTTGGGGAACATTGGGTCGCGTTCGGTGGCAGCTCCCACAGCGCGCCAGTTGAAGTCGAAATCACTGACAGGGAAGGCGCATTGCGGATTCCCTGGGTCCACCAGCACGGCATCCAGACCCTGCACCTGAGCGTTGAGTTCCACCACGCGAACGTGGCCCATGTTCATCTCAAACTGGATTTCGAGACCCCTGCGTTCCACAATCCGCAAATGTTTGATGCCGGCTGCCGTGCGGATGCGGACTTCGCTGGTGTCTGGCTTATCGTGCAGCAGCAGATGGGCGGCGCAGCGGGTACCATTGCCGGAGAGTTCCGGTTCGCTGCCATCGGAGTTAAAGAGGCGAATAGTGGCGTCATAGCCCTCGCCAGGAGTCTCATCGACCAGCATCCAGCCATCGGCACCGATGCCGGTGTAGCGGTCGCAGATGGCGACGGCCAGTTCCGGCAGGCCTTCGGGTGGGGCCTCGGAAGCGGGGCTGAGGATGAAGTCGTTTTTCGCGCCGTGCAGTTTTACGAAGGGAATCATAGAATTGGTGGGGCCTGAAGTGGTGTGGATTGAAGTGGTGTGGATTGAAGTGGAGTCGGCAGGTTTGTTCTGCGGTGGTAGATCTCGATGACCGGCTGGCCTTTTACGAAGATACGCCGGTCGAGTTCGTAGTCAGGGCCATGCAGCCGGGCTTTGTCGATGATGCCCTGCACGGAGTCGCCACCCATCACCACGGCCCAGTCCTCACGGAGGAGCAGATCGGGGCGCGACTCTGCGATCAGGAACTCCTGGTAGTTGTCGCTGGTGAGGGTACGCCGGAGCGGGATCGACAGGGTCCGGTAGATGGCGGTCATGTCGTTGAAGCTGGTGAAAAAGGTATCGCCGGGGTGAGCGTTGCGGCGGAGATAGTCGGTGGCCTGCGCGATCCAGACTCGGCGTCCGCGGGAGTTCATTTCCGCTTCCTGCCAGGTGATGGGGTGGCTGTTCCAGTCCATCAGGCAGGGGGCGAGGGCGAGTAATGTGACGGCGAAGGCAGGCCATTTCCCGTAGCGGGCGAAGGCGGCGGCCCCGAAAGCGGCCAGTGGAACCAGTGCCAGGGCGTAACGGATGTTGTAGTAACCGTGCGGCTCCAGCTGCGGGACGAAGATGGGCGTTCCGGAAGAGTGCAGACTCCAGATGTAGAACGCGATCGGGAGAACCAGCAGCAGGGCGGGCCATCGAGCGGCGCGGGTGGCCAGGGCGAACAGAGTTCCGGCCGCTGCCAGGGCAAGCGCCGGCCATTTGGCGATCAGCGAACCTGCCGCGATGTAGTATTCGAAGGCTTCGCGCCAATTGCCGCGGCCGGGGTAGGGCTTGTTCCCCTGAATGGCTTTGGCCGACCATGGGCCGCGGTAGAAGTACAGCGCGTCATCGAAATACCACCAGTTGTGAGCCAGCCAGATGACCGGGCCAATGGCGGCGAGGGCGCAAAACAGGAAGGTGGCGGACCACTTCCGTTGGCCTCCGGTGAACAGAAAAAACAGCGCCACAAAGGGCAGCAGAAACCAGCCCTCATAGCGTATGAGCGTGGCGGCAGTGGCGGCGAGTCCGGCTCCGACGACCGCACCATAGCCCTGCGTTGCCTGAAAACGGACGGTGAAGTAGAGCAGGGCGAGAAGTGCGGCGAAAAGTGGTGGCTCCGTCATCGGGATGGATCCGAGGTACAGCGTGTTGGGGTTCAGCAGGAAAACGGCGGCTGCGGCCGCTCCGGCCGGCACACTGTCGAAGATCCGGCGGACGGCGGAGAAAAAAAATGTTGCGCCCAGGGCCATACAGATCGCCGAGGGAATCGCACCGGCCAGACCCGTGCTCCAGAGTTCGTCGTAACGGACGAACGGGATCATCATCAGGTGAGGCAGGGGGAGCCAGGTTGTGCCGATCTGATTCCAGCCTGGGGTGCGCGAGTCGAGGATGCGGCGCGCGATATTGAGGTGCGCTTCGGCGTCGCCCGAGAGCAGGGTGGCCCCGGTTTTGTAAAACCAAATGACTGCGGCGGCCATAACGGCCGCCGCGAGGAAAAAGCAGACGAATGCAGACCCCGTGCCGTTGGCGGCGACAGAGTTAGAACGACGTGAACGCGCGGAATTCTTCGAAACGGCCATCAATCTCCGCGCGCGTCAGGGTCCGGAACCGATCTACGCCAAACTTCTCGCAGCAGAAGCTCCCCATCACCGACCCGTAGATAACCGCGCGCCTGATTTCATTGTGATCTACCGAGGGGTTACGGAGGTCAATACCCTGACCAGCCAGGTAACCCATGAAGCCACCAGCGAAGCAATCGCCCGCGCCGGTCGGATCGAAAACGTCGTCGAGAAGGTAGCCGGGAACCATGAAGTGGCCATCGCCGCGCCACAGAATCGCGCCGTATTCGCCGCGCTTGATCACGAGAGTGCTCGGTCCCATGGCCAGAATCTTCTCGGCGGCCTTTTTCAGATTGGTTTCGCCGGAGAGGAGACGGGCTTCGCCGTCGTTGATGAGCAGGAAGTCCCAGCCCGCGATGGTCTTGAGGAGTTCATCGCGGAAACCGGTGATCCAGTAGTTCATGGTGTCGCCACCGGCAACGCGCAAATTCGAACCCATTTGCTCGCGAACCGCACCCTGCAGGCCGGGCTGGATGTTCCCGAGCAGGAGGTACGGGCTCTCTTTATACGCGGCGGGGAGCTTGGGGCTGAAGTCGGCGAAAACATTCAGGTCAGTGACCAGAGTTTCGCGATCATTCATGTCCTGGGAATACTTACCGGCCCAGAAAAAGCACTTGCCAGGGACGCGTTCCAGACCTTCGAGGTCAACGCCACGCGACAGCAGCAGGTCGGTGTCTTCCTGCGCGAAATCGTCGCCGACAACAGCGACGATGGCGGGCTTCGTGAAAAAGGAGGCGGAAAGGGCGATGTAGGTGGCAGCGCCGCCCAACATGCGATCCACTTTACCGTGAGGGGTTTCGACACCGTCATACGCGACGGAGCCTACGACAACCATTGACATAAGTCTTTAGTGTAGCGTTCGGGCGTTTTCCTACAGTAAATGCGGTTCGGATGAGACGACGAACGGGGCAGAGAAGCCACTGTTCGAGGTCCGGAGGCGGAGTTCGTGGTCGCCGGGTTCCAGGCCGCGAAGGCGGGCGTTTACCTGCCAGACTCCGGGTTCAGGGCGTTCCACGGAAAGCAGGGGCCAGGGATTGCCATCGACGGAGAGCGCGACGCGCGAAAGGTCCAGCAGGCCGGTCTCGCCGTGCGTGAAACGGCATGCGAGCGATTCGTTGCGGTACCCACGGAAGACGGTGCTGCGGTCCATCGTGTTCTCCACGCGGGTGAAGGCGGGGGCCTCCACGGTTTCGCTTTCGGCGAGGAAGGGTGTTTCGCCGTACCGGCGTTCAGACCCGGCGGGCAGCATGCGGATCTTCACCGGGTCGCTGAAGCCATCGGTGGCGGTACCGACGCGGATATCGTGATAGCCGGGGGCGATGCCGGGCGGAACCTTGCAGTTCACCTGCCAGTAGCCGGCGTCGTGGTGGATCAGGATAATGGCAGGAATCCCGTATTGGTCGATCTGAACGAGGACGTCCTTCTTTTCGAGCGGACCGTCGTGGAGGAAGGCAAGGGTGAGGTACTCGTCCTTGCGGGGCTGGAAAAGGGTGTCGTTGTGCCGGCTATTGACGGCGGAGCAGAGGAATGGGGCCTTCGCGCCGTCGCGTGGCGTGACCGGTTCCCAGCGACGGTGGGCGATGAGGCCACCCCGTCGGGAGTTCGCGTAGAGGAAATCGACGCGGGGGAAGCCGGCCGAGCGGGTCATCGACATGAGGCAGTCTACCGTCGGGCCGCACCAGTTGTCGATCTGGCCCCCGAGTTCGTCGTTTTCGTAGAACTCCATGTGGCAGCGGGTGGGGTCGGGGCTGTCGTCGATCACATAGGATTCGATAAATGCAGTGCCGCGCGTGACCGCGCAGACGTTTTCCATCGCCCACAGCGGGTGGCGTAAGTGATAGAAAACGCCGAAGAACAGGACGTAGTCGAAGAAACCGAAGCGTTCCGGTGTGAGTTCTTCCACGTCGAGGATGGCGTACTCGATTTTGGACTCGCGGAGGCGTTTGACGGCGAGGAGTTCGTCGTATTCCACGCAGTCAATGGCGACTACTTCCGCGCCCCGGCGTTCGCATTCGAAGCTGTTCCATCCGGACGCAGCGCCGATATCGAGGACGCGGCGGCCACGGAGGTCCTGCGGCAGAGGATAGGCGGCGAGGCGCGCCTGGAGGTTCGGAACCGGGATGATACCGGGGATGATGGTGCCGTCCAGCAGTTCCAGGCTGTGGTACGGCGTGTTTTTCGCAAAGGCTTCCGTCTGCAGGCGGATCAGCCTCTGGAATTCCGGATTACGTGCTGCGCTCTCGATTCCCAGGTTCTCCCTCTTTCAAAGCCGTAATGATAGCGTAGACAGTCATGACCGCTCTACCTCGTCGTCCGTTTCTGAAGTCTTTGTTGAGTTCGCTGGCTTTGCCGTTAATGGCGCAGCAGGCTTCTGAGCCGTATAAACCGAAGCAGAGTGACCGCCCTGAGGCCCTCACCGGTGAAGAACCAGGTTTCCGGTCGATCTTCAATGGGAAGAACTTCGACGGCTGGGAGGGAGACCCGGTCTACTGGCGCGTGGAAGACGGCAACATGGTCGGCGAGATCACGCCACAGACCATCGTGAAGAGCAATACCTTCATCATTTGGCGGGGCGGCACGCCGCGGGATTTTGAGCTGAAGGTGGACTACCGGATTACTTCCGGCGGCAACAGTGGGATCAACTATCGGAGCGTGGTGGTGCCCGATCCG
>CANIHR010000011.1 GCA_947467185.1 Bryobacterales bacterium
AGTTGTAAAAGAGTTGTAAAAGCTCGTTACCCGAGCTGAAGAGCTTGTGCGCCGGCGGCATTGCCCGCCTGGAGCAGTTTAAAGGCTGCTTCCGGGGGCACCGGCACAGAGAACAGGTTGCCCTGCGCTTTGCCGAAGCCAGCCTGACGGAGGATCTCGAACTGGGCCTCGGTTTCCACCCCTTCGGCGATCACCTGGAGGTTGAGGGTGCGGGCGAGCTTCACCATGCCTTCCACCAGAGGCAGGCTGCTGGGCACGTCGTCGAGGTCGCGGACAAAGACCTGGTCGATTTTCACGATATCGACGGGCAACTGGTGGAGGTACTGCATGGGCGAATAACCGGTGCCGAAGTCATCGAGGGCTATCAGAATACCGCGGTTGCGAAGCCGGTTGAGCACGCTGGCGGAGTTGCCGGTGTCCTTGACCAGGGCGGTCTCCGTCAGTTCCAGTTCGAGGCGCGTCGGGTCCAGGCCCGTTTCTTCGAGAACCTCGATTACGAACTGTTCAAAGCCACTGTGGGCGAGTTGCATGACCGAGACGTTCACGGAAATGCAGGCTTGCGGGAAGCCGGCCTTGTGCCATACCTGCATTTGGCGGCAGGCTTCGCGGAGGACCCACGCGCCCATTTCCACGATGAGGCCGCTCTCTTCGGCAATGGGAATGAATTCGCCGGGCGGGAGTTCGCGCTCCGCGCCCTCGATGCGCAGCAGCGCTTCGAAACCCGTGATCTGGCCCGTGATGGCGTACTGCGGCTGGTAGCGAAGCCGGAAACCATTGTTGCGAAGGGCTTCGCGGAGCTTGTCCTCGATGTTCTGCGGCCGGGAAGCAGCCTCCATCATGCCGGACCTGAAGAGTTGTACCTGATTCTTACCGGCAGCCTTCGCGTTGTACATGGCGGCGTCGGCAGCGGCCATCAGGCTGTCGGGCTGCAGGGCGTCATCCGGGTAGGTGGCGATGCCGATACTCATGGTGGCGAAGACGTTCTTGTCTTCAATCCGGATGGGAGCCTGCAGCGTGTTGAGCAGCGCCTGGCCTCGCGCCGCCGCCCCTTCGCGCGAACGCAGCCCCGGAAGCAGGACGATGAATTCGTCGCCGCCGATGCGGCCAATCATTTCGCCGGGCCGGAGGCCGGAAGACAATCTCTCAGAGATCTGGCGCAGGAAGTTGTCGCCCACCTGATGGCCCCAGGTGTCGTTAATCCGCTTGAAGCGGTCGAGATCGATGAACAGGACAGCGACGCGCGAGTTTTCAGTGCCTGCGATACGGAGTTCCCGATTCAGGCGCTCACCGAAGAGGAGCCGGTTGGGGAGGCCTGTCAGCACGTCGTGTCGGTACTGGTGCGCCAGTTCACGAGTGCGCTCGGCGACGGCGGTTTCCAGAGCGCGGCGGATCTCGGCCTGACGTTTGGTTCGCTGACGCACTAACAGGAAGACCATGATGGCGGCTCCGAGGATGCTGCCGAGCGTAAACCACCATGTCCGCCACCAGGGCGGCGTGATGCGGAAACGCAGCGTGGCCACTTCACCGAGTTTCGCCCCCTTATTCTCCCGCGAGGCAATTTCGAGCGTGTATTCGCCCGGTTGGATGGCCGCGATCTGCAACTGCCGTTCGGAAGTCTCCCGCCACTGTTTATCGAGGGGCGTGAGGCGGTAGGTGAAGGTGACGTCGCGGTCGTGGCCGAAGCGCAGCGCGGAGAAGCGGACTTCGAAGGGGTCCGACGTGTATTTCAGATCGTGCGGGCGAGCCAGATCGAGGACCGTTTTTCCGTAAACAGCACTGGTGAAGACGGTGCGGGGCGGGTCCGCCTGCGCGATACCGGCCCGTCGCTTGAAGCGGGAAAGGCCTCCGGAGGTGCCGATCCACACATGCCCGTCTGCCTCGGCGGCGAAGGCGTGGAGATCGCAGTCATCCCAGATGAGACCGTCACGGTGATCGTAGCGGTCCCAGCGGGTGCTGTTCGGCGCGCGGACCAGGACGCCGAGATTGGTGCCCGCCCAAAGGTTGCCTTTGGGGTCGAATTCGAGGAAATAGGTGATGTTCGCCTGGCGGCCCTGGGGCGGGTCGAAGGTCTCGAAGGTCGGTTTCCCGTTGCTGAAGGTTAGGCGGGAAATGACACCTGTCAGGCGGTAGCCGATCCAGATCTCGCCGTTCATGCCCGCCGCGAGGGCGATTACGGAGTTGCCCTTCAGCCCGTCGTTCATGCTGAAACGCTTCCAGACACCGCCGGAAAGGTGCCAGAGGCCGTCGCCGGTGCCCGCCCAGATGTCGCCGTTGGGGGCCTCCAGCAGCGTCCAGCATCGGAGCTTTGTGGCTGTTTCCACGCGTTCAAACTTCGCAGCTCCCTTCGCCAGCGTGAAGATACCTTTTTCGGTGCCGGCCCAGACGGTCTGGTTGCGGTCAATGATGATCGTGTAGGGGGAACGCCCGCCCAGGCCTTCATTCGCGGCGTACCATTTGACGGCTCCGGTTTTGGGGTCAAACCGGCCGGCACCTTTGCCGTCTGTTCCGAGCCAAATATACCCGGAGTCGTCCCGGCGCACCGCGTGGACCGGAATGGAATTCAGGGCTTTCTGTTGCGTCCATTCCCAGGCGTGGCCATTTTCGGTCTGGATGCCCCGGAAGAAACCGCTCTCGGTACCAACCCAGACATCGCCTTTGCCTCCGGGGAGAATTTCGTAAACGGTTTCGCTGGTGAGGCCGCTTTGAGCGGAGAAGCTCTCCCACTCGCTGTAGCCGAGCCACCGCGCCAGCCCGCGCCCGGCCAGCCCGAGCCACACGGAGCCTTCCCGGTCCTGGAGTACGGAGAAGACGGGGGGGAGGATGCCGGCCATTCTGCCGGCGATGCGGAATTTGCCGTCCTGCCAAATTGCCAGGCCTTCGGTTGTGGGGGCGAGGAGACGACCGTCCTGATCGAGCACGGGACTGCGCCCGGGGCCGGCGGGCGGGAGTTTCGGGTCCCCTTCGGCGAAGCGTCCGGAGCCGGCCGGCATGAGGAAAAGCCGCCGGTTTTGCAGAACCCAGAGGCCGCCGTCTTTATCACGGACGATGGAGCCGATTCGGTCCTTCAGGAGACCTTCACCGGGACCGAAGACCTTAATGCCATCCGGGCCCATGCGGCAAAGTTCGGTGCCACAGCCCCACGCCAGTGTCTGGCCATCCACGAAGATGCTCTGGGCATCGGTGCGGCCTTCGCCGGGAGCTTTGGGGCCGGCAGCGAAGCTCAGCGTGCCGTTGGGGCCGGAAGTCGCTTCCAGGAGCCCGGCGTCGGTGGCAATCCAGGTTCGCTTATCGGCCAGAACGACGCCGTTGTAGCCGTTGACGCGATTGCCAAAGGGCAGCGTGAGCTTTTCGAAACGCTCACCACGCAGCCGGAAAAGGCCTGACTGGTTGCCGACGAGGACTGTGCCGTCCGGGGCCTCGCCAATGGAGGCGCTGATACTGGAAGGCAGCCCCTGTTCGGGCGAAAATTCACGAAACCGGATGCCCTCATAGCGAAAAAGGCCGTTTTCAGTGACAACCCAGATGAAACCGGTGCGGTCCTGATAGAGGGTTTTTACGGTGAGGTTGCTGAGGCCCTGTTCGACTCCAAAGTATTGAAAAGCATACTGCTGCGCTTTCGCGGGAAGGGCCGCAAAGGAGAGAGATAAAAGGATCGGAAGCGCGGCAGCTCGTCGAAAAGAAGACACTTGAATCCTCAAGGTTACCAATCGAGGGGCCGGTAGACCAGTACCATTGTTACTCGCGTTGTCGGGCGCGGCAGGGAGGCGTCATTGTCCCACGCTGCTAACATCATTAAAGATCATGATTCAAACCCTTTTCGGCCCCGTAGAGCAGGAGCCGACGCTTCTTGAAAAGCTAAAGAGCGGCGTACAGAAGACGCGCGATGGGCTCGTCACGCGCATTGAGGAAGTTGTCTCCGGCAAAAAGAAGATCGACGCAGATCTTCTGGAAGAACTGGAGTACACGCTGATCAGCGCCGATATCGGTGTGAAGACGACTCAGGAGATTCTGGACCGCATCCGTGAGCGCGTGCACCGCAGCATGGTGAACGATTCCAGCGAACTGAAGGGCCTGATTCGCGAGTACATGTATGAAGTGCTCCAGGCGAACGACCGTCCCCTGGCCTATGTGGATCATCCCCCCGCCGTCGTGATGCTGGTAGGCGTGAACGGGGCGGGGAAGACCACCACTATCGGGAAGCTGTGCTCGCTGCTGAAGCGGGATGGCAAGACGGTGCTGCTGTGCGCGGCCGATACGTTCCGCGCGGCTGCGATTGAGCAGTTGGAAGTGTGGGGCGAACGCACCGGGACGCAGGTCATCCGGCAGAATACCGGATCGGATCCGAGCGCGGTCCTGTTTGATGCGCTGCAATCGGCAAAGTCCAAAGGCGTGGACTACGTGATTGTGGATACGGCCGGGCGTCTGCAGACCAAGGTCAATCTGATGGCCGAGTTGGAGAAGATGCGGCGGACCGCGCAGCGCGTGATTCCCGATGCTCCGCATGAAGTGCTGCTGGTGCTGGATGCGACGACCGGCCAGAACGGGCTGGAGCAGGCGCGGAAGTTCACCGAAGCTTCGGGCGTGACGGGCATTGTGCTGACCAAGCTGGATGGCACCGCAAAGGGCGGTGTCGCCGTGGCGATTACGCGTGAACTGGGGCTGCCGATTCGGTATATCGGGGTGGGCGAGAAGGTGGACGATCTGCTGCCGTTTGAGCCGGAGCGTTTTGTGGATTCGCTGTTCGCATAAGTGGGAAACATGGGCTTAACGGGTAGTTCCAAATTGATGGCAGAGGCGCTGGGGCTGGCGCGCCAGGGTGTGGCTTTGACCTCGCCGAATCCGATGGTGGGCTGTGTGATCGCCCGCGGCGACGTGGTGGTGGGGCGCGGTTTCCATACGTGGGATCGCGTGAAGCATGCCGAGGTGCTGGCGCTGGAAGAGGCCGGGGATCAGGCTCGCGGGGCTGATGTTTACGTCACGCTGGAACCTTGTTCGCATACCGGGCGGACCGGGCCTTGCGCGGATGCGCTGATTGCGGCGGGTGTGGCGCGGGTATTTGCGGCGTCGGGCGACCCGAATCCGCAGGTGGATGGCGAAGGTTTTCGTCGCCTGCGGGCGGCGGGAATTGAAGTGTTCCTGCTGGAGGAGTTTGAGGAGGCTGCGGCGGCGCTGAATGAGCCCTTCTTCCACTTTGCAAAGACCGGGAAGCCGCTGGTAACCCTGAAGTGTGCGGTGACTCTGGACGGCAAAATTTCCGCTCCCGTGGATAACACCGGGTGGATCACGAGTATTCGGGCGCGGGCTCACGTGCAGACGCTGCGGCACGCGGCGGACGTGATGGTGACGGGCAGCGGCACGGTGCTGGCGGACAATCCTCTGCTGACGGATCGGAGTGGCTTGCCGCGGTCGCGGAAGCTGCTGCGCGTGGTGCTGGATTCCACACTGCGGATTCCGTTGCATTCACGGCTGGTGGAGTCGGTGGACGGCGATTTGCTGATCGCGACCACGTCGGCGGCGTCGCCCGAGCGGCGCGCGGCGCTGGAAGCTCGCGGCGTGGAAGTGCGGGTATTCGATGGGCCGCGCGGTCGTGTGGATATCCGCGATGTGGTGGCGGAACTGGCTGCCCGAAAGTACCTGTCGGTGATGATCGAAGCCGGCAGTATGGTGAACTGGGCCGCGCTGGATTCCGGCGTGGTTGATAAGGTCTTCCTGTATTACGCGCCGAAGATTCTGGGTGGGCTGCAGTCGTTGCCGCTGGCCGGGGGCGCGGGGCGGCAGCGCCGGACCGACGCGCTGGTGCTGGAGCGCACGAAGTTACACGAGATTCCCCCCGATGAGTTCGCGGTGGAAGCCTGGGTGAAGGCGGAATCGCGGAGGGACGGGTAACCGTGTTCACCGGGATCATTGAAGAGCTGGGTTCCGTTGCGGCGTTTACGCCTGCGGCTGGTGGTGGTGCGAAGCTGCGCATCGCATGCAAAGTTGTGATGTCGGACGTGACCCCTGGCGCCAGTATTGCGGTCAATGGCGTTTGCCTGACGGCGGTGGATCTGTATGACGATGGCTTCGGCGCGGATCTGGCTCCCGAGACTTTGCAACGGTCGAATCTGGGTGACCTGCGGACGGGCGATGTGGTGAATCTGGAGCGTCCGGTGACGCCGACCACACGGCTCAGCGGGCATATCGTGCAGGGTCATGTGGACGCGACGGGCGCGGTGGAATCGATCACAGATCTCGAGGGCGGGAACTGGGAACTGCGTGTGAAAGTGCCGGCCGAGCTCGATCCCTATCTGGTGTACAAGGGCTCGATTACGATTGACGGCATCAGCCTGACGATTGCGTCTTTGGACGATTCTGTCGTGAAGGTTGCGATCATTCCGCATACCTGGGAGGCGACGAATTTGCAGTCGCGCCAGGCTGGGTCGCGGGTCAATCTGGAATGCGATGTGCTGGCAAAGCACGTGGCGAAATTGCTGGGCAAACTGACGCTCTAAATGAACCTCGATCCGCTGATCTTCGTGCAACCCGTGGCGCTGTTCCTGGGAACGGTGGCAGCGGTGCTGGTGTTGCGGCGCGTCCTGTTCGCCGTGCTGCGGCGCTGGGCCGTGAGCGCGGAAAGCCAACTGGCGGAACTGGTGACCGAGACGTTCTCGGGGTCGATTCTGCTCTGGGGCATCATCCTCGCGTTCCATGTGGCGACGCTGGACGACGAGATCCCGAAGCGCTACATGCGGTACATCCACCCGTCGATTGACGTGCTGTGGGTGTGGTCGATTACCGCGGCGGTGAGCCGCTTTGCGGGGCGCGCGGTACGGCACTACGGGACTCCGGTAACGGGCGTGAAGTCGGTGACCAGCCTGACGCAGAAGCTGGTGCAACTGGCGGTGGTTTCGATTGGCCTGGTGTGGCTGCTGAAGGTGGTGTTCGACATCAGTCTGACGCCGATTCTGACCACCTTAGGTGTTGGTGGCCTGGCGGTCGCGCTGGCGTTACAGGATACTCTGTCGAACCTGTTCGCCGGGTTCTATGTTTCGATTTCGGGCCTGGTGAATCTGGGCGATTACATCCGGCTGAATTCAGGCGAAGAGGGTTACATCAGCGACATTACGTGGCGCTGCACCACCATGCGGACCAACGGGAATAACCTGGTGGTGATTCCGAACAACAAGCTGGCACAGGCGATTTACACGAACTTTCATCTGCCGGAGCCTCGCATGGGGATTTCGGTGGTTTTCCATGTGTCGATGAATTCGGATGTCGCACAGGTGATGGCGACGCTGCAGGATGAAGTTGCGAAGGCTGTGACGATGGTGCCGGGGGCGCTGCCGGAACCTGCGCCGTCCGTGCGGTTCAATGGTCCGGGCGACGCGGGCCTGGCGTTCCAGGTGAACTGTAATATTACAAGGTTCGGGGATCAGTTCCAGATTCTGAGTGACCTGCGGATGCAGTTGTTTAACCGTCTGCAGAAGGACGGCGTGCGGTTCGATGTTCCTCCGAAGGCGGTAGTGCTTGATCAACAACCCCGCTCCTGAGATCATCGCTGCGCTGGCAGGAGAACCTGCGGGACGGGCTCTGGATATTGCTTGTGGTGGTGGACGCCATGCGCTGTGGCTGGCTTCGCTGGGGTGGGTTGTTGAGGCGGCGGATCAGGTGCCGGTGGAATTACCCGGAGTGGAATTCCATGTGGCCGATATCGAGCGAGGCGGGTATCCGATTGAGGTGGGCGCGTGGGATCTGATTGTCTGCTGGCTGTACTGGCAGGCGGATCTCTTGCCGGGGATTGGGGCAGGGGTGAAACCGGGCGGGCTGGTGGCGCTGGCAGGGAAGACTACCGGACGGTTTGCGACTTCGCTGGAGAACTACAGGGCGGCGTTTCCGGGATGGACCGAAATCGCCGCCGGTGAGGATGACGGGCGGGCGTGGTTTATTGCACGGCGGTCTGCGTAAGGTTCCGAACAGGAACGCAACTCCCCTCTTTGCTCAGAGTGCGTTTTGCCCTCCCCTCAATCAGTTGAGTGAAGGGTAGATCTTTTATTCTGGTGAATACCTGCCATGTCGCATCCGCATCCATCGGCCTTGGTAATGGCAGGCTCTCACTGGTCACCGGATTCCAGGCAGAACTCGCCGTCTTAGTCGCCTTGCCAGCAGCAATTTGATAGGACTCCTGCTTTACCTCGTGCTCAGACACATACAGTATGTTTCGCAACAGACCTACAATTTGACCCAGCCGATTTAGTTCATACCAATCGTGGAGTACCCATTCTACGTTAGAATTCTGCTGCTGCAGGTAAATCCGCGAGACCCGGCCACCGTGGTACTCAATACCTCCCGCCATTTCTGGTTGGACGCTATTTACGCGAGAGTCCCATGTTTCCTTGTTTGAGTACACACACCAACGGCCCTGAAGGTCATCGCGCAGAAAATACCTCGTCCCGGGAGCCAGCGGAGGCGCGAACGATTGAGAGAATCCAAGCGTACCGAGTGTCAGAGTGACCGCAAAGACGCGGATGGCCAAGATCGCCTTCATGATCGGATTTTAAGCTGCTTTAGCCTTTCAGGGCCAGATCGCTTAGCTTGCGCAGGGTTTCGCGGTAGTTACGGAGCAGGGTTGTCTTGGTGTTGAGCCAGGCTTCGATTTGAGCTTCCTGCTTTGCCGTATCGTTAAACACCGGCTGTAATGCTCCGGGGCCTCCGGGGATGGTCCGGATTTCCACGAAGTTACGGGCGTCGAGGGCGGCTTCGAGGTCTGCGTGGGTGAGGTTGAGTTTGCGTCCGAGGGCCTCGGGGGCCAGCCGGGCGGTTGCTTCTGCCATCGACGCGACGGAGTACTTGCCTCCCAGTGCCTTCACGGCTTTGGACACCAGGTGATGGGCATCGCGGAAGCTGAGGTTTTCTTTGCGGACCAGGGTATCGGCCAGTTCGGTCACCGTGAGGAAATCCGCCGCCGCCATTTCGGCCATGCGGGCGGTCTGGAATTCACAGTCGCTGAGGACCCCGGCGAGTAGTTTCAGTGCCCGCTGCGCATTTGCGGTCATGGTGAACACGATGGGCTGGATGTCGTCTTCCGAATCGTTGATGTCGCCGAACGGTGTGTTGTGGACGCAGGTGAAAACACCCTGCGCTTCGGCCAGCGCGCGGCTGGCGAGAATCCGAGTGTGTTCCAGCGGCACCGGGTTGCGCTTCTGGGGCATGATGCTGGAGATCTGGACCCAGGCGTCGGTCAGGCGCAGGAAGCCGAGCGTCGGGTTGCACCAGAGGAGAAGATCCTGCGTGAATTTGCCGAGGTTCGCCATGGTGGTGGCGACGGCTCCGGCGAGTTCGGTCAGATAATCGGTGGCCGCGATCGCGCCAAAGGAATTGAGTTGCAGACCTTCGAAGCCGAGCAGTTCGGCGATGCAGTCGCGGTCAACCGGGAAGGCGGTGGTGGTGATCGCGCAGGCTCCGAGGGGGCTGCGGTTGATGGTGGCGAAAGCAGCCTGGAGGCGCGTCTCATCGCGACCCACCGCTTCGGCGTACGCCATCAGGTAGTGGCCGAGAGTGGTCGGTTGCGCTGGCTGGGTGTGCGTGTAGGCGGGCATCAGCGCGTGTTCGTGCTCACGTGCCAGCTTCAGCAGGACCTGCCGGAGGGCCGAAACCGCCTTGAGGATTTCGAGGGCTTCAGCTCGCGCCTTCATGCGATAGAGCGCGATGCAGATGTCGTTGCGGCTGCGCGCGGTATGCATGCGGCCTGCGTGATCGGGGCCGGCGAGCGCTTCGAGCTTTGATTCGATGTAGAAGAAAAGGTCCTCGAATTTGCCATCGTACTGCGCGGTCCGGAGATCGTCGCGGTCGAGGGCATCGAGGGCCAGGAGGCACGCCTTCGCCGACTCGGCAGGGATAATTCCCTGCCGGGTCAGCATCAGCGTATGTGCGTAGTGGAGTTCGAGCAGCGCCTCCAGGAAGAAGCGCTGCGCGTCACGGAAGTTATGAGAAAGAACAGTCTCCGCGTAGACAGGTGCCGGGAAAGTGCTCAAGCTTTACCAGTCCAGCCTGATGCCGAGCTGTACGATGCGGCTTTCGAGCACCGTGGAAACCGGCGTAATGACGGCCGGAATCGTGGCAGCGCCGAGAGCGTCCACCGTGAGCGTGCCGTTGTAATTGGTGATGTTCTTGTGGTTGAAGATGTTGTTGACTTCAGCGAAGAACTTCGGCTTCAGGTGTTCGTGCCACGTGAACAGCGTGCGGGTGTAGCGGGAGTCGATCTGGTAAACGTTTTTGCCACGACCCAGATTGCGGGCGAGGTACAGGGGCCGGTTGACGCCCAGCGTATCGTTGTTCAGGTTGCGGCTGGACGTGTAGTTGAACTGATCGCCTGACGAGATGTTGGCCGAGATGGTCAGCTGGTTGTCGTTCGCGAGGCGGCGCAGCGCCACGTTCGACAGCTTGAACGTGGGTTCAATGAACGCCGTGGCGGTGAGCGCCTGCGGACGGTTCACGATGCTGTTGGCGCGGTCGCGGCGGCGGTTCGTTGGGTCGGAGATGGCGAGGTTCTGCTCGAAGCTGTTGGCATCCGGCGCGTCGCTGATGGAGTGGGACCAGGTGTAGGAAACGCTGGCGGTGTAGCCCTGCGAGAACTGGTGCTTGAAGTGGGCGATGAGCGCTTCGTAGTCGGCAACGGCGCCGATGTCCTGCATGGTGATGTTGCCAAACTGCGGATAGATGCGAGAGGAGACCGAGGTGGAGAAGATCGGGCGGCCATCGGCGAGAACTCCGGTGGGGTTGGTCAGATTGGCGTTCCGCAGGTATCCCTGATTGCGGGCACCGGTGTGGATGAAGCCGACCATCAGGCTCTCGCTCTTCGTGATCTGGCGTTCCACCTGGAAGTTCGTGTTGAAGGTGTAGGCGTTCTTGAAGTTCGGCGTCACGGTGGTGATGGACGGCGTGACCGGAGCAGCGCCCGCAATGACGGCGAGAACAACCGGGAAGGCCGGGGCACCAGCCGAAGTCGGCTGCAGGGTAGCGGTGAAAGACCGGTTGGAACCGTCGTTGTTCAACGCGTTGTACCAGAGGTTGGTGGCGGGCGCTTCATAGAAGTAACCGGCGTTGAAGCGGACCACGGTCTTCGAGTCCAGAGACCAGGCGATACCGACGCGGGGGGCAAAGTTGGCGTTGGGCGTGCGGAACTTGCGGCTCATCTCGAACGGCGCGTTGGCATCGGCGGGAGGGCCGGCAAAGCGGTCGTAGCGGACGCCGTAGTTGAACGTCAGGTTCGGGAGAATTTTCCACGAATCCTGGAAGAAGAGGTTCTGGAAGTTCGAATTGTAGTGGCGGCCAGGCGTGCCGAGGACGGTGGCGTAACTGGTGTAGCCGAAGGGCCTCGCGCCGCTTTTCGCGGCCAGGTAAGAGGCAATATCCGGGAAGGTGTAGCGGCTGAACACGTTGCCGACCTGATTGTCGTTGATGTGCAGGAAGCCGTAGCCCGCCTTAAACGTATGGCCACCGTGGATCCAGGTCATGGTGTCGTTGGCGCTGATGTCCTTCTCGGCGAAACGATCACCGATGGCGGAGGATCCGTTGAAGGTGGCGATACCGTTGATCACGATCTGCACGCCGGTGGCCGTATTCGGGCCCGCCAGGTGAGCGGAACTACGGTACGGCATGGAGGCGCGGAATTCGTTCAGGACGTTCGGGGTGAACGTGGAGAGCAACTGGATACCGGCAACGTGGGCACGGTCGCGGAAGTCAGCGGCCACGTCCTGCGCGTTCTTCGCGCCGACAGCGGTGTTGAACGGGTACTGGTTGCGGAAGTAGTTGTAGCGAACAAAGGCCTGGTGCTTCGAACTGATGATCCAGTCGAGGCGGACGTTGAGGAACTGTGCGTACTGAATCGAAGGCGCGGTGGCCAGCAGGGCCGGCGCGATGCCGATCTGTGCAGCCTGGGTGGGATCAATCGTGTTGGGGCTGGGCAGACCGCGGGTCAGGTGCTCATAACCGGCGAAGAAGAAGAGCTTGTCCTTGATCAGACGGCCGGATCCGTTCACGGCGGAATCGGCGAGCGTCAGGTTCGGCTTGGGCTGGCTGAGAGCAAGCAGCGTGGGGCGGGCGTTGGCGTCCACCGGGCGGCCGATGTAGTAAAACTCGCTGTGATACTGGTTCGCGCCGGAGTTGGTGATGACGTTGAAGATGTTGCCGGAGGTGCCGCCGAATTCCGGGGCATAGCTGTTGGAGACGGTCTGGACTTCGCGGACGTAGATGTCGGAGATGGGGAAGAGGCGGAGGCCGTAGCGGTCGCTCTGCGTATTCACCATACCGTCCATCTGGTAGTTGATGCGGTCGAGCAGCCCGTTGGTGTTGATGGTGCGGGGGATGCCGAGTTCGGCATTCGGGTGGCCGCTGACGCCGGGCTGGAACAGGATGAAGTTATAAGGGTTACGCGAGGTGAGGGGCAGGTTGTCGACTTCGGCGTGGGAAATGGTGCGGCCGGTTTCGAGACGCGAGGGCTCCAGAACCGGAGCGCCACCGGTCACTTCCACGGAGGTGCTCACCTGGCCGACGGCCAGCTGGGCGTTGATTTCCGCCTGGGTACCGGCGCTGAGGGCGATGCCGGTGGCGCGCTTCGTCTCAAAGCCTTCTTTCTTGATGGTGACGGTCCAGGTGCCGAGGGGGAGGTTCGGGAAGACGAAGTAGCCATCTTCGGCCGTTTCAAATGAGCGGTTGAAGCCGGTGTCGGTGCTGAGTGCGTCGACTTTGGCTCCGGGAATGGGAGCTCCGACCGGATCGGTGACACGGCCGCGGATTGCTCCGTTTACAGCCTGCGTTTGCGCGGGTAAAAATTGCGTCGCAAATGCCAACAAAGCGGCAAGCGCGAGGAGACGTTTTTTCATAGATGTATGACTTTCCTGAACTGAAACCAGTTGCCTTGCCAGCTGCGCCGCTGGCCGGATGTGGGTACAACCCCTATGCCAAACTATTGTAGCGGTCTATTTCGTACGTGTTTCATTCTCCTTACCGGATACCTTCATGCAAAAACAATCCAGGCTTCGTTATTTTTCAGTCATAATTGCCCTCGCAGTAATCGTTTCCGGTGTTGTGGTGCGGCGGGCGTCGGCCGAAGGTGATGCGATGCCGCTTCATGTGGATCGCGGCGCGGGCGGAATGGCGCGAATTCTGCGCGAGATTCGCACCCGAGCCAGTCTGGCACTGGTGGTGGCGCACCCGGATGACGAGGACGGCGGCATGCTCGTCTGGGAGTCACGCGGCGTTGGTGCCCGCACGATTCAGCTGACGCTGAATCGCGGTGAGGGCGGACAGAACGAAATGTCCTCTGATACCTACGACGCGATGGGCCTGGTCCGGACGCAGGAACTGCTGCAGGCGGGCCGCTACTACGGCGTGGAACAGTTTTTTACCCGCGCCATCGACTACGGGTTTTCGAAGACTCGTGAAGAGGCGCTCGACAAGTGGAATCACGATCGTGTACTGGCCGATGTGGTCCGCGTGATTCGCATGACCCGGCCGCTGGTGATCACGTCGGTGTTTATTGGCAATCCGACCGATGGCCACGGCAACCACCAGGTGGCGGGCCAGTTGGCGCAGGAAGCGTTCGTGATGGCGGGCGATGCGACGAAGTTCCCGGAACAGTTGCAGGAAGGACTGCGGCCGTGGTCGCCGATGAAGATGTATGGCCGGACCCCGTTCGCCGACATCACCAAAGACGGCATGTACGATTACGCCATCGACAAGTACGTGCCGGTGCGCTTCTTTGACTACGTGGAACAGAAATGGGTGACCGAGAAGCCGACGCCGACGCTGACGATTGACGAAGCGAAGATGATTCCGGGCACGGGCCTGACGGCGACGCAGATTGCGCGCGAAGGGTGGGGGTTGCAGAAGTCGCAGAACGGTGGCGGGACGCTGCCGCAGCCAGCTCCGGCGTCGGCCAGCTATCACCGCTATGGTTCGAGGGTGAAGTCGGGCGACCAGGAACAGACGTTTTTTGATGGCATGGACGTGACGCTGAACGGTATCGCGACTCTGGCAACGGGCGACACGCAGTTTCTGAAGACGGGCCTGGCGGCGATCACCGCGAAGGCCGATCAGGCATTTGCGCAGTACTCTCCGGAAAAGCCTGCCGCGCTTGCGCCGCTGCTGGCGGATGGCCTGAAAGGCACGCGGGATCTGATCGCGCAGGTGAAGACCAGCAAGCTGGCGGAGCCGGGCAAGAGCGATGTTCTTTTCGAACTGGGTGTGAAGGAAAAGCAGTTCCAGAAGGGGCTGGTCGCGTCGCTGGAATTGTCACTGAATACGGCCGTTTCGTCGCAATTGGGCGTGCCGGCGCCGAATGCCGGCGGACGTGGCCGCGGGATGGGGATGATTCGCGGTGGTTCGGTGTTCACGATGGCGATTCCCGGCCAGGCGTTTGCGATTGAAGCGACTTCGTTCAACATGGGTTCGGAAGGCGTGAAGCTGGACGACGTGACGGTGATTCCGTCGGATGGGAAGAACTGGAGCGTTACGCCGCAGGGCACCCCGTCGCATGACCTGACCCCGGCGAAGCAGGAGATGTGGCGCATGACCGTGAAGGTTCCGGTGGACGCCGCTATCACCCGCCCGTATTACAAGCGTGATTCCACGGAGCAGCCTTACTACGATTTGATTGATGCGCGGTACCGGAATCTTTCCACCGTGCCGTATCCTCTCACCGCCCGCGCGAAGCTGACGTATCGCGGCGTGCCGTTTGAGATGGAGCAGGTGGTACAGGCGAGTGAGCGTGTGGCCGGAATTGGTCAGGTGCAGATGCCGCTGATGGTGGCTCCGGCGATTTCGGTGAGCCTCGGGCTGCCGGGCGGTGCACTGCCTCTGACGGCGAAGTCGCTGTCTTTAACGGCTACGGTGCACAGCAACGTGAAGGGTCCGGCTCAGGGCGTGTTGCGCCTGACGATGCCCGCAGGTTGGAAGTCGGAACCGGCGGAAGCGCCGTTCATCATGGCGCGGGACGGCGAAGATCGTGTGATTTCGTTCAACGTGATTCCGGCTGGCGTGCAGGCGCAGCCGTACAGCATTTCAGCGGTGGCGGAGTACAACGGCCAGAAGTACTCGGAAGGCTACCGGATGGCCGGGTATCCTGGCGTTCGCAACTATCCGTTCTACTCGGCTGCCACGTACCGTGCAATGGGCGTGGATGTGAAGACCGTGTCGGGGCTGCGGCTTGGCTACCTGCCGGGGACGGGCGACGATGTCCCGAAGGCGATTGAGAATCTGGGCCATGAAGTTCGCGTGCTGGCCACGACGGATCTGACGCAGGGTGATCTGTCGGGTTATGACGCTATCGTGCTGGGTGTTCGCGCTTACGCGGTGCGGGCGGATCTGAAGTCGGCGAATGGCCGACTGCTGGATTACGTGAAGAACGGTGGCGTGCTGATTGTGCAGTACAACCTGCAGGACTTTGACCACAACTACGGGCCGTATCCGTTTGAACTGGGTTCAAATCCGCAGAAGGTGGTGGATGAGGCCAACGCCGTGACATTCCTGGAACCGAATCATCCCCTGTTTGCCTGGCCAAATAAGATCGGGATTGACGATTTTAAGGGCTGGGAAGAAGAGCGCGGTCACGGCTTCATGAAGACCTGGGATAAACAGTACACGGCTCTGGTGGAAACGCATGATCCGGAGCAGGATGCGCAGAAGGGTGGCTTGCTCATCGCGCGGTACGGCAAGGGTTTCTACGTCTATGATGCGTTCGCGATCCATCGTCAGTTACCTGCGGGCGTGACGGGGGCGTTCCGTCTGCTGGGCAACCTGATCAGCCTGAAGAAGAACCCGGCTTACAACTAAATCACATTGGCATACAACCTGCTTGTATGCCAGGGTAATGCAGGCATTTCAACCTTACGAAGCTTCCATTACGGAAGTGGCAGCGGCTCTGGGAACTGATCTGACGGTCGGTCTGAGCGGCTCTGTGGCTGCCGAGCGGCTGACCGAGTTCGGTCCCAACGAACTGGAGACGGAAGCGCGGGTCTCCGCGTGGCGGCGCTTTGTGGCTCAGTTCTCCGATGCCCTGGTGATTCTGCTGATCGTAGCGGCGTTCGTCTCCGCCCTGGTCTGGTTGCTGGAGCGGGAATCGTTCCTGCCGTACGAAGCGATTGTGATCATTGCGGTGGTGGTCCTGAACGCCCTGATGGGGTTCATTCAGGAGGGTCGCGCCGAGGAGGCGCTGGCGGCTCTGCGGGCGACTGCTGTCCCCTGGGCCACAGTAATTCGTGATGGGACACAGCAGCGAATTCCGGCTCGCGACCTGGTACCGGGCGACCTCCTCATCATCAGCGAAGGGGACTCGATTTCGGCGGACGCGCGGCTCACCGAAGTGGTGGAACTGCAGACCACGGAAGCCTCGCTGACAGGCGAAAGCCTGCCCGTCCTGAAGACGAAGGAGCCGATTTCCGGCACTCCTGCGATCGCCGAGCGCTTCAATACTGTATTTTCCGGTACAGCTGTCGCGTTCGGCCATGCCGCCGGCATCGTGACTCAGACCGGCATGAAAACGGAACTCGGTGCGATTGCCGGGTTGTTGCGGAACACGAAGTCGCAGGCGACCCCGCTCCAGCGCGATCTGGACCGCATTGGGCGGCAGCTGGGCTACGTCGTGATTGTGATTGCCGTCATCGTGGTGGCGACGCTGGCGATCCTGCATGGTGTTCGCGATCTGGCGGGCTTCGTGCAGATTCTGATGTTCGGCGTGGCTCTGGCCGTGGCGGCGGCCCCGGAGAGTCTGGCGACCGTGGTGACGACGGTACTGGCGCTCGGCGTACAGAAGATGGCAGGTTGCGGCGCGATTGTGCGCAAGCTCTCGGCGGTGGAATCGCTGGGCAGTGTCACCGTGATCGCCTCGGATAAGACCGGCACGCTGACGAAGAACGAGATGACGGTCCGCGTGATTCTGACGGCCAGCGGATCGGTGGTGCCGGAGGGAAATCCGGGCCAGAAGAACGAGCCCTGGAAGAACGAAACGGACCGTCTGCTGCGTGCCGCGTCGCTCGCGAACAATGCGGCCATTGGCAGCGATGGTGTGGTCCAGGGAGACCCGACCGAAGGGGCGTTGCTGATCGCGGCGGCGACGGCGGGGATTGACCATGCGGCACTGCGGATACGGTATCCGCGTCTGGCCGAAGCGCCGTTTTCGTCGGACCGGAAACGGATGAGTACGGTGAACCGTGCGCCTGCCTCGCCGGAGGACTGCTATGTGTTTACCAAAGGTGCGGCCGGGGCCCTGCTGGACCTGTGCACGCACGAACTGGTGGGGCATGACCACGTTCTGCTGACTCACGAGCGGCGGACCGCCATTCTACAGGCCAATGAAACGCTGGCTTCTACCGCGTTACGAACTCTGGGTGTGGCGTTCCGAAAGATGGCGGCAGCGCCGGAAGGAGCGTCGGTCAGCCCGGGGGAACTGGAGCGAGATCTGGTATTTCTGGGGCTGATCGGGATGCTGGATCCTGCCCGTCCGGAAGCTGCGCCCGCGGTAGCGAAAGCACGGAGTGCCGGGATTCGGCCCGTGCTGATTACCGGGGATCATCCGGCTACCGCGGCGGCGATCGCTCGGGAGACGGGTATTTCGGTTGAAGGTCGCGTGATTGCGGGGCCGGAGCTGGAGGCGATGTCGGATGCGCAACTGGATGTGGCGGTTCGGGAAGTCTCCGTGTTTGCCCGGGTGACGCCGAGCCATAAGTTGCGCATCGTCGCGGCGCTACAACGTGGAGGGGCGATTGTGGCGATGACGGGCGACGGTGTGAATGACGCCCCCGCACTGAAGGCCGCCGATATCGGGATTGCGATGGGGATTACCGGGACCGACGTGGCGAAGGAAGCGTCGGATCTGGTGCTCACCGATGACAACTTTGCCACCATCGTGGTGGCCGTGGAAGAGGGGCGCGCGGTATTTGACAACATCCGCAAAACGATCCTCTATTTGCTGTCTTCGAATGCCGGCGAAGTGCTGACGGTGTTCTTTGCCGTGTTGCTGGCAAGGCCTCTTGGCCTCGATTCGGGGAATGGTTTCACTTTGCCGTTACTGGCGACACAGATCTTGTGGATCAACCTGATTACCGATGGCGCACCCGCTCTGGCACTGGGCTTTGATCCTCCGGCGCCGGACCTGATGCGGCGTGCGCCGCGAGCACGGACAGAAGGTGTGATTAACCGGCCGATGTTCGCGGGGATTCTTCTGGTGGGCGTTGTGATGACGGTGGGGACGCTGGCGGTCTTCCACCATGCGCTGCCCGGTGGCATCCCCTATGCACGCACCATGGCGTTCAATGCTCTGGTGTTCTACCAGTTGTTTAACGCCTTCAATTCGCGTGCCGGCATGCGCAGTGCGCTGCCGGGGCTGGGTGCCAACTGGCGGCTGTCCGCAGCTGTGGCGCTGTCCATCGCACTGCATGCGCTGGTGATCTATGTGCCGATGTTGCAGGTTGCGTTCGGCACGGTAAGTTTGGGGGCCGCCGACTGGGTCCTGACGGTAGTTGTGGCCAGCAGCGTGTTGTGGCTGGCCGAAGTCGCGAAGTGGGCCGTGCGGAATAGCTACGTGCCAGGCTTTTCGGCCACCCTCAAGATCTGAATTTCCTTCACCAGTGCCCCCGCAAGAGAGACGACCAGCGGGCCGACGAGGATACCTAATACGCCGAACGCCCAGGTGCCTCCGATGGCTCCCAGCGCCATCACCAGGGGGGGCTGTTTGGCCCGCACACCCATCACGAGTGGCCGCAGTACGTTATCGACCGAGCCGACCACAAACGCGCCCCAGAGGGCGAGGAACAGAACCTTCCACCACGCCCCGGCAATCGCATAGGCGATCACTACCGGGACCCAGACGAGGGGCGCGCCCAGAACAGGGATGATGGAGCAGACGCCACCGATGGTGCCCCACAGGGCGGGCGAACGAACTCCGGCCATCCAGAAGCCCAGCGCGACGAATAAGCCCTGGCCGAGCGCAACGGCGATGACTCCGTAGACGGTTGCCGTGACGGAATCTTCCACGGTCTGAAAAAGGCTATCGATGACGTGTTTTTCCAGCGGCACAATATCGCTGAGGGTTGCCAGCCACTGTTTGCCGTGCAGGAGAAGAAAGTAGAGGAAGACAGTGGTGAAGAGGATGCCCAATACCGCTGTTGTGACGCCTCCAACGGCAGTGCCGACGCTGCCGGCCATCCGCCCCGCCACGTTTTGCAGACCATTCATGAAGCTGTCGCGGATCGCATCTTTATCGAGGGGGATGCGCGTGGCGAGCACGTCCACAAGCCGGTCTGTTGTACTGGCGACCATGGCGGGCCAGCCGCCTTCCTGGAGCGACCGGCGGCTTAGTGCGTTGTAGCTGCTTTGCAACTCAGAGCTGATGGTGAAGCCGACGAAAACCAGCAACCCGGCGAGGACCAGCATGATGCTGAAGGTAGTCAGGCTGGTGGAGAGCGTGGGGCGTTTCAGGTGCCGGGTCAGCCATTGATTCGCGGGGTGGAGGACGATGGCGAGAACGCCGGCGAGGAGGGCGGGTGTGAGGAAGGGCCGTGAAATCTGAAACAACGCCGGCACCAGCAGGGCGAGGAGGAATCCGAGAACGACGAGGGGTCGTTTGTTCAACATTCGTCGTGCCTCCGCACCTTGAGTCTACTAGAGTGTGGCAGCGAGAACACGCAGGAGCCGGAATGTTTCTTCCACACTCTGCCTGGTGACGGAGCGGCTGGCGATGCAGGCCCGCAGAACGCGGCGTCCGTTCAGTTGCGTGCCTGAGATCAGGCCGCGGCCATCGCGCATCAGGGCGAGTTCCAGATCGTAGTTGAGCTGGTCCAGGGTGACGGGGTCGGTCACGCCTGGAGGTACGTAACGGAAGCAGCAGATGCTGAGCTCTGGTTCGCAGGCGAGTTCGAACTCCGGGGCCTCTTTGATCAGCGACGCGAGGTGATGGGTGAAGTCGAGATGGTCCGCTACCATCGCCGCATAGGCTGCGACTCCGTACTGGCGCAACGCCAGCCAGACCTTGAGCGCACGGTCTGTTCGGCTGAGTTCGAAGCCGTACTCGTACTGGTTGTGCTCGGTGCCCATGGCTGCCTGGAGGTAGTGCGGAATCAGGCTGAAGGTGAGGCGGAGATCGGCCCAGTCGCGGAAGAGAATGCAGCCAGCTTCAAAGGGAGTGTTGAGCCACTTGTGAGGGTCAACGGTGAGGGAATCGGCGCGGGCGATCCCGGTCATCAGCGCACGTTTTTCGGGAACGAGCGCCGCGAAGGCTCCGTACGCTCCATCCACGTGGAACCAGAGGTTGTTGCGTTGCGCGATATCGGCCAAGGCGTTCAGCGGGTCGATGGCTCCGGTCTCCACGGTACCGGCGTTACCGACGACGCAGAAAGGCTTGTGGCCAGCGGTAACGTCAGCCTGGATGGCCTGTTCGAGGAGGTCTGTTCGGAGGCGGAAGTGTTTGTCGAGGGGGATTTTGCGCAGCCAGTTCGCGCCGATGCCGAGCATCTCGCAGGATCGCTGGATGCAGGAGTGGGTGTGCTCAGAGGTATAGGCGACCAGTTGCGGTTTGCCGTTCAGGCCTTCGGCGCGAACATCCCATCCGGCCTTTCGGACACGGGCTACTGAGAGTGCGGCGAGATTGGCCCACGAGCCGCCAGTGGTGACGTAACCGGCGGCGTCGGGTGCGAAGCCCGCCATCTCGCCCAGCCAGCGGACGACGGTGGTCTCGATGTGGCAACTGGCTGGCTGATTCTTCCACGTGGTCGGGCGCAGCTTGATGGCTGCCACCAGGGCTTCAAAGAGCGCGGGCAGCGGGGAGGACGACGTGAGGACGTAGCCCATCGAACCCGGGTGATTGGGATTGCCCGCGGCTGGCAGAATCCGGTCGAGGGCGAGTTGCAGGAGCGCATCCGGCTCCATGCCCTCCAGGGGCAAAGGCCCGCCAAAGGCCGCTTCCATCGCGTCGCGGGTCTGCGGGGCAGGGAAGACGGGGCGGGGATTTGCGCCGTGGAACTCTTCGACGATCTGATCGACAATACGGTAGCCGAGGTCGCGGAGGGTGTCGGGCCTGGTCATCGGCCTGCCGGGTTAATCAGTCGCAGCGCGAGGGATTTCGAGAGGTTGAGGAGGAACTTCGCGGCGAGGGCGGCGTTGCCATCCAGCAGACGCTGCAGTGTGCGTTCATCAAGGACCAGGAGGCGGACCCGCTCGCCTTTGGCGTAGACGTCTGCAGTACGTTTGGTGGCCAGCAGCAGAGCGAATTCGCCGAACAGTTCGCCTTCGCCGATTTGTGCGAGGAGCTTCCCTTCGAGGCGGACTTCGGCAAGGCCCTCCAGGACCACGTACGCGGAGCGTGTGCCGTGACCTTTGACGACGATTTGCTGGCCATCAATGCAGTCGAGTACCTGGCCGCGGTCGAGGAAGGCCTTGATTTCCTCTTCGGTGAAGCCTTCAAAGGCTCCGGTGCGCTCGCGCGCCTGGCTGAGCAGGCCGACCGTTTCGGCCCAGGAGGCGCGTTCCAGGTCCGTGGTGGTGAGCACCGGTGATTGCTCGGGCAGCAGGGCGACGAGGCGTGCCGCTTCGGCCGGATCGTCGATACCCTTCGCGTAGCGGATCATCGGCGACCGGATGTTTCGCAGATGCGCGACATCGGGGGCGACGTAGACGAGCGGCACCATGACGCCGAAGCCTGGCTGCTCAAAAACGGGCGCGTAGGGCCGGAAGCCGATGCCCTGGTAGAGGTTCAGCAGATGCGGCTGGCAGTCGCAGAAAATCAGCTTCATACCGGTCGAAAACTGGAATTTCGCGGCTTCCACCATCAGCTTAAAGGGCAGTTGGGAACTGCGGTACTCCGGGCGCACGAGGAAGCGAATGTTGATCGCCATTTTCGAACGGGGAACAACAGGAAGAAAGCGCGAAATGTCAAAGCCGTGTTCAAAATGTTCGGGGAAGGGCTGTTCGTCGTTGCCCACCAGAATGCCGATCGTGCCGGCCATCTCGCCATCCACCTGGCCGTGAAAGACGTGCGCGGCCTCGATGGCGGCGTCCCGCAGCAGGCCTTTTTCGTGATCGGCATCTTCCCGCATTGTGCCCATTTCGCCACAGAATATTTCGTAGGCGAGCCGGTAACACTCTTCACGTTGTTGTTCGTTCGCGAGCGAAATTACGATTTCTGCCATGCCCTGTCAGGATACAAAAAGCGGCGCTGCGGCACGGGCGTCATAATGACTGCTAAGGTGCACCCTATGTCCGTAGCCCGTTTCCTGTTTGCGGCCGTTGCTCTGTCGGCAACTCTCGCTGCTGCCCCGGTGTCGTTTAATCGCGATATCCGGCCCATCATGTCGGATACCTGCCTCCGCTGCCACGGGCCGGATAAGAGTTCGCGCATGGCGAATTTGCGGCTGGACTTGCGGGAAGAAGCGACGAAGGCGCTGCGCAATGGGCGGACTCCGATTGTGCCGGGTGACCCGGACCACAGCGAAATCATCACGCGCATTTTTGCAACCGGAGCGCGCATTATGCCTCCGGAGTTCGCGCATAAGACCTTGACGGACGCGCAGAAGCAGACGCTGAAGCGATGGGTGGCGGAAGGCGCGGTTTATGAAGGTCACTGGGCGTATCAGCCGGTAAGGCGGCCGGAGCCTCCGGTATTGGCGGGGAATCCGGTGGATGCTTTTATTGAGGCTCGTCTGGCACGCGAAGGTCTGAAGTTTTCGGCCGAGGCGGACCGGCGGACTTTGCTGCGGAGGGCGTCGTTTGACCTGACAGGGCTGCCGCCGACTCCGGCTGAAGTTACGGCGTTTCAGAACGACAAGTCGCCCGATGCCTGGGTGAAAGTTGTGGATCGTTTGATGGCCTCCTCACACTATGCCGAGAAGCAGGCGATGCACTGGCTGGATGCCGTTCGCTATGCCGATTCGGCGGGGTTCCACGGCGATAATCTGTGGCCCGCATGGCCGTATCGCGACTACGTTTTGAAGGCCTTCCGGGATAACAAACCGTTTGATCAATTTACGCGCGAGCAACTCGCCGGGGATCTGATGCCGAATGCGACGGTGGAGCAGAAAATTGCTTCGGCGTACAACCGGATGAATCGCTATTCGGCGGAGGGCGGACTACAGCCGAAGGAGTATCTCGCGAAGTACGGCGCAGACCGGGTGAGAACTCTCTCGGCGGTGTGGCTTGGCTCCACGATGGGCTGCGCGGAGTGTCACGATCACAAGTTCGATCCGTTTGCATCGAAGGATTTCTACTCGATGAAGGCGTTCTTTGCGGATATCAAAGAGACGGGGTTGATGCCGGATCGTGGTGCGGATGCGTGGGGTTCGAAGCTGCTGCTGGCTACGCCGGAACAGCAGCGTCAACTGGACGCGTTGACGGCGAAGGCGGATGCTGCCCGGCGCGAACTGGATGAGAAGGCGAAGGCCCTGCTGGCGAAGGCACCGAACTATGTGGGGACGGCAGATCGTTCGTGGCACTGGCAGAAGCCTGTGTCTGCGCGCGCCGCCGCTGGTTCGGTACTGAAGATTTATAACGACGAGATGGTGGAGAGCTCGATCAATGGCTTTGAACGCAAGCGTGGCGACGGCCTGATTGTGGCTTCGGGGCCGATTCCGAGCAACGACACTTACACGGTGGAATTACGTCCCGGAGCGGGGAAGTGGACGGCACTGGGCTTAGATCTGCACAGCGACGAAGTCCTGCCGGGCAATGGCCTGGCACGCGGTGCGGATCGCTTTGTTCTGACGGAAGTGGATGCGGAGATGAACGGGCGGAAATTGCCGTTTGTGCTGGCGACCGCTAACAAGACCGATGTCCATGTTGATGCACCAGCGATGGCCGCCATCGACGGTGATCCGTCGACGGGTTGGTCCGAAGGGCACATGCTGGGGCTGCGTTTTGGCAGCACAGTGACGACGGCCGCTGACTCGGTTATTACGGTTCGTCTGCATCAGGATTCGCCGATTCGACGTGCGGTGATTGGCCGGTTCCGGGTGGCATTGTCGAACGCTGAATATTCATGGCCGTATCTGGGCGATTCGGGGAAGCAATCGAAGGCGCGTACAGACGAGAATCAGGCTGTACTCAATGTGGATGTGGAGCATGGCGTTCCCTTCGACGTGACGGAGGGCTTCAAAGCCGAGCCCGACAAGCGAACCGAGAGACAGCAAAAAGCGATTCTCGATTTCTTCGAATTCACCACGCCCGAACTGCAGCCGTTGCTGATCGCGGCGGAACAGACCGCCTGGGAGCGGACGCGCTTCTTCTGGTCGATTCCGCGTGTGGTGACGACGGAGACGACCGAACCCGCGATCACGCGCATTCTGCCGCGCGCCGACTGGATGAATGAGACGACGGAGATTGTGCAGCCTGCTGTACCTGCGTTCCTCGGTAAGGTGGAAACTGGCGGGCGTCGCGCCACGCGTCTGGATCTGGCGAACTGGCTGGTCTCAGCACAGAATCCGCTGACGGCGCGCGCGTATGCCAACCGCACCTGGCGCGAATTCTTCGGTATGGGGATTACGAAGTCGCTGGATGATTTGGGGTCGCAGGGGGAAGCGCCGGTGCATCCGGAACTGTTGGACTGGCTGGCTTCGGAGTTCGTACAGCCCAGCTACGATGCCGCTGGTGCGCACGCCTGGGATATGAAGCATCTGGTTCGGACCATCGTGCTCAGCAAGGCTTATCGGCAGACGTCGATGAGTACGCCGGCGCTCGATGAGAAGGATCCTGACAATCGCCTGATTGCCCGGCAGAGCCGTTTTCGCGTGGATGCCGAGGTGGTTCACGATACGGCGCTGCAGGTGTCGGGGTTGCTGGTGGACCAGTTCGGCGGGCCGCCGGTGAAGCCGGTTGCTCCTGCCGGCTATCTGTTCGCGATGAACTTTCCGAAGCGCGATTATTCCGAGAGTCGCGGTGCGGATCTGTATCGTCGTGGTGTTTACACCGAATGGCAGCGGACATTCCT
The DNA here is from genome assembly GCA_947467185.1 of Bryobacterales bacterium. Taxonomy (GTDB): domain Bacteria; phylum Acidobacteriota; class Terriglobia; order Bryobacterales; family Bryobacteraceae; genus BOG-234. The sequence continues at coordinate 24,947 of CANIHR010000011.1, forward strand.
GCATCCGGCGTTGCTGAACTTCGATGCGCCGACGCGCGAGGAGTGCGCGGTGAATCGCACGAACTCAAATACGCCACTGCAGGCGCTGGATCTGCTGAACGATCCCATCTTTGTGGAGGCGTCCCGTGTGTTTGCGCAGCGGGCGCTGGCGGCGAATCCGAAGAACCCGATTGACGAGGCGTTCCGTCTGGCGGAAGACCGTTTGCCGACCGCACAGGAACGCCGGATTCTGCTCGGCCTGCATGCGGAAAGTCTGAAGCAGTTCCGGGCCGATCCAAAGGCCGCGGAAGCGCTGCTTTCAGTGGGGGAGGCCCCGCGTCCCAAGGCTGTTGCGGCAGCCGACCTGGCCGCGCTGACGGCTGTTACGCGCGCCATCCTGAATCTGCACGAAACGATCACGAGGAACTAGAAATGACCAACACTGAACTCTGCCGACGTTCCTTCCTTCGTGCCGGTCTTGGGGGTATTTCCGGGTCGCTCGCTCTGAACTCGCTGCTCTCCGCGCAGAATCTCGCGTCGAAAGGCGTGGTGAATCCGCTGCATCATGCGGCGAAAGCCAAGCGCGTGATCTTCCTTTACCAGGCGGGTGGCCCGTCACATCTGGAGACGTTCGACTACAAGCCGCAACTGGCGAAACTGGACGGCAAACCGATGCCGGAATCGCTCACCAAAGGCCAGCAGATCGCGCAGTTGCAGGGCAAGGATCTGGTCTGTTTCGGGCCGCAGCACAAGTTCGCGCGCTTCGGGAAAAACGGCGAGCAGCTCTGCGAACTGTTCCCCCATATCGGTAGTGTCGTCGACGACCTCTGCATCGTTCGCTCGATGACGACGGAGCAGATCAATCACGACCCCGCGCACACCATCATGAACACCGGGTCGATCATTCCTGGTCGCCCCAGCATGGGGTCGTGGTTGCTCTATGGCCTGGGCTCGGAAGCGGAAAATCTGCCTGGCTTCGTGGTGCTGGTGTCGAATGGCAAGGGTGGACAGATGCAGCCGATTGCGGCGCGTCAGTGGTCCGCCGGGTTGCTGCCTTCAAAATTCCAGGGCGTAAAATTCAACTCCATCGGCGACCCCGTCCTCTACATCAACAACCCGCCGGGCGTGAATGCGAAGCTGCAGGAACAGTCGATCAATGCAGTCAACGCGATGAATAAGATCGGGTACGGGACGCTGAAAGACCCCGAGATTCTGACCCGAGTGGCGCAGTATGAACTCGCGTTCAAGATGCAGACCAGCGTGCCGGATCTGGTGGACGTCAGTAAAGAGCCGAAGAGCGTTCTGGATATGTACGGCGCGAATCCGGGCGATGGGTCGTTTGCCTCGAACTGTCTGCTGGCCCGAAAGCTCGCGGAGCGCGGCGTCCGCTTCATCCAGCTTTACCACCGCGACTGGGACCACCACGGCGGCGTGAAAGCGAACATGGAGTTTAAGGCGCAGGAGACAGATCGCGCTACTGCTGCGCTCATCAAAGACCTGAAGCAGCGGGGCATGCTGGACGACACGCTCGTCATCTGGGGCGGGGAATTCGGGCGCACGCCGATGTCACAGGGTGGCGACGGCCGCGACCACCACATCAAGGGCTTCACCTATCTGATGGCAGGCGGCGGTATCAAGCGGGGCATCAGCTACGGTGCCACTGACGACTTCGGCTATGCCGCGCAGGAAAACGTGGTCACCGTACACGACTTTCACGCGACCATGCTGCACGTCCTCGGCATCGACCATAAGCGGCTCTCTGTGAAGTTCCAGGGCCTGGATGCGCGGCTGACCGGCATCTCGGGCGACGTGGTGCGGGATATTCTGGTTTAGTGAAGTACGATCCACAGAAGAACCCCAACCCCGGCATCTGGCTCTCGCTGGAAGAGGCCGAGCGTGTCTACTCGGTCCAGAAGTTCCACACCGAGGCGAACATTAAACTGCCGAACGCGACGCTGCATTCGCTGTTCCACGTGATTGTGGAAAATCAGGTCGCGCTGGGCGACGATTTCATCGCGAAAGCCACCCTGGAACGCCTGATGGACGAGGGTCTGGACCGTCACGAAGCCATCCACGCCATCGGTTCGGTGGTCGCCACGCATGTGCACAAGACCGTGAACGACAAGGTCGATCCGGGTGAAGCGACGCGTGTTTACCAGAAGAAGCTCAATGGCCTCAACGCGGCGGAGTGGAAAAAGCTGATGCAGTAGGCCGGGGCTGCGGCATCCCCCCACGCTATCCTGAAGATTGGCCTGATTTGTCTGGCCAGCATCTTACACCCGACGACTACAACAATGGGAAATATTCTTCAGAACCTGCCTGCCGGTGAAAAAGTCGGCCTCGCTTTCTCGGGCGGCCTCGATACCAGCGCCGCCATTCACTGGATGCGCGCCAAGGGTGCCATCCCGTACTCGTACACCGCGAACCTCGGCCAGCCGGACGAGCCGGATTATGACGAAATTCCCCGCCGCGCTCTTGCGTACGGCGCCGAAAAGGCCCGTCTGATCGATTGCCGCAAGCAGCTGGTGGCCGAAGGCATCGCCGCGTTGCAGTCCGGTGCATTCCATATCTCGACCGCCGGCGTGCATTACTTCAACACCACGCCTATCGGCCGCGCCGTTACCGGCACGATGCTGGTGGTCGCCATGAAGGAAGACGACGTCCATATCTGGGGCGACGGTTCCACCTTCAAGGGCAACGACATTGAGCGTTTCTACCGCTACGGTCTGCTCGCCAACCCCGCCCTCCGCATCTACAAGCCCTGGCTCGACCAGACTTTTATCGACGAACTCGGCGGCCGCAAGGAAATGTCCGAGTACATGCTCTCGCACGGCCTCACCTACAAGATGAGCGTGGAGAAGGCGTATTCGACCGACTCCAACATCTGGGGCGCGACGCACGAAGCGAAGGACCTGGAATTCCTGAACAAGGGCGTCCGCATCGTGGAACCCATCATGGGCGTGCCGTTCTGGCGCGAGAACTGCGAAATCAAGCCCGAGACGGTCACGGTCCGCTTCGAAGAGGGCCAGCCGGTTGCGCTCAACGGCGTGACGTATGACGACCCCGTTGCTCTGGTGCTGGAAGCGAACGCCATCGGCGGACGCCATGGTCTGGGCATGTCGGACCAGATTGAAAACCGCATCATTGAAGCCAAGAGCCGCGGGATTTACGAAGCTCCTGGTCTGGCGCTGCTGTTCATTGCGTATGAGCGCCTGGTGACCGGTATCCACAACGAAGACACGATTGAGCAGTACCGGATCAACGGTCTGCGCCTGGGACGTCTGCTGTATCAGGGTCGCTGGTTCGATTCCCAGTCAATGATGCTCCGCGAAACCGCCCAGCGCTGGATCGCCCGCGCCGTGACTGGTGAAGTGACCGTGGAACTCCGCCGCGGCAACGACTACACGTTGCTGGACACCACCAGCCCGAATCTGACCTACAAGCCCGAGCGCCTGACTATGGAAAAGGGGGAATCCACCTTCTCTCCGCAGGACCGTATCGGCCAGTTGACCATGCGTCATCTGGACATCACGGACACGCGCGACAAGCTGATGCTCTACATGAAGACCGGGCTTCTGGGGCCGTCGAGCGGCAATTCGATGGGCCTGCTTTCCGGCAGCAGCGAACCCGATAACGAAAAGTAGCTATTGAAATCGGGTGGTACTGGTACTACTGTATCTGCATGTCCGATTTCATGCGTCGAGTTACGCGCGTTTCCGTTACCGCTCTGTTGGGGTTTGCGGGTGCAGTTTTTGCCGTCGGCCCCGATCCGAGCCAGCCTTACATTCAGGCCATCAGCTATGGCGGTTCCGGCTGTCCCCAAGGCACCGTGGGCCAGTCGATCTCCAATGATCGCCAGACTTTCACCCTGATCTTCGATACCTTCATCGCGTCAACCGGTCCCAACGTGCCTGCGACCGAGAACAGTAAGACCTGCGAAGTCACGCTACGCCTGCATTTAGCACCGGGCTGGCAGACCTGGTCGCAGTCGTTCGCACGTCGTGGCTACGTGCAGCTGTCGGCCGGGTCGACGGCAACTGCCGGTTCCACGGTGGTAATGAATCCGCCCTCCGCCAGCGGCCATTCCAACGGCGACAGCGGCATCAATCAGACCTCACAGAATAACTTCACCGGGCCGGTGGCGAAGGATTACCTCGGCGCCGACGGGGCCTCCATAACCGCGCACGCGCCCAACACCTGTAATGAGGTGCCGGAGCGCGTGCAGGATTTGAAGATTACCGTTCAGGTCGGCGCGACCGGCAGCCAACAGGGGCAGGTCACCACCGATTCTCTGGACGGCAAGCTGGTGGTTACTTCGCTCGCGAAGTCAAAAGCCTGCCAGTAAAGCGTCGGCGCAGGCCAGCCAATGCCACGAGCGCGCCTCCCACCAGTACCAGCGTTGCTGGTTCCGGCGCGGCGGCGTCGGTGAGGACGATGTTGTCGATGCCGGTATTGAAGGCGCCATAGCTGGTTCCCGTAATTGTCAGTGAGTTGATCGCCGTTGTGGCCCATGAATTATTCACTGTCGTGTACGTGGCCCCCCCAATTGCAGGATCAGAGGTGAAGCTATCCGGGAAGAAGCCTGCCGCCGTGGTTCCCGAAAAGGTGAATTGCTGAACGATCCCGAGAAACCCGGTAATCGTGTAAGCCAGGCTGTTGTTACCGATATCAATGCTGTTGAAGAAGAAGTTGCCGGCTCCGGTAACAGTCAGAGTTGCCCCGGTGCCATTCTGTGACACGATTTCGGGTGCCCCGTTGCCTCGGATGGTTTCGTAATACCAACTCCCGGCGGTGGCTGCCGCGGTGAACCCGTTCTGGGTGAAACTGCTCACTGGATCGTAGCGATTCCCCGTGAAAGTGCTGAAGTTGATGGTTGCTGAAAATGCCGGTACTACGCAAAAGGCGGCGAACAGCAAACTGCTGGTAAGGCGCATGGTAATGGCTCTCCTGACGCGAGAACTGCACGCCACCGCCCATCCGGTATCGCTGCTCAAATTACTGAAAATAAAAACAAAACCTGCAACAGGCACCGCCAGTTTCGCCGGTTCCCGTTGCAGGATGAATCACTCTTCGCAGAATGTGCCGTTCAGTTTCGACGTCTTCGTCGCGATAAAACCAGCAGGCCCAGAGCCGATCCCGCCATTGCTACTGTTGCCGGTTCAGGCGTTCCGGCGCCGGCGGAATCGAGCAACTGAAACGCGAGCTGCGCTTCTGCCACCGGAGCCGAGAGGTTGTTGATGATCCACGGCCCCGGAGGCGCGCCGGTGCGAATGAAGTTGTAGCTGTGTGACGTGCCATTGTTGTCGGTGGTCTCCCAGTAAAAACTCTGGTCGGTCTGGAAACCATAGCCACCGTTGTGCAGCACCAGCCAGTAGGTTCCGGCTGACAGCGTGATGGGTACGCTCAGGCTAATGTCGTTCTGGTACTCGTCGTAGCCGGCCCACGTGCCGGAAGTAAACGACTGGATGACGCTGCGGGTTGGGGTGGCGGCCCCACTGCCCAGGGTTGCGACTGCGGGAAAGCCCGGATTGTCCTGATTGACGACCCAAACCACGCTGCCGTTGTAAGATGCCCCGCCGGTTGGCTCCAGATCCCAGAAGCGGATTGTGTCGAATGTGAAGGGGGCAGTGACGACGATGTCATCACCGTGCATCCAGTGCGTCATCTCCTCCCCGCTGGTCTGGTTCGGCAGGCCGTTACTGTAAACGATGCCCGCGCTGGCCAGCGGGACTGAGCCAAGGGCGAGGCAGAGCGCGATCAAGGGTATTCGCGGCAAAAACATCACTGATTTCCTCCGAAGTGCAGTGGACTACGCTGACTGAGTGTCAGACGAACGCCGATCGTTTCAGCACGGTGGAGATGCCGGGGGGCTGGTGATTTTCGAGGCTATGTGATCAGTACAGGGCGAATCAGAGGTCGCGGGTCTTAGCGGAAATTCCCGATCAGCATTAATCCATCCACTCGATTGTCGACCTGGGAGTACACCAGCGTTCGGCCGTCCGGAGATATGTCCAGACCGGGATAGTTAGACGGCGTTGCCCGCTCCGGGGTCAGCACGGTACTCACCTGTCGCGTGGCGAAATTGAAGAATCGGACTTGTGGCTTTGCGACTGTTTCCTGATAGAAATAGATTCCCTCGGCGCGCACGGTCCAGGCGCGAGTTCGACGGACGCCGCTGAGTTCGGGAACCGCTTCTTCGAGGCCCCCATCCAGCGGAACGCTCCATATGCCATGACCGTGTTCGCGGCGAAAGTAATAGAGAAGCTTGCCATCGGCCGATTCCAGGGACTCGCCGCCATCGCCCTGGGTCACCTGCCGGGCCGGCCCTCCCTCGAAGGGCACCTTCCAGATGTGAGACTGCCCCCCCCGATCAGAGACGAAATAAACCCATTTCCCGTCGTGCGACCAACTCGGCTCGATTTCCAGCGAAGGCTCCGGAGTCAGCACGCGCGGCGTTCCGCCCGAGGTGCTGATGACGTACACGTCGGAGCTGCCTCCTGCGCGTGAATCGAAGGCTACCCAACGGCCGTCCGGGGACCACCGGGGGCTGCCGGTTCGTCCCTCCAGAAACGTTAATTGCTTCGGAGCGCTTCCGTTGCTGTTGGCCGTCCAGATCTCCTCTGACCCGGTCCGCCAGGAAACAAACACGATTCTGCGGCCGTCGGGTGAGAATCGGGGGCTGTCGTCCTCAACGGCGGAACAGAGCAGGCATTTCGGGCGCGGCGACAAGGTGTTCGCACTATTGGATGGGCCGGCGAGTTCATACTGCCAGACGTTCGAATCAACGAAGTAGTCGGCATAAACCAGGCGGTTGCCATGCATGGCGACGAAGGGAAAGGTCGGATGACTCGCCATGGAGCCGACCGGTTCCGGCGTCCCGCCTGCCACCCGAATACGCCAGAGGTTTCCTCCAGTCTTGCGGCTCGAGTCGAACACCAGTTCCTTGCTGTCGGGCGTCCAGGAGATGCCGCCCGTAACCTGATGGTCGAAAGTGAGTTGCCGCGCCACACCCCCCTGGCTCGGAACGACGAACAATTCGCGCGCAGGCGCCATGTTACGAGTGAACGCAATCTGCGTGCCGTCGGGCGACCAGGCCACCCAGCGCTCCCCGTGAGGCTGTGGACTGGTGAGTTGGCGAACTTCCCCCGTTTTGAGCGATCGCACCAAAATGCCACCATTGCCCGTGGGCGCGTAGGGCGCGACATAGGCGATTTCACGGCCATCAGGCGACCAGGCGAAACCGACTCCCACGTCCGCGATCTTGTGCTCCGCGCCACCGGTCGGCGAGACGATCATTTCGAGGAAGCCGGTTGGGGTGGTCCGATGGAATGCGATCTCCCTGCCATCCGGCGACCAGGCTGGATACCGGTCTTCGGTCGGTCCGCTGGTAACCTGAACAGTCTCGCCAGTGAGAATGGACTTGACGTAAATATTCATGGCCGGCTGCCCGTCCTGCCGCGGAGGGCCGACCCAGGCGAACGCGACCTTCTCTCCGTCGGGCGAGAAGGCCGGGAAGTTTTGCTGACCTGGCAGTGTGGTGAAAGGGACCGCATGGGTGGGCGGCTTCAGTGTGCGTCCATCGCGTTGCAGGTAGAGGCCGGTTCCGATTGCCAGGACCACCAACGCGGCTGCCGACAACCAGGGCCAGATGCTCCGCCGGACCGGGGGAACATCCGATTCCAGGTCCCCTGCGATTCGCTCCAGGTTCGCCTGCGCTTCGGCTACCGATTGCCACTGTGCCTCCGGATCAGGTGCGAGGCAACGGGTCAGGAACAGCGCGACGGCGGGCGGGACATCGCTCAGGTCCTTCCTGCTCGCGTCCCTGGGGGCCGGTCTCGCGGTCAGCATTTCGTAAAGCATCAGGCCCAGCGAAAAGATATCGTCACGCACGTCGGGCTTCCCGGCTGGTGCCGCACCTTCCACTGCCGCCAGGCCGAAATCCAGCACCTTCACGCCGTTTTTCGTCAGCATGATATTGGCCGGCTTCAAATCGCCATGCACCGCTCCTGCTGCGTGCCCTTCCGCCAGAGCGCTGGCAGTCTGGATTGCAATCCGCAACGCATCCTCCGGCCCCAGCGGTCCGTGCGCCAGACGCTCCCTCAGGGTTTCGCCCCCCACCAGGTCCATGACAATGCCCGGCCTGCCGTCAAAATCCTCCAGCCCATAGATGGTGCAGATGTGCGGGTGAATCAAACCCAGGGCGGCGCGCGCCTCCCGGTGAAAACGGGCCATCACCGATTCGGGCGATTCGCCATCCTTTACCGGGAGGATCTTCACGGCTACCAGACGCCCCAGTTCCAGGTCCTCAGCCCGATATACGGACCCTGTGTCGCCTTCGCGGAGTTTTTCCAAAAGAAGATAACGAAATACGCTGGCCGCCTGCGGCCCGGGCGTCACCTCGTCATTCCGCTGGACTTCGGCGATGAACCGATAGCCCCGCTTGGAGATGGTTTCGATGTAACGGGTAGTGCCGGTCTCTTCGCCAAGCGCGTTCCGCAGCCGCTTAAGGGCTGAGTTGATGCTTTGATCGAAATCCACTACGGTGTCGCCGGGCCAAAGCCGCTGGCGAATTTCGGACCGGAGCACCACGTCGCCGGGATGCTCCAGCAACATCAGGAGGATTTGAAAGGCCTGTTCCGGAAGATGAATGCGAGTGCCGTGCCGGAGCAGGTCGCCCGAGCGAACATCCAACTCGAACGGTCCAAATCGTACCAACGGCATTGTGATATGAGGAGAGTCTCTCCCTTCATGCTATCAGGCCCATATTTTTCAAGAAGTTGCGTGGTCAGTTAATCGTCAGATTAAATCCCCGGCGTTTTCATTGACGAATTTGGGGGCCACCTGAAACTGTGGACTGTTACCGGATTGCCGTGCGAAGCACCCCGGCGCACTCTTGTCCACCTGGCGCCGCTCTACTCGGCATCACCGCCAAATCTGTTCGTCAAAGAAGGAGCAACAACTTGAGAGATACCAAAAGCATTTTCCTTACACTCAGTCCCGTCACTGGCAATTTTGCCAGCCCATGCAGCGGGCTGATTGAGTCAACCTTTCCACTTCTTGAGGCAACCAACCATTCCAGCCACGACGGCTCTGTCTCTGAAAACCAAAAAATGAGCAGACATCGGTCCCTAGTCCTGACGTGCGGGCTCTTTCTCGCCGCGGCCCTGAGCGCGCAGGCAAGCAATATCGTGGTCAACGGAAACTTTACGGACACGACGTCTGCGGGGCTTGTCGGGTGGACGTACAATCACGGAGTCTGGCAAAAGACGAACCGGGCGTCTATTGCGGGTGGCGGGGCCAAGACAGGTTGCGGCGCGGGGGACTCGTGTATCAACGACAGCGGGTACGGAATCAGCCAATCTCTGTCCACGATTCCCGGCGGCGTGTATGCACTGACCTTCTGGTTTAACGGGGAACGGCGGGAGGGCGATATTCAGGCGGTGTTCGACGGGACTGCCGGGGTGCTGCCGACTTACCCGACCCGGCTGGGAGCCCAGGTGTATGACGGAACAACTCTGGCGTTCAACGCGACCGTCACGAATATCGTGCTTCAGAGCGGAGTTTTTAACTACGACGGGACGTGGCAGCAGGTTACCGTGGACGGCCTTGTGGCGAAATCAACCTCGACGAATCTGGCGTTCTTCTGGACCGGGGACTGGGTCGGGTATGTAGGTCAGGTCAGTGTGGTGCAGACCAATCCGGAGCCAATGAGCGGGCTGCTGCTGGTGTCCGGGCTTGCCGGACTGGTGATGTGGAAGAGAAGGAAGAGCGGCTTGGGGCGCTAGGGGCGGGCGCTTAACCGTCAGGCGGCGCGGCCCCGGCTGCGGTATACCGAACGCCCGGTGAGACTGTTTTCGATGATAGCGGGTCTGGTGCTGGCTGCGGTTGCCGGCACCGGACTCCTTGACTTGCTTATCCTGTGGTGCACGAACATCGTCCGCAGGGCCTGGCGCTCGCCGGCCCCATTAGGTGCGAGGAGCCGTATTGTGTTCTTAGGATTGGTTCGGAGGCTGACTGCCCCCATTAAGTGCGAAGAGCCGAGCCGAAGAGCCTGCGAAGAGCCGAAAAATGGTGGGCGCGCAGGGACTCGAACCCCGGACCTCCTGCGTGTGAAGCAGGCGCTCTAACCAGCTGAGCTACGCGCCCCAATCCGGCAGCGGACGCGCCGGGAGGAACGCTGCAGCGATGCCCACAACTCCCGGGCTTCGTGCAGAAATTTCAGTTTACCAGACCACTCCTCGGCGTCCCGCGACCCCGTCCGCTACCCTGAAGATTGATACCGTCCGCATCCACTCCCGCCACCATCTACACACAGAGGTTGCAGGAGCGGACCGCCGCCCTCGTCTCCCTCGAAGCCCACCGCAAACTCCTCGGCTGGGCGCGCCTCGCTGCCGCGGCTGCCACCATCGGGGCCATCTGGATGGCGATCCAGCTCTGGATTCCTCTCACTGCCGTCCTCCTGCCCATCGCCCTCTTCGTCTTCCTCGTCTGGAAGCACGCGCAGGCCGACCGCGCCGCCACCCGCATGCGCCGCGCCATCCACTTCCACGAACGCGGTCTCGCCCGCCTCGAAAATCGCTGGCAGGCCCTCGGCGAACCCGGCGACCGCTTCAACGACCCCAACCACCCGTACGCGGCCGACCTCGACATCTTCGGCAAAGGCGGCCTCTTCCAGTACCTCTCCACCGCCCGCACACGGGGCGGGGAAGCCCGCCTCGCCTCCTGGCTCAAGGGGCCGTCGCCCCTGCCCGAGTTGCGCGCCCGCCACGAAGCCATCGCCGAACTCCGGCCTCTCCTCGACCTCCGCGAGCAACTCGCCATCCTCGGCGAAGACTTCCGCACTGGCGTCAATCCTGAGCACCTCACGCAGTGGGCCGCCGCGCCCGCGCAGCCGTTCGCGAAGTGGCAGCGCGCCGTCGCCCTCGTCCTCTCCGCCATCGCCGCCGGCGTGCTCGTGTGGTGGTTCTCTACCGCGTTCATGGGCGTGGAATCGCGCCTCGCGCTCATCGCCGTCGCCATGGTGGAAGGCCTGTTCTCCATCACGCTTCGCGACCGCGTCCTTGCCATCGTTCATGGCCTCAACGAACCTTCGCACGATCTCGACCTTCTCGCCGGCATCCTCACCGAGCTCGAAAAAATCAACTTCACGTCGACGCCGCTCGCGAAGCTGCAGACCGCCATCCGGCCCGAGCAGGGCGACTCCGCCTCGAAGCGCATCGCCCACCTCCGCCGCCTGCAGGAACTCCTCGATTCGCGAGACAACGTCGTGGTCCGTATGTTCGGTCCGCTGCTCCTCTGGGGCACGCAGACCGCCATGGCCATCGAACAGTGGCGCTCGGAGAACGGCCCTTACGTCGCGCAGTGGCTGCACGCCGTCGCCGAAATCGAGGCGCTCTCCTCGCTCGCCAGCTACTCGTACGAGCACCCCGCAGACCCGTTCCCGGAATTCTCAGAAACGCCCGGCATTCGCGGCGAATTCCTCTACCATCCGCTGATGGACCCCGTGCGCGCCATTCCGAACTCCGTCGCGCTCACGGCCCCGCCCGCGCTCTACGTGGTCAGCGGTTCCAACATGTCGGGCAAGAGCACGTTCCTGCGCACCGTCGGCACCAACGCTGTCCTCGCGCTGGCCGGTGCCCCGGTGCGCGCGAAGCACCTCACGCTTTCGACGCTCTCTCTCGGCGCCTCCATCCGCACGGTCGATTCGCTGGAAGGCGGCGTCTCGCGCTTCATGGCCGAACTCCTCCGCCTGCGCCAGATTCTGGAACTGCCCGCGCCCGCGTTCTTCCTGCTCGATGAACTCCTCGCCGGCACCAACTCGCACGACCGCGCCATTGGAGCCGCCGGCCTGGTCCGCGCCCTGCTGGCACGCGGAGCGATCGGCATCGCCACCACGCACGATCTCTCGCTGGCCCGCGTGGCCGATGAACTCGCGCCCAACGCCATCAACGTGCATTTCGAAGATCGCCTCGAAGGCGGCAAGCTTGTCTTCGACTACACGATGCGCCCCGGCGTGGTGCAGCGCTCCAACGCGCTCGACCTGATGCGCGCTGTTGGCCTCGATGTGTAGTAAGCGACGTCTAAAGCGAGTATCATGATCGGGTGCTGAAACCGCTCGCCCTGTTCGCTCTCACGGCCCTCTTCGCCCACGCCCAGTACAACGAACCTTACCGGCCCCAGTTCCACTTCTCGCCGAAAACGAACTGGACCAACGACCCCAACGGTCTGGTCTACTTCGACGGCGAGTACCACGTTTTCTACCAGTACAACCCCTTCGGCGACACCTGGGGTCACATGAGCTGGGGCCACGCGGTCAGTCCCGATCTCATCCACTGGCAGGAACTTCCGGTCGCGCTAGCCGAAGAGAACGGCGTCATGATCTTCACCGGCAGCATCGTGGTGGACGAGCGCAACACCAGCGGCTTCTGCAGCGACGGCAAGGCATGTCTGGTGGCGGTCTATACCGGTCACACACCGAAGTCCGCCACCGCCAACACACTGCAGACGCAAAACCTCGCGTACAGCAATGACCGTGGCCGCACGTGGACGAAGTTCAGCGCGAATCCTGTCCTCGACCTGAAGATGACCGACTTCCGCGACCCGCACGTCTTCTGGTCTGCCGCCGGAAGCCGCTGGGTCATGGCCGTCGCGCTGCCCAATGAGCACAAGGTTTTGTTCTACGGTGCTTCCGATCTGAAGCACTGGAGCAAGCTCAGCGAATTCGGGCCTGCGGGCGCGGTAGGTGGTCAGTGGGAGTGCCCGACACTCGCGGAACTCCCCGTGGATGGCAGCCCGACGCGGACACGCTTCGTCCTCAAGATCGGCCTTAATCCGGGCGGCCTGCAGGGCGGTTCCGGCGAGCAGTATTTTGTCGGTACCTTCGATGGCACAAAGTTCACCAATGACAATCCAGCCACCACCACGCTCTGGACCGACTACGGCAAGGACTGTTACTGCGCCCTGGTCTTCAACGGTCTGCCGCGCACGCAAACCCCCGTGATGCTGGGCTGGATGAACAACTGGCAGTATGCCGGGAAAGTGCCGACGCAGCCGTGGCGCGGCCAGATGACACTGCCCCGGCAGGTGGGCCTGAAGACCACGCCAGCCGGGCTGCGACTGGTCCAGCAACCTGCGGCGATCCTCGCGACCCTGCGCGGTGAGCGCTTCGCCTGGAGCGGCCAGAATGTGCAGGAACTTAACACCGCGCTGAAGGCGAAGGCGGGTACCGGCTACGAACTGCAAACCAGCATCACGCTGGGTGACGCGCAGAAAATCGAGTGGAAGTTGCTTGCCTCCGACGGCGCCTGGACCACGGTAGGTTATGACAGAGCCAAAGGTGAAATCTACCTCGACCGGACCCGCTCCGGTAACGTCGCTTTCAGCAAGGATTTCCCCGGCCGCATCACCGCCCCACTCACCCTTCCGGCGGGTGTCCTCAAACTGCGGATCATTGTTGACCGTTCCACTCTGGAGGTCTTTGCGCAGGCTGGTCTCGTCGCCATGACAGACCTGACTTATCCCCCGGCGGGCGCCAACAACATCGAGTTCACCACCGAGGGTCCCGCGCCAAAACGCACCGAAGTCGAGCTCTGGCCTCTCACTTCCGCGTGGCGGCGGTAGTGTATTCAATCGCGGTCACCAGGCCGCGCCAGTAAGGCTTGCGGCCCGACGGCAACATCCACGCGACCTCGCCTTCCAGCGGCACTACCATGCCGTCGCGTTCGGCGTAATTCCAGAAGCGGCCTTCCCACGGGGCGGATGTCGATTTGCCACCCGACGTCCGCGTTCTCGATTCTGCCCGAAAACTATCGATCAGATCGTGCTCATTGAAGCGGCAAAGCAGCTTAACGGTCACGCTGGCTTCCGTCAGCGACACAAATGCCGAGTGCTCGTCCACGGCCTCCCACTTCGCCCCCTGACTCGGGAGCAACGCCGTCGGATACCAGGCCGCTTCGGCAAGCCAGCGCATCAGTTCACCCTTCGCCAGATCATGCCCGCCACGAATCTCCGCGACCGTAAACGCGCCCAGAATCGAAGCATGCAGGGCACCCTCGCCGCTCGCAAACGAATCATGCACCGCAGCGGCAACACCGGGAAACATCAAAATACGCGCGTCCCAGTCAAAGCCCGGCCGCCGCATCACCACCAACTGGTCGGCCTTGAAGGTTTTCCACTGCTCTCCGTCTTCGCTCATGTTCATGGTGCCGGTCTGCTGCAGATGCGCACCAGCGAGCATTGGAGCACCCGGCTTCAATACAGCACGGAAGTAACGCTGCACCGGCGCGGGCAGGCCTTCCAGTTCCATAAAATCGACCACTGCAGGCAGCACAGCCTCGCGACCGGCCTCCAGCTTCGCCCTCAATGCGACCGTCTCACCGTGCCATCGCGAAGCGCCGTAGACTCGGGTACCCGCTACCACCGCAATCAGCCCAACCACGACAACAGCGAGAATCAGTGCGAGTCGCATATCCGCTCCCATTCTGTCACCGTTTCCGTCAGCGTGCGGAGCAATAAAAAAGGCCGGCTTTCCCGCCTGGTAAGGCGAAAAAGCCGGCCTGGTTGTTCAGTTCGCCGACTTAGAAACGAAGGCGAAGCTGCAGCTGAATGTTACGCATTGCCTGGGCGGCGTTAGCCGCGCCGAAGCCCGCGTTCCGCGGTTGCAGACGAGCCTGGTTGAGCGAACCGTCGGCGTTGTACTGGTTGTTGACCAGCGTGGTGGCGCTGGCGGGGCTGGCAAACTGAGCCGAGTTGTTCCGACCCGTGATTACCGTCCAGTTACCAGCGTTGAACACGTCAGCCCGGAGTTCGACGTTGTACTTCTCGCCACCGGGAACGCGAATCCGGCGAACGAGGGACAGATCGATGTTCCGGTTCATGCAACCACGGAGGTAGTTGCGGCCGGATTCCATGCCGAGGCTGTTGTAGCCCGGACCCTGGACCTTGGTGGCATCGAACTGACCGTACTGGTTATCCGAGCAACCACTGCCGAGCGCACCGAGCAGATTCACTCGTCCGGCGTAGTCGGGCGACCCCGTGATGTTCACGTTGGAGCCGTTGTTCTGGTAGCTGTAACCGAGGTCATAAGCAGCGCCGGAACCGAACGTCATGACGGTGGAAACCTGCCAGTCCTTCGCCAGGATGCGGAGGGCAGCGGGCTTGCCGGTCATGTTCGGGCTGTTCCAGATACCGTTGGCCTTGAACAGGTGCGGACGAACGTCGAGCGTTTCATTCAGCTTTTCGTATGCGCCCTGATCGCTGCGCAGCGAGATTTTGCCGTCAGCCGAATGCTGCAGGCGCTGAATCAGACCCGTGTTGCCCTTGAGCGAAATGCCGTAGGTGTAGTTGGCGCCCCACGAGAAGCCACCCTTGAAGCGGCGGTTCACGTTGGCCTGGATGGAGTGGTACATATCCCAGAAGTTCGTCTGGTTTTCTTCCACGCCAGCCAGTCCGCGGAAGGTGCGGAGCAGGTTGGAGGTGTAAGCGGTCTGGCCGGGAATTGCGTTCGTACCCAGCGTCGGGTCCTGATTCTGCGACAGGTAAGCTGCGCCGAAATCGACCGCGTTCAGGTTCGTACGCTGGCCACCCTGGAAGGCGCCCATGCGGTTGACACCGCGGTTGCCGACGTAGGTGACGTCGCCGACCATGGCCCACGGCAGAGACTTCTGCACGCCGATCTGCCACTGCCACGAAGCCGGAATGTTGGCTTTGTACTGGAAGGTGATCAGCGTCGGGATCGGTTGCGGGCTCAGGCCCTGGCCGAGGGTGGACAGGAGCCCGTTGCGGAGATCCTGTGCGGTTGCGACCGGCGGGTTTCCCGGCGTGGAGAACGTCGTGTTGCCGTCCGGACGGTCATAGAACATACCGACACCGCCACGGATGACCCAGTCCGACTTGCCGGAAGCGTCATAAGCGAAGCCGAAGCGAGGTCCGAAGACCAGCGTGGGCCAGGTGTAGTTCGTCTTGGCGATGCCGTTGCCAGCCTTGATGATGCCGTTGAGGGCCTGGCCGGTGCCGGGAATCGGAGTTCCGATCGCGGCCTGCGTGTTGGCTGCGCCTGCAGCCGACAGAATTGCGCCGGTGCGGGGATCCATCGCGTTGCGGTCGTTGCCCGAGCAAACCTTCGCGCCACTCCGGCAGCCGGCGATGTACATAACCGGTGCGTTGCTGAGCGAGAACTTGTCGGGGAAGAAGTTGGACATCTGCAGCAGTTTGTCGTACTGCGGCTGCTGATTCACGAAACGCATGCCGTAATCCAGGGTCAGGCGGTTGGTTACCTTCCAGTTGTCCTGGATGTAAGCTTCACGCTGGTTGTAGATCAGGTTGCCTTCGATGAACTTGGAAGCCTGCAGGTACTGGGTGAAGATACCGAGCGACGCGTTGGAATAGCCGAAGCCGGTATCGAGTGCGTTGTTGGTATCGTTGCCAAAGTTCACATAGCCCTGGAAGCTCAGGTTCGCGATGCCACCGGCACCCACGTTCTGCGCTTTGTAGCTGTAGTTGTGATAGTAGCCACCCTTAATGGTGTGGCGTCCGGTGACGTGGACGAGGCTGACCGCCAGATCCTGCGTCTTGTTGATGTTCAGCCAACCCGGATACCGCTGCTGCGGAGGAGCGGCGCCAATGCGGCTGCCCCAGCCCCAGACGGGCGGCAGGTTCAACTGCTTGCCATCGAAGAAGGCCGGCTTTTCGGCCGTCAGGATCTTGTAGCCGTAGTACTGCGGATCCAT
>CANIHR010000012.1 GCA_947467185.1 Bryobacterales bacterium
AAAGAGCTGCAGGCGGTGGACCCGGCGCGTACGGTGCGGCTGCGGGTGGTGTTGGATGAGTTGAAGGCGTGGGATCAGAATTCCGATGTGGCGTCGGTACCCGCGACGTGGTTCCTGGAAATGGAGTCGCAGGCGGTACAGCTGCGGCGGACTGCCGCGGGCGACGCGTATCTGCTGATTTCAGCACTGGAGAAAGGCCTCGCGAGCCTGGAGAAGGTCTGGGGGACGAACCGCGTGGCGTGGGGTGAACTGAACCGGCTGCAGCGGGTTCACACGAGCGGCACGGAACAGCCGTTCAGTGATGCCCGCCCGAGTCTGGCGATGCCGGGCGTGCCGAGTTTCGGCGGGTCGATCCTGACATATGGGGCGGATCCGGTGGCGGGGGAGAAGCGGCGGTACGGGGTGCGGGGGAATACTTATCTGGCAGTGGTGGATCTGGGGCAGAAGCTGACGGCGCGGTCGTTGCTGGTGTTTGGGCAGAGTGCAGACCCGGCATCGCCGCACCATACGGATCAGGCGAAGCTGTACAGCACGGGAAAATTCAAGCCAGCCTGGTTTGAAGAGCGGGAAGTCAAAAAAAATGCGGAGCGCCGGTACAGGGTGCAGGAAAGCAAAAAAGCCCTCCGGTAGGAGGGCTTTCACAAACCTAATGTTGCGGATGAGTCCGGGCTTTGCCTGTTCCCACGTACAGCAGTGCGAAGCCCGTCGCAACCATCACCAGGCTCGACGGTTCAGGCACGTTCGGAGGGATAGTTTTCACCGAGAAGGTGGCCTGTGCCAGGTGGTCCTGAGCGCTCCCATCGCCTCCATCAAAACCTCCAAGCAATCCGTACGTACCCCAATACGTTCCGAAGGGGTCTGCCGGGAACGGGTCCAGTGTTACGTTGAACAGCTCAAGCTCAGCCGTCGATTCGCCAGAATCAAGAAAGAGAGGCACCGTACTGAAGAAAAGGTCGGTGAACGAATAGCTCGCTAAGCCGAGTTCCAGGTTCAAACTGTCGGCGTTCAGGTATATCCTCCCACCCGCATCCGCGTCGACGTTCGAGAGGTACCCGAAGAACTGCAGTGTTTGCCCCGGACTCGCAGTCTGGTCGGGCTGGCTGAACTGGATAACGATACCTCCGTGGGCCCCCGCCGCCCCCATCGCCATCACCGCCAGTATGCTTATCAATGTCTTCACAAGTTCCTCCTGAAATTACGGTAGTGTGATCCGTGCGGTGGCGCTAAAGGTTCCCCCGGTGTAGGTGCCGCTGAGGGTGAACGAACCGGACGCGCCGCTGGGGCCCACCGAGGCCGGTACCGTGACAGTGGCGACCGCTGTTGTGCCCGCACCGATCAGGCCGAGGCTCTGTGGCAGCGGGGTGCCTGTTTCTGAACCCACCTTGACGCTGGTGACGACCACATTCACGGCTGAAGATCCGCCAGTATTGGCGATGGTCAGCCGAATGTTGACAGTGTTCGCGGTGCGCGTCAGGACTCTGGTGACCACCAGGTTCGCCGGGGTCGCTGCCGCCGGATTCACGTTGATCGTCGTCGATGCAGTCGCCGGGGCGTAGTTGGCCGCATCGCTGGCTGTGAAAAGAACGGACAGGGCTTGTGCGTTGCCAACAGGTATGACGGTTCCGGCCGGTGGCGTGTACGCGAAAAGCCCCGGCACACTGGCTGAAGCGTTCAGTTGCCCTGAACCCAGCGCACCGCCAAAAGTAATGGCTGCCGGCGAGGGCCATGCGATTGCCGGCTTTGCCCTGTTTACCACAATCGTGGTGGTGGCGGTTGTCGGGGCATACACGGCGGAATCGGCAGGCGTGAACCTTGCGGACAGGGTGTGACCAGACCCCGCAACGAGCACCGTGCCTGCGGGGGGCGTATAGATGAACACGCCTGGTACATCGGCCGTTCCATTCAGCTGAGCGGCGGAGAGCGCAGTTCCGTAGCTAATAGCGGCGGGAGCCGGCCACAGTATCCGCGGAATCGCCTGTGCCCCGACCGCCAACAGATAAGTATCCGTATATTCGGTGGAGTTACCCAGAATTGCCGCCAGGTTGAAGTTACTCGAGTACAACAACCGTGTACCGTCGCGGCTGGATGATAACCTGGGCTGCCAGTTATAGCTGTTCACCGGACGGCTGCGATGATGTGCCCACCGCGTGACACCGGAGCCGTCCAGTTTCACCTGGAGGATCTCATTGGTGTAAGCAACCCAACCCGTCGTCCCCGGGTTCGGGTTCGACGGAGCCTCGGTGGAGACAAAGACACTTCCGTTTCGGTCGGGCCCCGACACGTGCATCGCAAGACTCCAGTCGAATTGCGCCAGACAGGTCTGGGTGCCGTCAGCCAGCCGAATCTTTACAAGGCCGTTATTACAGTTCGGAATGGGCAGTGGATCATTCGAGTTATTCCAGACAAGGACCTCGTCGCCGTTGGTATCGACGGTGACGTCTTTGTGCCCGTTGGCATGGCCGACCTGCCGCAGAAAGTTCATGTTGATGTCGAAAAGCTCCTGACCGGAGTAACGCGTGCTTCCGGTCGCGACCCAGGTCAGAATGACGTTGTTGGTGGGCGTCAGGTAGATGCTGTCGAAATACCGAGGCCCGGCGTCCAGTTGGCGAAATTTTCGATCGGAACTAATTTCGTAGACGAAAACGAATTGGTTATCGCCGCAATAGATCAGGTGATCGCCATCCAGAGAGATATCCATCTCACCGTTTCCGGTGATAGCCGAATACTCGCTGAAAGTATGCAGTACCGTGGTGGCACCGCTACCGGTGTTGTAGCTCTTTATCTGATTCCCGGTGTGGTAGTAGAGTGTGACAAGATCTTTCCTTGACCAGCGTGGTTCGCTGGAAGAATTGATTTGCAGGGGCAAGTCGCGAAGGAACACGCCAGCACCGTCATACAATCCGAAGTAACTCTCGTGAACGAGTATGAATCTCGAATTGTCGTTGTTGAAGGCGCTCATAGTGGAGTATTCGTTGCCGATCCAGGGTAGAGTGCCGCCAGATGCATTGTTAGGCGTTGACAGGGCGCTAGACACGCGTCGGATGGTGGAACCAAAGGCCGGATCAACATAAACTGCACCCGCTGCGGGCGGGAGAAACGACCCGTAATTCGGCGGGATAGTTACGCCTTGCGTCGAGACCTGCGAGAATGCGGATCCCAGGCTGAGTAATGCCAGCAATGGAATGTATGTGGGCCACAGGATCAGACGGAACCCGTGAAACACGGCCCCGCGATTAAACCGAAGGAGATTTCGCATTCAGACCTTTTGATGCACGGGCGTGGCCACAAGCTGGCGGGACCCATTTCTACGGCTGGAGAAACAGAGGTCGCGCTCGTTGCCACTGTCACATGAAACGGATCCTCCAGGGCGCGGACGCCAGTGGATTTGTGTCCTCGGGCATGAACGCCCGGAGGACCAGGGTGGCCGCCGCGCCGGGTTACGAATCACTGGCCGCCGGTAATGTCAAACGCATCTATCCAGACCCATGAACCCTGCGATTGTGTGCTGTGGGTACCGGTCACTTCAATGGTCAGTGTGTGGGCACCGGCAATCAATCCAGTCAGGGAATAGCCAGTCGCCTTAGCCTGATCGGATGGTGCGTAGGTATCAACTGTTCCTTTCAGCGTCCCGTCAATGTAGACATTGGCGATTCCCGACCACTGGTCGCGGTAGGCGATCCATCCAATGCCGGTGCCTGTGAAGGATATGGTGGCGCGGGAACCGAAGTCGGTGGACAGGACAGCGGTACCGCCACTCTGCACCGGGTTCGTGTTCAGAAACCATGTGCCTGTGTAATTCACGGCGGGGTTATTCTGCTCCGTACGGCCCGCGGGAGCGCTGATGACGCCGCTCATCCCCCCGCCATCTTCGACATCAAAGCCATCGATCCAGACCCAGGAACCGCTTCCGTTGACGTCCCTGCTATGCATGATCTCTATCGAAAGCGTATGGACACCGGGGGCCAGACCCCTGGCTGTAAAGAGAACTCGCTGGTATGACGTGTCATTCCCGTATGAATCTACCGTATTCATGACGCCGTCCAGATAGACGCGAGCGAAGCCGGACCATGGATCCGCAACACCTATCCATGAAATGGCAGTACCAGTAAACGTAATGGCAGCCCTTGCGCCAAGCGCGTTGGACAGGACCGAATGTCCGCCGCTGTTGGGGGAAGCGGCATTCGCATACCAGTTGCCGGAATACACGATGCTGGGATCGTTCTCCTCTATGCGGGTTGTGGTGCCCGCCTGCGCTCCGAGTGGCGTTAGCAGACGAAGGGCGGCGAGAAACAGAACCGACGAACGAAAAGTACGTTTCATAATATTGCTCCAGATTCGAGGTCTATTGACCTGGTTTGGATAATGCAGTTTGTAGCCCTTACCCTTTTCCCTGACACTCCCAACCCCGGTGGCACCAGCCCCGAACCTCGCGCTTTATATACGGGTGCGTGAATGGTCACAAAATAATCCGGTTTGGCGGCTGGGTTCCGAGAGCCTTTTGAGGCCCTGAGTGACCCTGGACGGGCATCTGACCACGTGCGGTCAGCAGCGGTTCCCCTCTCGTGCTGACGGCGGGCGCCGACTTGCCAGGCAGCGATGAGACCTCCCTGGCAAACGTGAACCCCAGGGTGGTCAGGCACCTACCCTAAGGCACCACCCCAGGCCAATGTGGCACCCCTGCCCTAGGGAAGAATAGCGGCGACCTTAGGAAACAATCCCGATTTCAGTATTTTCCTTCAGGCCGCACACTTGGATTGGCAAGAGATTGACTGATTAGGCGTGCGGGCATTCAGCCGACACTGCTCCGAATAGAGCGCTGACGACTGTCGGGCGGAGCTGTGCGCACTCACCGGAGATAGACGAAGATGAACAAAACCAGAGTTGTGTTTGTAGGGCCGCTGGCGCTTTCAAATGTCATTAGGCACCTCTTTCATGACCACACCGAGTTCGAAGTTGTCGGGAGTCTGAGAGGGCTCAAGAATCTGGCGGAACAGGCGGGCCAACTCCTGCCAGAGCTCATCATCGCCAACGTAAAGCCTGTGGAGACGGACGTATGTGCCGCTGTCGTCTCGATTAAACAAGCGAGCCCGGCCTCGAAGGTAATCCTGATCTGTCCGATCACCCAACGGAACGCCGAAGCCCGG
Organism: Bryobacterales bacterium; assembly: GCA_947467185.1. Classification (GTDB taxonomy): domain Bacteria; phylum Acidobacteriota; class Terriglobia; order Bryobacterales; family Bryobacteraceae; genus BOG-234. Next base: position 5,145 of record CANIHR010000012.1, read on the forward strand.
CGATGCGGGGCGGATGCCTGTCTCGACGGGGAGCGGCTATTTCGACGGCTTGTTCCAGCCGCATCAGCGCTATCCCTCCCACGTTGCTGACATTCCGCAGACAACAACCCCAAACCTCGCTGTAACCAATGGAAACAAAAGGAGTAAACACGATGAAACGCTCGCACCCACGGCTTCTGCCCGCAGCTCTTCTTCTGGTAGTCACTTCGCTGACAGCCCATGCCCAACTCACCAGTCAGGGGGTCCAGGCCGCGCCCAATTACGACAGCTTTGTCCCGCCAGCGGCAGGCGGTGCCTATGTTGACCCGGTGTTTGGCTCCACCATCCGGAGAGTATCGAATGCGCTGGCGACTGCCAACGCGGATCGCGGCGGCAAGTTGTCGTGGATTGAGAATGAATACTCGACCATGAGTGCGTTCAACAGCGACAACTCGAAGTTCATCCTGTTGCACCAAAGCTACTTTGCGCTTTATGACGGGTCTGGCAAGTACGTGCGAGACCTGCCTTTTGAAATCAACGCCCTCAGTGAACCCCGCTGGGCCAGAGCCCGCCCGGACGTGATTTACTATCACTCCGGCAACCAACTGAAGAGCTTCAGCACCACGACCGGTACTTCCACCGTGGTCCACACGTTCACCGAATACTCGTCCATCAGTGGAAATGGAGAAATGGATATTTCGCTCGATGGCGACCATTTCGTCTTCGCAGGCGACAACCGCTACATCTTCGTCTACCAGATCAGTGCGGACCGGAAGTTCACCGCGATGGATGCGGACGGCCACGCCTTCGACAGTCTGTACATTTCTCCGGACAACCACGTGACCGTCACGTGGCTGCAGACCGGTACTAGCCGGTACTCGGGGATCGAATTGTTCGATGGCGATATGCACTTTCTCAGACAGGTAGCGCACGCTGGTGGCCATATGGATATTACGCGGGATACGAACGGCGACGAGGTCCTGGTCTGGACCAACTCGAACGATGCGCAACCGATTCCGAACTGCAATAACGGCATCGTTAAGATCCGCCTGGCGGACGCAACGCAGACGTGCCTCGCGCAGTTGGACTGGAGTCTTGCGGTACATATTTCTGCGCCGGATGGCAGCGGGTCGGTATTCGTAGACACTGAAGCGCCGGCGAATCCCGTACCGAACAGCAACGGCTGGGCTGCGTACACCGATGAAATCCTGCAGGTAAAGCTGGATGGCTCCGGTGTCACCCGGCTGGCCCATCACCGCAGCCGTCCATTGAGCAGCTATAACTGGCAGCCGAAGCTTTCGACCAGCCGGGATGGCTCGCGCCTGCTTTACGCCAGCAATTACAATCTCGCTTCAAGCCAGGGACACACCACCGACTACGCCGACACCTACCTCATTGTGCTTGGCTCCGGGAATGCGCCGACAATACGCCCCGGCGGCATTGGTCCCATTTTCAGCACCAACCGCCCGATTCAGCCTGGATCGTGGATTTCGATCTACGGCAATAATCTGGCGGGAGCCACCACGGTCTGGAATGGGGACTTTCCTACGTCTCTCGGCGGCGTAACCGTAAAGATCAACAACAAGCCGGGGTATCTGCAGTTTGTTAGTGCCGGCCAGATTAATCTTCAGGCACCAGACGACATCGCAACGGGAGAAGTTAGTCTCGTCATCACAAACGGGTATGGAAGCGTCTCGGCTACTGTTACTCTCGCTCAGGCCAGTCCATCCTTCAGCCTGCTCGCCGATGGTAAACAGGTCGCCGCCGCAATTGTGACCCCCAGTGGTTTGGGTGCCTACGGCGCAGGTGCTTATGACCTGGCGGGCAAGGCCGGTGATTTCGCCTTCTCCACGAGGCCTGTTCGAAAAGGGGAATCCCTGGTTCTGTTTGGAGTTGGTTTTGGGCCGGGCAGGACTTCGGTGACGGCTGGTGCAGCATTTTCCGGTTCTTCCCCGCTTACGAATCCGGTCAGCATCACAATTGGTGGTGTTGAGGCCTCCGTGGCATATGCGGGGATGACCGCCGCCGGGTTGTATCAGTTCAATGTGACCGTGCCCGATGTCGCTGCCGGAGACCAGTCGGTACGCGCGACGCTGGCCGGAATCCAGACCATCGACGGCCCCGTTGTTCGAGTTCAATGACGCGGTGGGCTGGAGCCAGCCGCTGCGTCGCTACCGGCTGGAGGGCGGCTCCTCCAGCTTGATGACCGGGAGACGGATCAGGTTCCGCTGGATGGCGAACTTGATGACGGCCGCCCGATCATGAAGGTCAAGCTTGCGCATCATATTGGTCTTATGCGCATCCACGGTTTTAACGCTCAGAAGCAGGCGAGCCGCGATCTCTTTGGGTGCCAGGCCGTCGGCCAGAAGTTTGAGGACCTCGCGCTCCCGGTCGCTCAGCCTTTCATAGTCCGTCGCGGAACTTTTGCTGCTTTTGCCGACCTTTGAATGCCGCGGCCCCTTGACATGCTCTTTGACTACTTTCTTGAGCGCCCGTGGGCTCAGGTACTGACCACCGTTTCTGACGACTTCAATCGCATGAATCAGATCGGACCGCGGGGCGTCCTTGAGAATGTAGCCGACAGCCCCGGCACGGAGGCAGCGGGTGATGACTTCTTCCTCCTCGTACATCGTGAGAATGACCACTTTGGCTTTCGGGTTGGCTCGCAGAATGTGCCGAGTCGCCTCCAGGCCACCCAGATCCGGCATGGCAATATCCATCAGAATCACGTCGGGATGAAGTCGATGTGCTCTGGCGACCGCATCCCGGCCGTTGGCCGCCTCACCGACGATCTCGATAGTCGGTTCATCGCGAAGGATTGCCTTGATTCCCTCGCGGAACAGGGTGTGGTCATCGCAAAGTAAGACGGTACTCGTGTCCTTCATTTTGTTTCGACCTCCTGAAGGGGCAGGACAAATTCAATGGTTGTACCGTGTCGCCCGGCCGGTCGGCGTCCCGAATGCGACAAAAAGGTAATGGTGCCACCGAGAAGTTCAATGCGGTCCTGCATGGCGCGAAGTCCGAAGCACTTGGGTGGGGTGCTTAGCGTCTTCCCGACGTTGAAGCCCCTGCCGTCGTCCTCGATTTTCATCATCACGCTGTCGCGGTTTCTTTGCAGCGTGATGGCGACTCGCTCCGCATTGGCATGAGCTGCAATATTTGCCAGAGCACCCTGCAATACCTTGTAAAGAGCTGTTTCGTAGCGAGCCGGCAGGGCGCCGTTCAGCCGAGCCGACCGCAGGCCTACTTTCAGGCCTGTTCTGGCTGCAAACTGCTGCACGTAAAAGCGAATTGCGGGTACGAAGCCCTGTTCGTTCCAGATCGCCGGGCCCAGATCGAAAGTAAGGTGGCGGACGGTTTCGAGAGCGTGTTTAATCAGCGACACCGATTCCTTTAGCTTGCGGCGTACCTGGCTGATTTCGCCTTTCTTCAGGTCCAGCGCAATGACCTGGGTGTACAACTTCAGAACGATGAGATCATGGCCAATCTCATCGTGAAGATCCCGCGCCAGACGGCGTCTCTCGGCTTCATAAGCATCGGCGAGTTCGACGGAAAAATCCTGCACACGTCGTTCAGCCAGGCTGATCTTCTCCTCAAGCGCAGCCCGCTCCGCCGCTTCGTGCAGGGAATAACCGGAGAGGAGAAAGAACTGGTAGAGCGAGGCCCAGCACGCGAACGCCAGGATCCGTTGCACCCCGTTGTCTTTGCCGGAAATAAGGTTCGGAACACAACATTCCAGATAGAGCGCGATCGCAATTGTGACACATTCGGCCGGCACACCACCGGATGCCAGTGCCTGCCCCTGGGCTTGCGACTCCGTCCGGTAGACGTGTGCCTTCCCGGACGGAAGATCGCCGACTTCTCCCACCACGTGCAGTTGTGCGAGGACGGCCGCATAAGGCCCGCAAGAGGTACATCGCTTCAGCGCCTGGACCCAGCATTTGCGAACCGAGGATGCCTGTGCCGCAAGGTGGATGACGGCGCGTTCCAGTGATTGCGCGTTGTCCGTGACCGCTCGCTCGGCTCCCCTGTTGTCTCCCGTCATCCGGCTACCTGTGGGCCTGCCATTATCCGAAGATGTGTTTTTCGTCGATCTGGCAGCCGCACAATCAACTCGCTCAGAACCTCCACTTTCCCGTCCCACGACTCAGCATCCATATGCCGGGATACCTCGGGATCGGGACCTCGTCTGCCGGATGCGAGCAGCGCTTCACACTGGGTTAGAAACTCCTGGGGTGTGGTGGCCGCGTTAACCAGTTCGCCGAGCTTCAAAACCTCCGGCAGCGGTGTTGCGACGACGGGGAGTCCGGCGGCCAGATACTCCCGCACCTTGAGGGGGTTCGAGGCGAGGGTGAGTTCGTTGACCACGAACGGCAGAACCGCAATGTCGAACTTCCTGCAGTAGCCGGGCAGCGACTGGTAGGGGCGCCTGCCGGGGAAGTACACGTTCGGTAGTTTTCGAACTGCCGCGGTGTCGGTCTTGACCTCGCCGATCATGACGAATGACCAGTCTGGCCGTTCGACCGCCATGAAGCGGATTACCTCGAGATCCACCCAGTCCTCAATCAGGCCGTAGAAACCGATGACGGGCGCAGGTATATCTTCAACGTCCGCGGGCACAGGTGTGGTGGCGAGGCATGCGGAGCGGAAATGATCCACATCCACGCCATGAGTGATCAGCACTGTGTTGGGGTTGTGCGTTTTTTTGGATTCATAGAGGCGGCTGGCTGAAACCACCACCAGGTCTGCCTTTTCCATAAGCCGGCTCTCCATGTCGAGCACGGCGGTCCGATCGGCACCGGTGAACTGCGAATACTCATCAACGCAGTAATAGATCACCACGCTTTCGCCAAGCGAGCCAACTACATCGACAGAGTTCGGAACAAACGTCAGTGTCACCATGTCCCGAAACCCGAGCTTGCGGCAAGCGCGCTGCAGGCTCCAGGCGAGCAGGCGTTTATTGATCCATCGGGCCACCGGGTTACCGTGAAAAGGAATTACCAGGGGACAGAAACGGAAAATATTATCCGCCACCGGTCTGCAGCCCCGGCAGAACTGCCAGAGTTTCTTAACAACACGACGAAGGTCGTGAGCGGAAACCGTGGGATTCCGATTGCCCATGGAATTAACCCACAGCACCCGATTCTGCTTCGCGAGCCGCAGGGCGATTTGATGCTTGCTCAGCGGATCTCCTCCCCAGTCGTTGGAGAAGAGGATGATATCTCTGCCTTTGATCATGCCGCGCGCCTCCTCTGTGCGCTGTCTTCGATAAAGTGCCCGTGCCAAAACTGGAAGACGAGCAGCGCCCAGATTTCCGCGGCGCGATCCACCCGCCCCTGTTCATGTTCTTCGACGATTCGTTCCACCTCGCCACGATCCAGCCACGAATTGCAGGCTGAGTCGGCGGAAAGCAAATGGTCTCTGGTGAATTCCCGCATGGGTCCCCGGAGCCAGGAAGAGATGGGAACAGAGAATCCCTTCTTGGGACGCTTGAGAATAGCCTCCGGCAGAACTGGCCGCATTGCATTTCGCAACAGAGCCTTTCCAGTCCCGTCATTGAGCTTGCAGTTATCGGGCAGCGAGGCCGCGAATTCGACAAGCTTGTGGTCGAGGAAGGGAACGCGCAGTTCCAGGCTGTTGGCCATCGTCATTTTGTCCGCCTTCAGCAGAAGATCGTCGGGCAACCAGACCTTGGCATCGACGTAGAGCATCCGGTTCAAGGGAGAGGCCGAACCGGCAGCCCGGAAGTGTCCACTGAACGTATCCGTCAGTTGCCGCTCCGCCTGCCACATGCGGTCCTCGCCAACCAGTCGCTGCATAGTCTCGATACTGAAGCCACGACACACGCCACGATAGCCCTCATTGAGCGGCTTGCCTGCCATACGCAAATAGCGCCGTAGGGACTCGGTCGGAGCCAGCGAGGAGAAGCGGCCCGCAAGGCGACCCAGCACAGGAATATTTCGGGTTGCGCGGTCGAGGGCCAGCATCTTCGGGTAAATTGCATAGCCGCCGAGAATCTCGTCGGCACCCTCGCCGGACAGGACAACGGTGACATGCTCCCGGGCCAGCCTTGCGACAAAATGTAACGGGATGCAACTCGCATCGGCCAGCGGTTCGTCCAGGTGCCACACCAGGTCGGAGATGGATTCCTGGAAGTCTTTGGGCCCGAGGCGATACTCGTAGTGGTCCGCCTCCATCGCACGTGCTGCTATGCCTGCGTACTCCAGCTCGCAGGCTTCCTCCACCCCCTGGCCGGATGTTTCATACCCAACGCTAAAGGTCTTGATGCGCTGCCCCGGGGCCACCTTCTTCATGGTCGCGAGGATGGCGCTGGAGTCGAGGCCACCACTGAGAAACACCCCGAGTGGCACCTCTGAGATCAGCCGCAACCGTACGCTCTCCTCGAGAAGTGCTTCAAACCTCTCGGCGATTTGTTGGGGAGATTCGGAGGTCCGTTCGGAGTAATCGATGTCCCAGTACTTGCGGATGTGAACACCCGAGCCATCGGCAACGAGGGTATGGCCCGGCTGCAACCGGAAGATACCTTTGAACATCGTTCGCGGACCAGGCACGTAGCGAATGGAGAGGTACTGATCAAAGGCCTCCTGATCCACTTCATGCGGAACTCCGGGAATTTCCAGCAGTGCCTTAATCTCCGAGGCGAACGCCAGAAAGCGCGAGTTGCGGTAATAGTAGAGCGGCTTCACTCCCATCCGGTCCCGGGCGAGGAGGAGTCTTCGTAATCTGCGATCCCAGATTGCGAAGCCAAACATACCTCTCAGATGCTGGACGCACTCGTCGCCGAATTCATCGTAGGCGTGGAGAATAGTCTCCGTGTCGGATCTGGTCCGGAAGACATGTCCCGCGCTTGTCAGTTCTGCCGCAAGATCCCGGTAGTTGTAAATCTCGCCGTTGAATACGATTGCGGCGGAGTTATCCTCATTAAAAATGGGTTGGTGACCACCACTCAGATCGATGATGCTGAGGCGACGGAAGCCCAGACCGGCCTGTCCATCGACCAGGAAGCCTTCGTCGTCGGGTCCCCGATGGACAAGGGTGCGTGCCATCCGCTCGATGAGCGTCCGGTCAACGAGGTCGGATGGATCGAAGTTTACGATGCCGCAAATGGCACACATACCGTTTCCTCCAGAAAACTATTGGCGCGGCGCATGCTTCCGCGGATCGCGAGGGACCTCCGAACGAGATGGCCTTCGAGTCGCAGCCAGAAGAACTCGCCCTGCATCTGAAAGCCGGCTACCCGCACTTCGGATGTCCCGGTCGGGAACACTGCCAAATCGGTGAATCGCCCATGGCGATAGGCGCACGCGATTCCGTCACCGGAATCGACACTCAGGCGATCGACGACGGGGCTGGTGTCACATGGCAGCAGAAGGGTCAGTGCCGCCGGCGCTGTCTCGCCAGGGAGAGGTTTCCCCGCATACCCCTGTATCGTCGCGGACAAAGAGTGCACTGGCTGCCGATGGCCGTAACCGTGCGACCTCCACCCGGCGATGGGTGCGGTCTGACCTTTTCTCAACTGCGCGGCGATGGGGCGCGAGGAGTACATCCCGAGAAATAAGCCCGGTGCCCTGATCTCCACATCGGTCTCTGCAGGGCAGGTCAGCACCGGCTCGACCTGTTCTCCAAAGTGATAGTTGAACTCAAAGCTGTGGGCTCCGCTGCCTGTGAAATCGTCCGCCAGAATCCAATACTCTCCGGGAATGTGGAGCACGCGGCGGCGATGGGTCACTCCCTCTGCGAGTCGCTGGTAGCCGTCGTGTTCGGCCTCCAGATATTCCGGCGGAAGAGAAGCATCCCGGTTGGTCCGGGTGCAGATTCCGGTTTTCCATCGAAAAGTTCCACCGACCTCAGCCTGATCCTGGTCGTCAATGGTGACCGTATTGTGCGCCCGCGTAGAGCGGAAGAAGCTGCGCCATTTCGGGGACCCGTTATAGACGCTGGTTCCGGGGTCGATCAACAGTTGTTTGTCGCCGCTTGTCAGAATCACCGAGAGAGCGTCCGCGTGCGAGTGACCACCGGTCAGCATCCCGAGACCGCCCGAATCGAAGAGGAGCTGGCTGCCGGACGTGCCCCACTCCGTGCGTTGAATGGTGCAGCCGGAATTCGGGAAAATCGCCTGCGTCGAGACCGGGAACTGCCCGCCCAGCAGTTCGTATTGCCGGTATGCATCCTGGCCGAGGAGCCAGAGTGTTTCCTCGCAAAAGCCGCCGGCGCAGTGCTTGAAATCGGGGCGCTGGAAAAGCACGGCACCAAGACAGAGGGCATCGTGGAAGGAATGGTACGTGGTTTGTTCGAGCGCCAGGGCCCGGCCACCATCGTCGTCTCCCATCAAAGGAACGTCTCCGCCAGGCGTCCGGAGATGCATCAGAAAGTTGACCATGTGCTGCGTCTGCATTTGCACGCTGACCGGCAACGGAAAGTGGTTTTGCTCCGCGAGCGCAAGGGCCTGGAGATAGAAATCCAGGGCGTAACAGTGATAGTACGAGGACAGTTCTGCGTGCACACCGTCGTCCAGAACCTGTTGGTTTGATTCTTTCACCAGCACCGCCGCGCCGCACCGCATCCATTCGGCAGCCCTTGGGTGGTCCTGAAAAACAAGGCCTCCGATGAAGAGCGCGGCAGCTTCTCCCAGCAGGTGAGTGTTCGGACTGCTGAACCGGGAGGTGTGCCGGTAGACGTGCTCCAGTTGTGCAAAAAGAGAATCGCCGATCTTCTGCGCAACCTCGTCTCCGAAAGAACGTGAAGGGAGTAACAAGAAGATTGTCCACAGCCAGGAAGTTGTACGAACGGCGATTTCCAGGCTGGACTGCCAGTTGATACCGACGCCAGGCGGGTTCTGCTCGATCCAGCTTTCCAGTTGGCTGACTGCTTCGGCGGCGTAACGCTCGTCCCCGGAAAGCAGGTAGGCCTTCGCGAGCCGCGGCAAATGTTGATGACGGTTCAGCTCGTGAATGATCTTTGAATCGCGGGACGCGGGGTCGTGCTCGGGGCTGTAGGTTGTATAGAACTGCCGCTCCCAGAGGGATCCGGTAACCGGGTCGCGATGCCAGTCAATCGGTTGGGCCAAAGTGATGGGTTCGAAGTGGAGCAACTGAATGTCGCGCCGCAGGAGCGCATCCCCCTGGCGGACTGCGCGGTCAAGCCACTGCGGGAAGTGCTGTGCGATGAACGGGACGCCTTCCCGAGAGCCCCGGTAAAAGCGTTTTGCAGGCAAGTCCCCGAGGTACCGTTTGAAGTCCCGCCCACCCGGCGGCCGCGGCCAGGGTGCCGCCAGGCCAAAGCGTTCGAGCTGTGAATATCCGTTCTCCCGAACACGGTGAGCTACTTCGCCGGGACTCATGGTGCTGAGGCGGATAAGCTTCTCCCGGACTGCGGCCATCCGCATTCGTGAGACGCGAGGGTCAGATGCCACACTAAGCCGGGACACAGGTCTCCCATGCAACTGCGATTCGGGTGATCAAATCTTCGAGGTCGCCGGGATCAAAAAGGATGGTGCCTGGCGGTCTTGAGCCCACACGACTGGCGACTACTGGCACACCCAGTGCGAGAGCTTCCCGGACGGAAATCGAATCACCATCCTCGAAGGTCGGACGAACGAAAACATCGCTACGGGCAATAAGGGCCAGGCATGTTCCGTGGCTCACGTCACCGAGCAGCAGGACATCGTTTTCGAGCCCGGCTTCGCGAACCAGGTGGGCAGCCTGATTGAACTGCTCGCCGCTTCCCATCACCAGGCAGCCGAGCGCCGGATGTTCGCTGCGGAGTCGGCGCACGGCATTGAGCAGGAGTTCGAAACCATATTCCGGCCGAAAGAACAACGCGGAGGAGAGCAGGGGCCGATGCTGCGAGATCCATTCACATAGCTGCTGATCGATGGATGAATCCGCACTGCCTTCATTGACAAACGCAGGTGCCACCCGGGTATGTTCCGCCGGCATACCGAGCTGAAGCGCGGCGTCCCTGAGTTCCGGACCAACGCAGATGACCGTTGAATACAGGCGACACGTGAAGCCAGCCAGCTTCATTCGCCAGACCGGGCAGCTGCGCAGATAGCCAGGCATCATGCCGGAGTGGAGGGTCAACGTACTTCCCCTCTTCCAGGTTCCCGCCATGCCTCCGAGCAGAGCCAGCAGCCAACTGTTGGGGTTGTGCCCATTCGTGTGGAGATGCAAGGTCCAGCCTCGCGCCGCAAACGAAGCCAGTTGGATCGCAAACCATACGCGGCTGTGAATCCGGGAGGTATCGAGAATCCTGCAGGTGATGCCCGCTTTGACGGAGCGCCGGTGAAGGCCGGACATGTGAACGGATATTCCACCGTGGGGAGGTGGATACGGGCCGATGAGCAGATTTTTGATGCGTCGCGTCATGCTGCCGCCGGAGCTCCCACCAGCCGCGAATACAGGCCCTCGACTTCATCTATCGAGCGTTCGATTGAGAAGACGCGGGCTACCCGCAGGCGTCCGGCTTCACCGAGACGCACGGCCAGTTGGGGGTCGAGCAACAGGCTGGAGATAGCTTCGGCCAGAGCGGCGGAGTCATGTGTTGGGACGAGCAACCCCGAAACGTTGTCTTCAATAATCTCGGGATTGCCACCCACTCGTGCGGCAATCACCGGGACACCGGAAGCCATCGATTCCAGGAGTGAATTGGAGAGGCCCTCGCTGAGTGACGGGAGCACTGAAACGGCAGCCTCACGAAGCAGGTCGGGGACATCGGTGCGGAAGCCTGTGAAGGTGACCTGCTGCTGTAGCCCGAGACGCGCGGAAAGAGCTTCTAGTTCGGCGCGTCCGGCACCATCGCCAACAATCAGGAAACGCACTTCCGGGAAGCTGGCTTTGAGCAAGGCGGCGGCTTCGAGGAAATAGTCCAGGCCCTTCATCGGATTCAGCCGAGAGAACACGAAGATAAGCGGAGCCGTTGGGGATAAGCCCAGGGACTGGCGCAGTGACTCTCCTCGCTCCGTGCCCGCGTATTTCGACAGCACGATGCCGTTGCGGATGACGATGATCTTCCCGGGTGCATAACCTTGTCCGACCAGGGTGTCGCGAATTGCCTCTGCATTGACGAGGACGCAATGCGCCAGTCGGCAAACCAGTTTCTGGATCCAGCGCTGCATCGGAGTCAGAATGTCGCCGCGGTCTCTGATGGACGCTACGATAACGCCGGCTCCCGCGAGTCGTGCCGCGGGAACAGCGAACACATTGGGATAGAAGCCGTACGTATGGACGATCTGAATCTCATTTCGGCGAATATAGCGGACGAGCCGGATCGCCTGCCACAAGGTTCTGGGGGCGTAGAGTCGTCCGATATTGAATACGGGACGTGGAACGCGGAGCTGCATCACGTCCTGCAGCAGTTCGCCGAAATTGCGCAGGCATGCCAGGTGCAGGTCGAATCGAGAGGCATTGAGACCGAGTGCCAGGTTTGTCACCTGCCGCTCCGTTCCGCCGATTTGAAAGCTTGTCAGTATCTTCAGCAGACGAATTCGGGGAGGGCTCGATTTTATTGGCTGACGCTCAGGCATGACTCACGCTGCCGCACATTCCTGTTTACTGATGCGCCCGTGTTCCCGGGTGTGGCCATCCAGAAAAGTCCTCGCCCAGAGTTCGAAAGAGATGAGGGTCCAGAGCTGGAGGTCGAGATTCTTTCCGCGCTCGTGTTGCTGGACCAGTGACTCAATGTAGGGAAGGTTGAACAAGCCACGCCGCCGCCCTTGCTCTCCTAACAGCAGATCGCGCACATAGGGGCCAAGCTTGCCACGGAACCAGTAGCCCAGAGGAATCGCAAAGCCCTTCTTTGGCCGGTCGATGATCTCGTCGGGCAGGATTCCTCTCATGGCGCGTTTGAGTATGTACTTGGTGGCACCGCCACGCAGGTGCATCTCGGCAGGGATGGTCGCGGCAAACTCCACCAGCTTGTGATCGAGCAACGGCACACGAGTTTCGATGGAGTGGGCCATGCTCATTCGGTCAACCTTGGTGAGAATGTCGAGTGGCAGGTAGTTGTTGATGTCCAGTTCCTGCAGGTTGGAAAGCCAGGCACCGCTCGAGTCGAGAGCTGCGAGCCTTTGGCGCGATGGCGGAAGGGACGAGAGCTGTGCCGCGAACTCCGGCTGGAACAGGCGCAACATGTCTTCGTGCCGGAACAGCGTGGAGGCATCAAGATAACGCTCCGCCGCCGGGAGGGAGTGATGCCGCAGGAAATTCCGGCCTCGCATGCCCTCGGGCATCGCGCGGCTGATAGCCCCGAGCGCGCTTCGGGCGGGTCCAGGCAGAAAACCCGTACGTCTTTCCCGCTGCTCGACGACGTACTTGTCGTAGCCTCCGAACAACTCATCGCCGCCGTCTCCCGACAACACGACTTTTACGCTTTTTGCCGCCAACTTCGAAACCATCCAGGTGGGAATAGCGGAACAGTCGCCGAAAGGCTCGTCGAGGTGCCAGGCGAGGTCGGAGAGTTGATCGAGCGAGTCCGGCCCGAGAGTCAGCTCATGATGGCTGGCTCCGAATTGTTCAGCCACTGTTCGGGCGTAGCCAAGTTCGTTGTAGTCCGGTTCTTTGAAGCCGATAGAGAATGTCTGCAGCGGGTCGCGACTCAGAGCGGCCGCGGTGGCAACCACGGCGCTTGAATCGAGACCTCCACTGAGAAAGGCTCCCACGGGGACATCGCTGACCATATGAAGCCGGACGGATTCTTCGAGCAGCTCTCGCACGCCGTTGACAAAGTAACCCTCTCCCCGCCCAAATTCCGGAGTGAATGTTACCTTCCAGTAACGCTCAATCGCCAGCGGTCGACCCGGCTCAGCGATAAGCAGGTGCGCCGGTTCCAGCTTGTGAATACCTTCTATGATCGATTCGTCAGGCGGCGTAGTGAGAAACGTGAAGAGGTGCGCGACGGCGCTCCAGTTGAGGTTCCTCTCCACTTCCGGAAGTTCCAGAATGGACTTCAACTCAGAGGCAAATAACAACCTGCCTCCCACTCGACCGAAGTACAGTGGCTTGATCCCGAGCCGGTCGCGTGCGATTAGTAACCGCTGGAGTACGCTGTCCCAAAGGGCGAAAGCGAACATGCCCCGCAGATGCTCCACGCAGCGTTTGCCGTATTCTTCGTAGAGGTGGACGATGACCTCGGTGTCCGTCTGTGTGTAGAAGACGTGACCGCGGCCTTCCAGTTGCCGCCGCAACTCCTGAAAGTTATAGATCTCGCCGTTGAAGACGACCCAAATCGAACCGTCCTCATTATGTACGGGCTGGTGGCCGGAACTGAGGCCGATGATACTCAGCCGCCGCATCCCGAGGCCGACCCCCGCCGCGCAGTAAAAGCCGTCATCGTCGGGGCCGCGATGCACGATCGTGGCGCACATGTCCCGAATTTCGCGTTCGTGAACTGGTTGGCCTTCGAGGCTGACAATACCGGCAATGCCACACATAGGTCGCGGTCTCGTTATCCTTTCCCGTATTCCAAAACGCTGCCAATACCTCCCCGGGCTTTTCGCACCATGTCCGCAAGCGCCGAACGCTCACCGGCGCTCAGAAGATTCAGATGCCAGACCAACAATGCGTAAGCGGCAACATAGACTGCGGAAACGATGCACAGCAACGGGAATATCGAGATAGTGAGAAGCACTTTGACGGCCAAAGCAAAACCGCCCGCTGCCGCCGCTGCTGCGGCCACAGTGGCCAGATTGCGCCAGGGCAACAAGCCGTGAGCGCGGACCTGTAGCAGGTCCCTCATGGACAGGAGCGCCACAGTCTTGAACGCAAGTGTCGCCAGGAGAATTACCAGGACCGGACCGGTCATGGAAAACGCCGCAACCGACCACTGGATCAGGCCCGCGATGATGGCGAGGCGCATTAGGTTCAGGATTAGAAGACGTCTGGTGCGGGCAAACACGCGGAGCACGCCGTCTACCTGCAGGGTTGCCAGCGGGATCATCATCGACCAGACCATGAAAATGGGCACTGCGGCGGAGTATTTCGCAGTGTAGAGAAGAACGATGATTTCGCGTGCTGCAATGACGACCAGGGCGGCCAATGGGAAGAACAGCAGTGCGAGCTTCCGTGTGGTTTCGTGCCATGTTTCGAGGACTTCCTTCGCTCGGCCCGCCGAGAGGGACTCCTGCATTCTCACCATCATGACGTCGCTGGTGGGAGACGCCGCGAAATCCACAAGGGGGACCGAGAGGCAGCCAACTGCGAAGATCGCAAATGTGGCCGGACTGGAGACCCATGCCACCACGTACTGCGGAAGGTTACCTTGCACGATCTCCACTAATACCGACAGCGCGAATGGGAGCGCATAAGCGAGTTGGGTCCGCAGCAGGCTTATGTCCAGACAGAATTCCCTGCGAAACTCCAGCTTGAAGTAGCAGAGCGCGACAACGGCACGCACGAATGCCACCAGCACCAGGCCCTTTAGAAGGCCGTCCAGCTGGTGGAACAGCAATACCGGCAGAATCGAAGCTGCCGCACGAGCCAGGTCGGACAGAAGATACGACGCGGAAGCCCACATGTATTGTCCGCGCGCGATCAGGATGATCTCGAGCGCTGCGGAAGGCATCATCAGAAAAAGGTACAGGCCTATCCAGCGGATATAGTGCGCTAGCTCGGAATTGTTCAGCCATAGAGCCAGGTGCGGTCTCGCCAGTTCCAGCGCACCGAGGCCAAGCAGACCTGTCACGCCAAGAAACATTACTGCATTTGCAACGTAGCGACCAGCGCTGTGTGGAGCGCGCGGAAGGAAATAGTACAGGCTGGTCGCCATGCCCACCTGCGCAATCAGATAGACGGTGGAATGGATCAGGAACAGCTGCTTGTACGTGGCAAACCTGGAGGGATCAAAGACCCTCGCCAGAACCACGGGAATGAAGAAGGTTGCGGCGAAAGCCAGTGTCCGGCCCAGCATGAGGCACAGGACAGGTCCGAATACCGGGCGTGGTCTGATGGGTGTACTTTGACCAACGGCGGTCATTCGGTCACCTTAGGAACCCTTGTGGCGGCCCCCGCCAGTCCGAACAGGAGGTACGGGAACCAGGTCAGCACATACCCTCCGGAGAGACCGCAGACTACCAAACCCCAAATTGCAACTTCGACGGCCGCGCCCATCCCGGCTGTTGCCGGTTGAAGCGCGAGTCTGCGCATCCGATAGAGGCTGATCGCGATCAGCAGCATGAAGGGCACGAAGCCAACAGCCCCCGTCTCGCTCAGCACCTGGATGAAGGTGTTGTGGGTGACCAGGGCGTTCCTGGACTGGAGACCAGACGGCGCATACAGCGGCCATGCAATCACCGAACAGCGGAAGCCGACGCCGAGCAATGGATGGTCGAGAAACATGTTGAAGCCAGCCACCGAAGTGGCCAGACGTTGCCCCACGGTCACGTCACTGGACAATTGCGAGAAGCCCTCGTCCCGCGTCCAGAATCGGCCGGCAAACAACAGGCCGCCCAGGAGGGCAAGCACCAGCGCCGCCTGCAGCCATCGGTTTTTGTTTCTCCAGGCGCACAGTGCGATCACCGCGACGAGGCCGAGCAACCCGCCTCTGGAGAACGTGACGAAGATTGCGGCGATATAGAGCAGTACAATCGCCAGGAGCAGCAACCTGAGGCCCCAGCGGCGCGGCGCGGCAAGCCAGGCGGCCAGCGGCACGAGAATCACGAGAGCATAGGCAACTTCGTTCGGATTGGCGAAGATCCCGACCCAGGCGGCTCTGCCCTCGTCGAGATTTCCCGAGAAATAGTTCTTCAGCGTCCCGGCCGCGGGAAACAACCCGCCGATGACCATGACCCACATCACCCCGCGCAGACCGCGCTCGCTGTTGGCACAATTGGCGATGAAGAAATAGACCAGGGCCATCTTGGCCAGATCGGAAACGCCTTCCACTGCATAACCGGGCCATAGTGCCGTTAGGCAGGACATTGCGGCCGCAGCCACAAACGCAACCAGGAGGCCCCCCTCTGGCCAGGCAAACCGAAGGATCCTGCTTCCGAACATCGCTTCGCCAAGCAGGGCGACCAGCGCCAGGCCAGCCACCACTTTGGCTGGTCTCAGGACTTCCGCAGCCGGCACCAGAAATGGGGTATTGGCATAAAGCAACAGCAGGAATGCGAGCAGGAGCCAATAGGAGGCAGACAGCCTCGTCTCGGCTGGGACGTTGAGATGCCGGGGGCGTAAACGAGGTCGCGATTGGGCAAGCGCGCTATTCATCATCGGCCTGTCCTGGTTGCCAGGCGGCGGCAAATCCGGTTCGGCTACCCACTCTCGCCCGGGCGCTGCCATGCGCTTGCCCGCAACCCGCAACAAGGCCAAATGCGCCATTGACGTGACAGCTCAGAATCGGGCCCGAAAAAGTGCGGTTAGAATCGACACAGGAGTGTTCCCAGAGGAGAGTTCGAGGTATGGTCAGCAGGGGATACCGAGTACTCCTGTGCGTGCAACTGGTGTATCCAAAGCTGTACCCGGCGACGGCAACAGCATTCACCGAGGTCGCGTCAAACACCCCGCTGGGGTACGCAAAGTGCCGGACCGCCACGTCGAGTCGCTGTTCGAGATCCACGCGGGAGTCCACGGCTTCTTCCAGAACGCGCCGGGGCTTCTCGTTCGTCATAACGATGTGGGACTTTGTATGGGAGCCGATGATAACGCCGGCGCGCTGGAGTCGAGCCAGCATCTCCCAGGTGACCGTCCTGCCCAGAGCTGTTTCCGGGATGGAGGTCTCCGATTCCAGCACCGCAATCAGTTGTTGCAGGGTCTCGATGGAAGTACCTTCCACCAGTGCGCGTACGGCCTGATAAGGTGTCATGCCAGTAATATCGGGCAGGGCCGCGCCCGCGTCGGGACAGGGCCGTCCGTGCCTGCCTGTCAGCAGGAAATAGAGTTGGTCGTGGATTTGGGCGCGTGTTGTCCCCACCAGATCGGAGACCACGAAGAGAGCCGCGGGCACGCCTGTTTTTCGCAGGATGGGGAGTGCCACATCGTGGAAGTCTTCGTAGCCGTCATCGAAGGTGATGGCTGCAACCTGTTGCTGCATTGGGCTGCCGGATTCCACCAGTGCTCCCAGTTCGTCCAGGTCAACGAACCGGTATCGCCGCCCGATCCATTCCAGATGCAGCTGCAGCATCCGCCCGCTTATGAGCAAAGATGGAATACAGGTCTTCGCGGTAGCCGCAAAGTCCTCCACCACCCTGTGATAGCCAATCACAAGCGGTGTCCGCCGACCTCCGGAGAGAGTACCTACCAACCTGTCCAGCCCGGTGCCGTACAGGGCATTCGCGGCGCTCGACTTTATCCAGGTTCGCATCATGCGGCTTTTCCCGGGAGAGCTACCCTGGACGCGAGCGCGCGGGCACTTCTCCCGAACGACATGGAAAGGCGGCACAGCGTCCCCGCCGCACCGGGCGGATAAGCTTCCACCCTCCCCAGGTCCCGGCTATGGCTGGACCAATGTGACTTGTAAGCTTCGTCACCGTGCAGCAGGTCGTACTCATGCGCCCCTTCTTCAACCGCGCTCCGAATGGCCAACCCCATCGCGATCAGGCCGACGCTGCTTTGGGTGTAGGCGACGTCGAAGCTTGACTGATAAAAGCTAAAGCTGTCGCGGTAGAGGAAGCCATAGAGGCAAGCGGCGGGCTTACCGTTGAGTCGCAGAACATACAACCGCAGCCAGCCACGTTGCAGTGCGAGTTGTGCCCACTCCCGGTGAAAAGCTACCAGCGCCTCTGTATGAAAGGCATTGGAACCGCCACGCCCCACCCAGCGAAGATTGTGTTGCGCGATCAACACGTCAATCACTTCGCGGCATTGCTCTTCGGTGCGGACCTGCTCAAAGGTTACTTCGTGTTTCCGATGCAGGTTCCGTAATTTTCGATTGAAGTTGTACCGGTGCTCAGAGCCCAGCGAAGCGAGGTACGACTCCCACGTAGCTCCCGCCAAAGGAATGAAGGGGCACACGTTGGTTTTCGCGTCTTCGGAGGTCCAACCCTTTCCAGCCAGGCCTGCGATCACCAGCGGGGCGAGGGCCTGGCCGTGCCTCAGATTTGTCCATTTGAGGGGCAGTTGCACGTTGGCAAGATATGAGCTGATTGCATGACAGGCGTCCGCGGTGCAACTCTTTCTGGCAATGATGTCCAGGTAATCGGAACCGGCGTAGCCGCTGCCCAGAAACTCGAGTGCCGGAAAAGGAATCGCGCGAGACAGATCTCGTGCGCGGACCCCTAACGGGGCGACTCCGACCAGTTCATTTCCCCGGCGAACCACAAGGATGCAAAGGCGCTGGCTCTCAGCCAGGTGCTTCCACCATGTGTACAGCCATTCCCAGGTGAGGAACACACAGGCGGAATCGCTCGCCTGCAGAAGCTCATCCCACTCCTGCTGCAAGGCTCCAAAGGCGGCTGTATCGCCGACCACTTCCACGGTGCAGGGCAATGCGCCCCTGGCTGGCTCGGCTAGCATCGTGCGGGCTCCGGATTGAGATGCAGCACCTGGCTTGCGATGTACTCTATCTGGTCCGGAGTGACATCCTGGTGGATCGGCAATTCCAGCACGTGCGCTCTCATATGACGAGCGCTGGCACCAATGGCAGGGTTGTCCTGCGGGTCGTTCCAAAACTCCACTGCGCCTATGTCCCGCTGCCGCAACTCAATTGCGGTGGCACGCTTATCCTGCACCAATATCGGGAAAAACAGTGGGCATACACCTTCTTCGAGATCCTCCCGGAGCATCCGAACCTTCCCTGCCAGCTTGCTCTGCAGCAGCTTAAAATTGTCCCGCCGTCTTTGGCGAATTTGTTCGTAGTCGAGGGAACGCATTATGTAGTTGCTGAACGAAGACATGGCGATGTTGACATTCGCGAGGTCCCAGCCAATATCGCCAACAGGGACGTGGCGAACACTGGCCGACCGTAACATCCGCCCAATGGTTTGCTTGACGGCAAACAAGGCTTTCCCTGCGCCGTTCGCGCGAGAGCGAAGTGCCTCGAAAGCGAGCTCCAGTGTGCGGCCCGTGGCAGTGACCGAAGGGCCGGGCTCCAGCTTCAGGTCGCGCAGCTCCGGCAGGGATGCGTTGTTTTGAACCAGCAGGCCGCCATTAGGCACAGGCAGGGTTTTGTAAAGGCAAAAGACTGAGTAGTCCCCAGTGGAGCCCAGGCGTCTGCCGTTCTGCTCACTCAGCAGAGACAGGGCGCAATCCTCCACGAGGATGCTGCCACTTTTCCGGCACAGAGCCTGAATTTCGGCCATGGGCTGAGGCCAACCCAGATAGTGGATGACGTAGATCACGCGCGGCTCCAGACGGGCAACCAGGCGCGAGAGGGCGTCCATGTCGGGTTCCAGATTGAGCTTGATTGGATAGTACGCGATGGTTGCGCCTGCTGCATGGATCGCAGCGACTTCATTACCGCTGTAATAATCCGGAGCAAGGACGGTTTCGCCTGGCTTGAGCTGCAGGGCACGGAACAGGTGATAGATTCCGCTGCGCGCGACGAGGCAGGAGGTTACCAGGGACGCGTCCATCGGATAAGGCACGGGGACACTCCGGGACTGACGAGGGATAACATCCCGAAGAGTGAGGCCTGGCCATGAAGAGACGTACATCAGATCTTTGCCACCTTCCGTGATCGTGCGACCAGGGTTCGTACCTCAACAGCCAGACGCCGGAGTTTTGGAATGATGAGAAATTTCAAGAAGTGCAGCCAGCGCCCCTTAGACGTACTCGCAAAGATATACAGCCAGTAGTTCGGCTTGGAGTCCCGGGCCCAACAGCTCTTCCAGTCGGCTTGTTCCCCCAGAAAGTCGTAGTCTGCCTGGCCCTGTTCGAACGCTCGCTCCAGCGTCATGGAGAGCAGCAGGTTGGAAGGTGAGAATGAGGAGAACGCCGGATCGTAGCCGAGCTTCAGGAGAAACGTCCGGTTGTTGTAGTTCAATGAATAGTCGAAGGCGATCCGCTGTCCGCCTGCCCGCAGAAAATTGAGCTGCAGCCACTGTTTTTCCGCGGCGCGCAGCGCGAAGTTTTCATAAAACAAACGGACCTGGGGATCCTGGGAAATCGCTGTACCTGCGCCCCCCTTCCAGGCGGCCGCCTCCAGTTGAAGCCCCTCCCTTAGCGCCTCCGGTGTCGCGTCCTTCACGGTTTCCAGGGAAACCGCCCCAGGCAGGTTTAGTCGCTTGAACCGATTGCGGAGATTGGATCGGTGTTTCGTTGCGAGACTCTCGTAATACTGGCGCCACCCCCCGGTTAGAGAAACGTATGGTGACGCCCCGGAGAGCCAGATCCCGTAAGGGAGGCCTGCTTCGCGCGACAGTTCCCGCATGGTCGCCAGCGTAGGAGATCCAAGGGGTAACTGGCATAGTTGCAGCATGTCCCATGTAGCCCGTTCCGCGAGTAAGTGATCGAGGATTGCCCGGCACGCCACTTCAGGCCGCCTGACGATGATGAAACCGGCGCGCGGAACATGCGAGTTGTAGAAGAAGCCGATGCGGCGTACGCGCATTCCGAACATCGTGATCGTGGTACGAATCAGAGGCGCAATCGCGAGAATCTCATCGCGCTCCCTGACGACGACAATGTGCAGCTTATCGCTCCCGCCAAAGGCCTCCCACCAGCTCTTTATCCAGCAGTGTTCCAGGAAGGGATGATCCACCGCCGCAGCCTGCAGCGCCAGTCTCCAGGTCGGCTCAAGGTCCAGGAATGCCTGCCAGGAGGAAATGGTCTCGGTGCGAACGGCACCCGGTGACTGGTTCTGCGCCCGGGCGATAAAAGTTGCAGCTTCAACCGTCATCCCAGGTTCCGCCTCGCCCGATCCGGATTCCAGATCGCGGTGGTCCCCTGCGCAAACTGGAGCAGGCCGGCCAGGGCCGCCCGGTTCATGACCACGAACGTGTAGGGAAGAAGAGCCGGACGGAACGTAATCAGGGGCCCGGTTGCCGCCATCCCGTAGAAGAACAATTGAGCGATCAGGACTGGCAGGTAAATTCCGTGCGGAAGGAAGAGATTGGACATGAACAGCGCCGTCAGGCCGAACGGAGCCAGTAACCGACCCACCTTGTGGGAAACGAATTGCACAAAGATGGGATTTCGCACCCAGGAAAGCAATTCGGGCATTTCAGCCAACAGTTGGTAATTGCCGGCGGACGTGCGTGTCTTCCTGCGGTACTCGCCTTCCCCGGCGTCGGTGACGGCGTCGTAGGCCCGTGCCGACGTATCCAGGATCACTCGATATCCTTGCAGCACGATCCGCATCGGCACAGCAACGTCATCGAGGATCGTGTCGGTGGGCAGTGGTTCAAACAGCGAGCGGCGGATGGCATAAATCGCGCCGGTGGTGCCCGGGACTGAATGGATATCGCTCTCCATCCCGCGCAGAGCCTTCTCATAGCGCCAGTAAGCGCCTGCTCCGGCTGCGGATTCGTGACCGTGTTCGTCGAGCAAAATCAGGGCACCAGAGACGGCACCGACTCGTTCATCGGCGAAATTTGCCACAAGTTCGCGAACAGCATTGGGCTCCAGGCGCTGCCCGGCGTCGCCAAAGACAACGATTTCACCAGTCGCTGCGGCTACCCCCCGGTTGACGGCCACCGCCTTGCCGCCACGAATAGAAGAAGAGACAATTTGTAGTCGTTGCGGCCCGAATTCCTTTAACAGTGTGAGAGTGGAGTCGGTGGATGCGTCGAGCGAGACAATCACCTGCAGCCGATCCGCAGGGTAGTCCAGTTCGCCGCAGTTCCGCATCTTTGCAGGGACGTTGCGCGCCTCGTTGTGCATGGAGATTACCAGGCTGACGGTCGGCTCGCAGGCTTTCTTCAGGACCGGGCGGCGGGCGCATGCGCGCCAAACGAACAGCACGAGGGGATAGCCCAGGAAGACATATCCCACGAACACCAGCGAGATCCAAAAGACGATTATTGCCATATTCAGGTTATTCGCCTCAGCGCGACACGGCTACCGTAGCGGTGTTGCTGGAGACTCCCCCGGCGACAACCTGGAGCACGACGTTCCCGGGCGGGAGTCCGGCAGGGACCGACACATTAACCTGATACAAGCCCACCAGGCCAGGCGTCAGACCTGAGAAGGACACCGCGGCATTGAGGCCACCCAAGGTGACGATCGGGACGAGTTGTGTCTCCGCCAACTGGCTCGCCGGAGCGGGTGCTCCGGACCGAACCGGAAGTTTTACCGCCCCCAGGCCGGTACAGAATATCGCCAGCGATTCGCCGGCTCGCGCGGGATTCGTAACACTGACGAGGGAATAGTCGGCATGCACAATCGCACCCTGGCTCGCAGCCTGGTCGACTATGAAAATGCCCGGCGAAACAGCAGCCACCGTTATGGTGCTCACGGAACTCTTCGTCGCGCCGCGAACTACCTGAAGCGAGGCGATACCGGGGCCGAGTTCGAACGGAACCTGGGCGTTAATCTGACCGGCCGACACATAGTAGAGCGGTGCGGCGATTCCATTGAAGGTCACGCTGGTCTCGCCAATGACGGCAGGCAGCGGAATGGCGTAGGCGCTCGCTGCGGCTGTCGAGAAATCCGACCCGAAAATAGTTACAATTCCGCCCGGAGCAATTGGAGAGTTCTTCGCGAAACTCGCGCTGCTGACGACCGCACCCTCCGGCAACCCGGGTGCCGCGAGAGGTGGGCCTGAGACCCTTCGGATACGGCTGTTCACGCGGTCCGCGATGTAGACGCTCCCGGAATTGTCCACTGTCACAGCCCAGGGGAAGTTCAACATCGCGGAAGCGGCCAGGCCGCCATCGCCCGAGAACCCGTCGGTTCCGGTGCCGGCTACCGTAGTGATGATGCCAGCGGGATCCACTCTGCGCACGCGATTATTCCCGGCGTCGGCGATATAGAGATTGCCCGCAAAATCAATGGCAAGGTCTGACGGAATATTTAACGACGCGAGTGTGGCAAGTCCGCCGTCACCGGCGAAACGCCCCTTACCATCTCCAGCGACCGTCGAGATAATCCCTGCCGGAGTAATTCGGCGAACACGATTGTTGTTGCCATCGGTGAAGTAGAGGTTGCCAACCTGGTCCCTGGCAAGGCCCAGGGGGAAGCTCATCGTGGCGCCTGTGGCAAGATTCCCGTCTCCGGAGAATCCTTCCAGACCATTACCTGCGATGGTCGTGATCGTGCCGTCCGGGGCGACGCGGCGAATGCGCTGATTAGAACTATCTGAGAAATAGATATTGCCGGACGGGTCCACAACTACCGATGACGGTCGGTTCAGCGTGGCATCTGTCGCCAGACCGCCATCGCCGGAAAAGCCTTGTATGCCTGTGCCCGCTACCGTGGTCACGGTTCCGGCCGGAGTCACCTTGCGGATACGCCGGTTGCCCGAGTCGGCAACATAAAGATTGCCTGCGGAATCCAGCGTCAGGCCGTTGATGTCGCTGAAGGTTGCTGCCAGGGCGGAGCCACCATCTCCGGCGGCACCCAGAACTCCGGTGCCCGCCACCGTGAAGATCACGCCGGCAGGGTTCACAGCCCGCACACGGAAGTTATCGACGTCGGCAATATACAACTGGCCCGTGGCGCCGACAGCTATCCCCCTGGGATGGTTGAGCGCCGTCACATTGGCCATTCCGCCATCGCCCGAGTACGTTGTGGCACCGTTGCCCGCGAAGGTGCTGATCGTCACCTGCGACCAGGCCACGGAAGGCGAGAGAACCACACAGATCGCCGGGAACAACAACATGGCGACGCTGTTACTGACTGAATAACCGGAGATTATTTTAGGCATTCGAACACACTTCCTGAAGATTTTCTTTGTATGGTGCGGATTGGCTGCTCTTGACCCGGACAAGCTTCACCACCAGACGGCCGAGCCGGTCCGAGTGATGGCGTATATGGCCGCCGTGCTGAGTCAGCAGGTCAGCCTCAACTGGAACCGCATCCAGAGAGCGAATAACGGCGAGGTCGCACTCCACTGGCTTCGGTCCATCCGGGGACGCGGGGCTCGCGTATTTGCGCGGCGCGTCCGGGGAATTGACCACGCAATACTGCACTACGCTGCGACCGAGGCAATCGGATACCACGCGGAGATGGTCAGAGGCGGAAAATCCATCCGTCTCGCCGGGTTGCGTCATCAGATTGCAGACGAGAATCCTGACTGCGCCGGACCGGCGAATGGCCTCGGCGATTCCCGCCACCAGCAGATTCGGAATCAAACTTGTATACAGGCTTCCAGGTGCCAGCACGATGGCGTCGGCCGAAGCAATCGCTTCCAGCACCCCAGGGGATGCAGGCGGGCTTTCCGGCTCCAGCCAGACCCGAGCGATGGAACGGCCCGCCGCAGTGATATGCGACTCGCCCCGAACTACCGTTCCGTCGTGAAATGTGGCGCACAGGGTGGAGGGCGTTTCCGTGGCGGCCAGAGCGCGCCCTCTGGTGGGCAAGAGCCGGCTGGCGATTTCAATGGCCTCCGTCAGGCTGCCCAGCTTCTGGTAGAGCGCGGCCACAATCAGATTGCCGACGGTGTGACCATCGAGGCATCCGCCTCCGGTGAAGCGGTGCTGAAATATGTCGGCAAGAGTGCAATTGCTCCGCGACAGAGCCACCATACAATTGCGCAGGTCACCCACCGCAGGCATGGCGAAGGTCTCGCTGAGGCGACCGCTGGACCCTCCGTTGTCAGAGACACTGACAATCGCCGACAGATCGACACCGGCGCCCTTCCGGAGTCCGGCGAGGAGTACGGGCAATCCGGTTCCGCCGCCAATGCCGACGATCCGAACTGTTTTCACGACTTGCCCCGGCCGAATACAACCAGTTCCAGAGTCCGCAGAAGGATGCCGATATCGAAGAGACACGAGCCGTGCTTGGCGTAGTAGAGATCGTACTGGAGTTTTTCGATGGCGTCTTCCACCGAAGCTCCGTACTGATACTTAACCTGAGCCAACCCGGTGACACCCGGTTTGACACAGTGACGGAGATTGTAGAAAGGTATTTCCCGTGTGAGCCGATCCACAAAAAAGGGCCGTTCCGGGCGGGGTCCCACCAGGCTCATTTCGCCGCGGAGGACATTGAACGCCTGGGGTATTTCGTCAATATGGAGTTTCCGCAGCAGTCGACCGAGGCGCGTCACCCGATCATCGATCTCCTTGGCCCAGGCCGGTCCCAGGTCACCCTCGGCATCCTGCCGCATAGAGCGTAACTTATAGATGACGAAGGTCTTTCCATCCAGGCCAACCCGCGTCTGCCGGAACAGGACGGGACCAGCGGATTCCAGCTTGATCGCGAGGGCGACCAGCAACAGGAAAGGGGCGGCCAGGACAAGCAGGACAGTGGCGAACAGAATGTCGAAAGAGCGCTTAAAGAATGTCCGGATTCTGGACATCTTGAAGCCGCCGGTGTACACAAACCACTCTGAACTCAGGCCGTCAATCCAGATCTTTTCAAAGAACTGCTCATAGAAGTCAACCGCGTCGCTGACGACCAACCCGCCGAGGCGAGGGCCTACCAGAGTAGCTGCCAGCCGGGATCGGTTCGGTACACTCTGTTCCGCCACGATGATGCGAGAGATTCCCTCGCTCTGGAGATATTCGGGGAGGTCTGAAAAACCCGTGAGGCCGCAATCCGCCAGGCTTCCCGGAAAGCGCACGAGTCGACGGGTGCGTTGTTGTTCCGCGAAACCTGCACTGGTTGACAACGCCTGATGCAGCTTCTCGGCTAATCTACCGTTACCAACAATCAGCATGCTCTCGGCCAGGCGCCTGTGGGTAGTCAGATGTCGCAGGATGGGCCTCAGAACCGTCGGCAGCAAGCTGGTCGCAAAAAAACCGACCAGTACCGCTACGGTTCGGGTGCCGAGTGCAGGGAATATGAGGAGCAGCAGGAGGGCCGCACCGCTTCCCCACAGCAGGGCTTCCCTGAGGTCACTCCAGAACCGCGTCTTGCTGGATCCGACGATCGAAACATCCATCGCCTTCAAATAGAGGGAGAGGGTGCAGCAGGCGATGATGATGGGCGCTTCAAACGTCGCACCCTTCCATGCAGTGTGCAGCAGCGCGAGGCACAGCAAAGCCAGTTCGGCGCCGAGAACAACCTGCAGCGGGCGTGCCATAAGAAATGGCCGCACCCGGAGCGAGAGGTTCCCGGTTGCTGGGCTAGCTTCTGCCCAGGTAGTGTCGTTGATAGTACCGATAGGCATAGGCATAAGGCGTAGCTCCCAATTCAACATCGTTCAGTACGAGACCAATCACCTTGGGTGCTCCAAGGCTTTCAAGGGCACGAAGTAACAGTTCGGGCCGCGTTTGGCGTGCTCGTACCACAAACACAACTCCATCGCACAGGTCAGCCAGAATCTGGCTGTCTGCAACAGGAACAACCGGTGGGCTGTCCACGACAATCACGTCGTACCGGCTCTTCAGGCGAGCGAGTATCTCGCGGGTCCTGCCGGAGGCAAGCAGGCCGATCGGATTCGTTCGGTCAATGCCGCCAGGGAGGACATCAAGGGCCCCGATTCTGGAGATATAACCGTCAATTTCCCCGCCCCGCGGAGCCAGCAGGTCGCCGAAACCTTTCTCCTGCTTCATCCCCAGGCGCTCGTGTACCTGCGGCAGTCGAAGGTCGCCGTCCACCAAAAGAACCCGGCCCTCAGATATGGCGGCCAGGGCAAGGCTTAGGTTCAGGGCTGTCAGCGACTTGCCTTCTGCTCCCGAGGAACTGCTGACAAGAAGAGTCTTGCCGCCTGTCTGTGCCATCCACTGGTGCACTTTGAGCGCCAGAATGCTGTACTGCTGCGCAGCGACCGAGCCGGGGTCGGTGAGGGGCGCCAGGCGCTGTTCCTGAAAGTGCCTGCTTTGTTCAGCCGTTAAATTGCCAGGGAGCAGAAAGGCCTGCGATTCGTTACCGGGCTGCTTGTTCTTCCCCATCCCTGCGCGCTCCGGAGCGGTCTGAATCGAAGGAACGCTGGACAGGACCGGAAGACCCGTGAAGGCTTCCAGTTCCTCAGCCGTCTCAAAGGACGGATTCGCGCGCTCGGCGATGAATACCCCCAACAAGCCCAGCGCAAGGCTGCCAAGGAAGCCGGCGACGATGATTCGAACCCGGTGGGGGCCCGAAGGCGACGCTGGTGTTTGTGCAGGTTCGATGATCCTGTAAGAAAAATCGTTGTCCGTCTTTTCCGCACGGTGGCTCAGTTTGGCTTCCTGTTGCCGGGCGAGGAGGGCCTCATAACGAGTCCGGGTCAAAGAGGCATCGCGGGCACGCTTGGAGACCGCGGTTTCGAACGCGGGAGCAGAATTCACTCTTCGCTCAAAGGTCTGCACGTCCGCCGTGAGGGCGTCGCGTTCCCGACGGTAGCTCTCCAGGCGGGGACCGATGGATTTCAGTTCAGCCTGCAACCCCAGATAGCGGAGCTGTACGGGAGTCGGCTGGCTCCGGACGACCGGTGCCGGCGTTTTTGCGGCTTCGAGCTCCTGAATTTGCGTCGCCGTCTGGCGAATTTCGGGATGCTCCGAGGTGTAGCGGGTCTTAAGGTCGCGAAGCTTCACCCTTAATTGATCGAGTGTGATCTCCGCACCGGTCCTGGCGGGTGCCTCCGTATCGAGAACGCCCTGGCCTGCCAGCGCATTCACCTCTTCAGTAAGGGTGGACCGGCGCGCCTCTGCTTCCGTGATCTGGTCGGTCTTGCCGTGGATCTGCTGCTGCAGATTTTCCAGCTGTTTCAGGTTGGCCGCCAGGCGTTCGGGCAGTTCGCCGGCGACGCCTTGCTTGTACAGTTTCAGGTTGTCTTCTTCATCGCGGAGTTGCGTCTGCAGGACTCCGACCTCGGAATCGAGAAAGTTGTCCTCCTGCTCCACGCGCCTGCCTCGAAGGTCCGATTTGCGATCCAGAAACATTCCCGCCAGGCGGTTTGCAACGTTTCTCACCTGCACGGGCTCTGCACCCTCAAAGCCGACGTAGAAACTCTCCGGGCCCTCGACCTGGATCTCAACTCTTGCCCGCATGGCTTCGATATCGACGGCAGGGGCGCTGGCGGGTGGCAGATTGTACAGCCGGAATTCCCGAATAACGCGTTCCAGTACGGGCGTACTAAGAATCGTTTCCCGAATGGCGCGCAACTGATCCTGTGCGTTCAGCGCCACCAGGGCGTCAGGTCTGACCAGCGACGACCGGCCAGCGATAGCCGGATCAGAGCCGACCAGGGCGCGAGCACGAAAGCGAGGGGGCATGCGAAGCGCATAGAAGGCTATGGCCGGCGTGAGCAGGAGAACAGGGAGTAACAGAAACAGTTTGCGGCGGCGCAGAGCCCGCAGGACAGATGCGGGAGAAAAGCTCTTTGTTCCTTCATTCTCTTTCATTACAATTTCTCCCCGGGCAATGGATCGCCTGTATCAACGGGACCCTGCTGTTCGATCGCTCGGCGATCACGTGGCTTGTCCGGTGCCGGGGGCCGCGAAAGTGAAAGTTCTACCCCGGCGAAATAGCGGCTTCTGGACAGCGATTCCGCAACGAACACGTTTCCGCTCTGGCCGTAATGCTCAAGGCGAACGAACCACGTGACTCGGTCGTTCAGCCGGTAACTGAGATGTAACTGGCTGATGATGCCGCTAATCGACTGAAAGTGGGTATCCTTTCCGTTGAGCACTCGCTGGAGCCCACCTTCCATGCCAACCCGGGGAGAAAGTCGACCCCAGGCGCGAACCGAGGCGACCTGATATACGGAGCCGGGTGTTGAGCCGTCGGCAAATCCCGAGGTGCCCGGTGCCGCGCTGCTGAGCTGAGGCAGGCCGCCGAAGAAGGAAAGGTACCGCTGATACCCCCCAGCAACCCACATGCCGCCCAGGCGTTTTTCCACCACGGCTGTGCCGATGAAGGAGGTTTGGGCACCGTAGACAACACCGGCTCCCAACTGAAGGACCAGGCCGGGATTCACCTCGATGCCGTACCCGGCGTTTGCCAGATTCACATCCGAAGCGCCCCCGGCAACCAGTCGCAGGGGGTGCGAGTGCAGGAACGAATAGCTGACCGACAGTTTCTGGCGCGATGTCACCTTGCGGTCCACAGTCAGCGTGGCCGCCGTTGTGACTCCGTCGAGACGGCCCGCCAGCGCTCCGGGGAGATCAGTATTCGTGAACGTGTTATCGAGCCGGAGGTCAATTTTGGTCCGTGCGTTGACCCGATATCCGACTCCCAGGTAGGCGGAGTTTTGCAGGAAGCGGCCGCGTGGCAGCAGCAACAGACTATTCACGAGTTGCCGGCTGGCATCCGCCGTGGACAGAAACAGGTTTCCCGTATCGACGCTCCAGCGCGCGTTGATCCGGTATTTGTAACGCATGGCCGCCAGATGATTCCAGGCGTTCAGTTCCGAATTGTGGCGAAACAACTCGATCTCCGGTCGGTAATCGACAAAGAACTCTTGCCGGTGTGTGGTGTGCATCCAGGCAAAGGTTGGTCCGGTCAGTAAGCCGACCGTGTCATTGAGTTTGCCGGTTCTGGCCACAAAGCCCTGGTCATAGCCATAGCTCAGACTCAGGGGAGATGTCAGGTAAAAACCCTCCGGTCGTTCCTGTGCCTGCGCGGTGGCCAGAAACAGACTAATGACTACCAGTCCGGGCGCGGCGGACTCACGCAGGTTCCACCAGGGGCGACTAGGCTGCATGAGACGCTCCGTAGGCAGAGCTGATCGCGCGTCGCAACTGTGCTGGTTGGTCTGCACTGCGAATGTAACCGGCAGCTCCGGCTGCAAGGCAGGCTTCTATCAACCCATCGTCATCGCTGAGCGACAGGACCAGAACTGCGACATGGGGATGGAGGGCCTTCATGCATCGCGTGGCCTCTGAACCACACGAGTCGACCGTGTTCGGATCCAGCAGCACAACATCGGGTCGGAGCTGTTGCAGCAGTGCGAGAGCCTGGCCCGCTGTGGCCGCTTCACCTACAATGCGGATCACCGTCTCCTTCAGAAACAGCGCCTTGATACCCTCGCGAAACAGGTTATGCCGGTTACAAAGGAGCACCCGGATAGTCTTGCGTCTCGGCATGATGGTCATCTGCCTTCCACGTAAACGGTGTCCTGAGGCTGCAGGTAGAAGGGCAAGGCACCCGAATCTCCGACGGTTTGTTTTACGTCGATCCGGAAGCGTTGCGGTCCCGCTGCGGTGGTACGGATCACAATGACCCGGTTCGCTCTGGCCAAATCCGTGAAGCCGCCCGCCATCGCAATGGCGTCCAGAACCGTGACGCGATTCTTGATTCGGTAGACATCCGGTTTGCGGACTTCGCCGAGGACCGAGACTTTGAGGCTATTGATTTGCTTGACCATCACACTGACGATCGGCCGGGTAATGTAGAGCTTGAGTCGCTCCGTGATGTCGGCCTGAAGTTCCAGAGCCGTCTTGCCACTGGCATCCAGTTCATTAGCGAGTGGAAGAGAAATTTTGCCGTCCGGCCGGACCACAACGCTGGTGGAGAGGTCAGGCTCTTTCCAGACAAACACGTCGATCACATCTTCCGGTCCCATCCGGTAATCCGATGCGGCCTTAACGATACCGGCTGTGGACGGGACATCGGCCGCGGCCAGAAGACAGACGGTAGCGGCAGAGAGGACGACAATCCCCATGGCGATTCGTCGGCAGCTCGTGCGCTTCACCTGGTCTCTGGCAGAGCCCGTCTGGTCCAAATTAATCGTGCGGTACATGACTCTACTGGAAGCACTGCGGGGTCCATTGCGGTCTTCAGATATTGGGCCACGCGCCTGCGGTCGTTGACGAGAGAGAATCCGCTTTGTTTGCATCGGATCCGGACGTAGTGGCACGAGTCGCTGCGAGTTGCGAGTTGGGTGCGATGAGGCAAGACGCCAAAGTGGCTGACCACATATAGCCACCCGACTGCCGACGGCCAACCAGCTAACCGCGACCTCTCTTCCTGATCCAAACACCCTTCGGAGAGGGGGCAGACGGTGAACGAAGCGTTCGGGATGGGCTTTCCAATCCGCACCCGGAACCCGTGTCTGACGGCCTCGGCTGGCGGGGCGGCGGATCGCAGAGAAGACCAGTGCCATGCCAGAACCGAAGCATTATCCGCTGCGTGTGAGACGCCCCGGAACCCGACTCCTGGGGTCCGCGGTCGAAACAGCGCAGCAACCGGGCGACCCTTACCTCGAATGCGTTAAAGACAGAGCGTACCTCGACGGAAACAGCCGAAGACGCTGATCTCGCGCCGGGAGATGGACCTCCCGGCGCGAAACGCTGCTCGCCGCTCTGAAATCGAAGTGTGGCAGCTCTCTTTCAGGCGGCCTCAGCGGACAGCAATCGTAACCGTATTGGATACGACCCCGCCGATAGTGAGAATCAGAGGCACAGCCCCCCCCGAATTCATGCCCGTCGGCACCTGGACATTCACTTGGTAGAGGCCCACAGTTCCGGGCGTCAACCCGGAGAAACTCACTGGCGCTGCAATGCCCCCAATGGTCACCGTGGGTGTTGTGGTGGTCATCGACAACAGGGTGGATGAAGCAGCAACTCCCGTGGCTGGCTGATTGGAAACTGAGCCCAGGCCGGTGCAGTAGACAGAGATGTATTCTCCACCCGCCGCAGGCCTCATACCAGGCCCGCTCGCAGGGGCCGCAAGCACCTGTGTCCCCGCGATCACGACTATACCCTGAGACGAACCGCTCTGGTTGAGCGTGAAGATGCCGGGAGCGAAAGATGCAATACTCACCAGTTGCGGCGGGGAAACCGCTCCGCCGACGGTTGCGGTAACTGTAGCCTGGGTCTGCCCGGCGACCTCCCAGGGAATCTGCAGATTGACCTGGCCTGGCGTTGCGGCGAATAGTGGGGCATCTCGCCCGCCAATCTGAAAACGGCTTGAGGCAAGCGTAGTGGGCAAAGGAAGGCTGCTGGCAAAAGCCTGTCCAACGGCAAGGTTGCGTCCAAAGACAGAGGCGATGCTGCCGGCGGCCACAGTAGGCAGATAAGTGGCTGAGTTTACGGTGCCTGCTGTATTAGTTGCCGGCGCAGGGAGTGCCGGTGGATTGATCGTGGTCAAGTCGTTAGCTGAGTCATTGGCGGTATTCGACTCGCCGCCACCCCCAACTACAGCCGTGTTCATCACCGCAAGACTGAAGATGTTTCCAGGAATGTTGATCCTTTTGATCATGAATTCCTGGTTGCTGGCAACGTGGCTTTGGATTACGTTGCCCGTCGCGAGGTCAAAACGGGTTACCGACGACTGGCACCAATCGCTGGCCCAGAACGACGTACCATCGGAATCCACGGCTACGCCCAGCCGGCAACTGCTGCCCGGCGCATTGTATGTGCGAACCAACTTGCCAGACGCGTCCAGACGCGCAATCACGCTGAAGTTGGAGACCAGCATCCCACCGTCGGGAAGGAACGCCAGCGCGAACGCACCGTTGACCGGATCGGGGAGCGGTGAACTGTTGAAGTTTGGCATCTGTGTGTTGGTACAGACGTTGAATCGTTTTACGTTCGGACCTTCCGACGTGTAGTACATCGTGCACTGGTCGTTGTCGAGGAGAATGTCATAGGTTCCACGATTCTCGACAGCGACATCAAACCGGGCGAGCGGCTTACCTGCCGAATCAAATTTCAGGATCTGGCCGCCGCAATCGGCCTGGCCGACATATGCATTGCCTGCTTTGTCAAACACGATCGCGGAGGGATTGCAGTTGAATCCGCTTCCAAATGATCCGATGCTGCTGCCGTTCTTCGCGAACACCGCGACGTCGTTGCCGGATTTATCGCCGGCCCCGTACCAATGCGTTACATACAGGTTTCCGGAGCGATCGAAGGCCATACCCTTTGCCTGACCATCTGTGACGCCTGGAAGCATTGCCACCAGCGTCCAGTCTCGGCGCCGCCACTGAACGGTTCCGTCGGCCATGGAGACCAGAATATCGCCCATTTGGAAGAGGGGCGGGCCTGACGCCAGACTGAACGCCAGTCCGCTATTGGCTACACTCACCGTCACGGTAATGGCTGGGTAGCTGGCACCTGCATCCAGCCCATCGCTGCGTGTGCAGGCAAGCGGGGTCAGCGTGCAAGTCCAGCCGGTCCCGCCAATGGCTGTGGCGGTCAATCCGCCGGGAAGAGTATCGGTGACCGTCACCAGACCGGTAGTCGGCCCCGAACCGGGGTTACTGGCGGTGAGGGTATAGGTGTCCCCGGTATCTCCCTGAAGGAAGTTCCCCAGGTGGCTCTTGCTGATGGCAAGGTCGGGTATGGGGCTGACTGCCAGGGTGTTGACGAAGGTGCAGATCGTCGTTGCGCCGCTGGTTACCGTAACCGCGGCAGGAGTCCCGCTGGTGCAGGCTGCGCTGGTCTGAGTCCAGCCGGCGAGCGCAGCTTCGCTTACGCTATAGCTGCCGCCTGCGGCCAGACCGCTGAACGTCTGTGTTGCCGTGTTTCCGCTGGTTGCGAGAGACGTGAGGCCAAAGTTGCTGGTGAACGTGAAGACGCCGTTGCCACCGACCGTGTTCTTGATGACCTGGATCGAACCCGTGGCCGGAATGATGGTATTGACGAAGGTGCAGATGGTCGTCGCGCCGCTGGTTACTGTAACTGCAGCAGGAGTCCCGCTGGTACAGGCTGCGCTGGTCTGGGTCCAGCCGGCGAGCGCGGCTTCGCTTACGTTGTAGCTGCCGCCCGCGGTCAGACCGCTGAAGGTCTGGGTGGCGGTGTTCCCGCTGGTGGCGAGAGACGTGAGGCCAAAGTTGCTGGTGAACGTGAAGACGCCGTTGCCACCGACCGTGTTCTTGATGACCTGGATCGAACCCGTGGCCGGAATGATGGTATTGACGAAGGTGCAGATGGTCGTCGCG
>CANIHR010000013.1 GCA_947467185.1 Bryobacterales bacterium
CATACGCCCAGAGTCGACCGGGGGTCGGCTTTGCCTGTTCCTGCTCCAGGCGGGCGCGGAGCAGGGCTCTCGGGCCAGCGATGGACGGCAGTTTGGCGTCGAGAGCATAGTTGCGGGTCCGGACGAAGTCGAGGATCGTACCTTCGAGCGACTGCACGCGTTCCCGGCAGGTCCAGCAGCCTTCGAGGTGCATGGCCATTTCGGCCTTTTCCGGGGCGCTCAGTTCACCATCAAGCCAGAGCAGGAGGCGGTCTTCCGCCGGGTGCAGAGACATCATCGAACCTCCTGTTGCCCGGTCCGGCGAGACAGGCGGGTGAGCGAACGGGAGAGGGAATTCGCTACCGAGCCGAGGGATATGCCGAGAACCCGGGCGATGTCTCGGTAGCGCAAGCCTTCGGCGCGCAGGGCCAGGCAGCGCTGGTCCTGCGCGGGCAGCGCTTCGACGACGGCCAGGAGATTTTGCTGCATCTCGAGCATCTCGAAACGCTCAACGGGGTTGGGATCGGCGTCGGGTTGCTGGAGGTAAACCTCGGGGTCTGCCACAGCCCGACGGAGTCGTTCATAGTTCCTCAGGGCCAGATTGTGGGCAACTCCAAAGAGCCAGCCCTGAAGGTTTTCCCTGCTCTTCCCCGCCCTGAGGTGGCGGAACAAGAGGAGAAACGCCTCCTGAACGATTTCTTCCGCGTCCGCCACGGGCACACGGAGGGAGAACAAATACCGCAGTAACGGATTTCGCAGTTGCTCAAACAGTGAGATAACTTCCTGTTCCAGGCCGGTGGGACCCGGAGCACTGGCTGCACGCGCCGAGGTCAGGCGGGCCAGCAGGGTGGAAGTGAGAGCCGTCATCGAATGCAGTTCCTACACCTGAGTATCCCCCGCAGGGAGGTTGTGTTCAGAGTTTTTTATTGGGTCAGTAAGGTTAGTGACGCTCCGGCCGGGGCGGACACATGAATCTTCGTCCCACGAGGCAGACGCACTGGACTGCGCAGAAGGTAGTCACGTGCCCAGGCGGTCCGATAGTCCTTCAGCCAGATAAGGCGTTCCGTGCTTCCGTCCGGCCGGGTCGCCCAGGCTTCGAGACTTTGGCGGTCCCGCAGATCTTTGGGGCGCAGGGCAAGGATGACTACTGGCCGCTGGAGCGTCTGTTCCTGCGTGACCTCGAGAGCAGCCCCCCGAGTCACCGAGGCAACCGCGAGTGGCACGGCAGGTAGCTTCGAAGGCAGCAGAGCAGGGTCACCCTCCGGTGCACCACCTTCCACCCAGGCGACGAAACTGTCGATCTCCGGCAGCGACAAACTCGGATCATCGTGGAAGACACCGACGCCCTTCACGGCTCCCCAGGGCGGCATGCGCCGCCCCAGCACTTCATCGCGAATGGCTTTGGCCCAGGGCCGGGCATCAGCGTAAGTAGTCAGGCTAAAAGCCCGACCGCTTTCGCGGTGGCACCCGGCACAATGCCGGTAGACCAGGCGGGAAATCTCCTGCGTCCAGGTTAGTTTCGTGGTGATGGCGTCGTGCGCGAACAGCGGCGATGCCACCAGAAACGCGAGACTACTCCAGCGCGCCAGGCTTCGGCTCCGATTTGCGCTGCGGCATGATGCTTCGCAGATCCTTGCTCGCGTCAATCGTTACGTTGAAGAAACCGAACATCATCTCTTCCCAACTCTGGTCGCCATAGCGAACTTCCGCTTTCGGATCGGGGTTGTTCGGATTATTCGGCGAGTTATCGTAATGCGCGACGCACTCAATGCGGGAGCCCTTCGGCATGATTAACTCCTGCGCCGGGGTGTAAAGCAACTGCCAGGCGAAGTCGTACTTCGGCACGTTTAGCAGAACCTGACGCTCGCCGGTGGGGTAAACGGCAGTGAACTGGAAATCCTTGCCGCGGAGGTGCATGTGCGGTGCCAGCATGGTGACCTTGGTATCAGCGCCGAATTCGAAGCTGGAACGAACTTCATAGTTGGGGTCGCCGGGCGGGATGACGAACTTGTTGGTGGTGGCGGCAATGGTGAAAACGCGCTCTTTCACCGGCCCCTTCGCGAAAATCATCCCGACTGACGACTGGTCGGTACCCGGCTTGCCGTTGGCCGTATAGTGCAACTGCAGAATAATGTCGGAGCCCGCCTGAATCAGCTTGGCCTGACCTTCGGGGAGTGGGTCGGGAGCAGTGCCGGGGGCGTAGCCGACCAGGTTCTCGCTGGGGCCGTTGTCGCCCTTGCCCGGCTGATAAGGAATGCCGGGTTGCGCGCCCTTCATCCAGTTGGAGCCGCGAGGCCGCACATAGGCGATCACGTGGTGGACCAGTTCGCGATTGCCGGGGCGGACTTCGACGGCCTGAATCCATTTGTCTTCGGTGAAGTTGAGGGGGATCAGCAGGTACTTGTAGTCGATGGTGCCGGTGGCCGGGATGTCGTATTTCTGCGGCATCGTGACCACCAGGTCGGGCTTGCCGATATTCCAGCCTTCAACGAACTGCACGGGGGCAGGCAGATCCTTCGGGTCGCCCTCAGGGGCACCGGCGTTCACCCAGGCTATGAGCGTGTCCATTTCAGCCTGCGTGAGGCTACGGTCGTTCGAGAACTTGCCGTAGTGGGGATCCGCAAACCAGGGCGGCATGCGGCGAACCTTCACCGCTTCTTTGATGGAAGCAGCCCACGGGCGCGCCGACTTATAGTTCAGCAGGGAGAATGGCGCAGCTTCACCGGGACGATGGCAACTCTGGCAGCGCCGCTGCAAAATCGGTGCGACTTCTTTGCTGAATGTGGGGGCGGGGGCTGCCATTGCCAGCGCAGCGGCAGCCAGGAGAAGTACCGTTGTTTTCAGGATCACGCGAAACCTCGGAATCAACCTCTAGTATACGGAGGTATTTCCCTCAGAAACGGCGATGGTGGAACATTGCCTTCATGGCCGCGATGGATTCCGGGGAACCAAGCACCATGTCATCCGGGAACTTCGCCGCGTTCATCATCTGGTCATAAATGGGACCGGCAAGGTTCGAGTTCACACCCAGGCCAGCGAGGAACTGCAGCCGCAGATTGCGGTCCCGATTGATCTGCGCATGGCGAACCCATTCGCGCAGATCACTGGCGCGGGCCGCATAAGTAGAGAGCAGTTCCAGCCCGGTGCCGTAACCGGCCTCCCGCAGCGAGGCCTTGATCTGCGCATGGTCCGGACGGTTTAGCCGTTCCTGGAGCGCGTCGGGGTTGATTTTGAGCGGCTCCACCTGGCCCATCAGGACAAGATCGTAGCCCTGACCGTCGGTGTTCACGTTGCCCCAGATGCTGCCATTCGGGAAGGCTTCGAAGAAGGTGGCGATTTCGCTTTGCGCCGCTTCCATGCTGGTTTCGTAAAGCGGGACCCACTGCGTGACGAACCCGCCCGGATTCAGGCGGCGCTTGCACATCTCGAAATATTCGGTGGTATAGAGCGAGGCCATCCCCTTCACCCAGGGGTGGATTGGGTCGGAGGTAACGATATCGAACTTCTCGTTGCCGGTGAGGACAAAGTGACGAGCATCGTCAAAATGGACTTGCGTCCGCTTGTCCTGATAGACATGGTAGTTTTCGTTGCCGAAGTACTTGTCCGAATTGGGCGGAATGTTGGGCTCGATTTCGCAGATCGTGATCTTTTCGATGCTGGGGTGGATCACGAAGGAACCCGCTGTGCAACCCGCGCCAAAACCGACGATCAGCACCGACTTTGGATTCGGATGGAGCAGCGCGGGCAGGTGACCGAGCATCCGCTGCAGGCTCATATCCTGCGGCTCGGTGGAAGCCTCCACTTTGCCCGAAACATGGAAGTAAACCGTGCCACCTTCCCAGCGTGACCAGGCTGCGGAAGAATTGGTCCCTTCGGCTACCTTTAGCAGTTCCCAGTTTCCGGTGGTGGTGGGCAGGCGACGACCGAAGCCGATCAGCATCCACGGCAGCGGGGGCAGGACGAAAGCGAGGACCGCGGCGGCGACGATAGACGCCGTCAGCTTCAGAGTCGAAATTTGTGGGATGCCCTGGAGGACGACGAGGCCGGCAACAATTGAGATACCGATCAGCAGTTGCTCGGAAACCCGTGTACCGAAGGAAGGCAGAAAGACCAGGCTGAACAGAATGGAGCCGAGGATCGCGCCGATGGTGTTCGCGCCATAGATGCCGCCGACCAGAGTGGCGGGGTCGGAATCCTTACGGGCGGCGGCGGAGAGGGCCAGCGGGAAGCTCGCCCCCCAGAAGAGGGCGGGCAGGAAGACAGCCAGCGCGGTGCGCCAGATGTCGCCGACAAAATCCTTCCAGGGCCCGGCAACCGAATTCACGTTGCCTTCGAAGTACGGCAGCTTCATGGCCAGCATGTAGCCGGAGACGGCGATCAGGACGCAGAGGGCGAGTTGGGAGTAACCCAACCACATCCGGGCGTTGCCCTTCTTTTCGGCGAGACGAGCACCACCCGCGCTTCCCAGGCCGAGGCCAGTGAGGAAGACGCCGAGGATGATGGAGAACGTGTAGACCGTCGGCCCAAGCATTAGGGCGAGGATCCGGGTCCAGACCACTTCCGCGCCGAGCGCCGCCAGGCCGGAGAGGCCGATAGCGAGGTAGATGCCAGTGGTGGAGAGGGCCGGGGAGTCCGGGGTGTCTGCGGGCAGGTCGCCGACGGGCTGTTCCGGCAGCGCCAGTTCCAACTTTTCGATGCCGAGCGCACCGAGCGCAACCACAACGTTCAGAACCGCTGCCACGGCGGTCGCGACCGACATGTCATACACGCGCAGCAGGTAGAAACCGGCCAGGGTGCAGCCGACCACGCCTCCGGCGATGTTCGTCCCGTAGAAGTAGCCCCACCAGACAGCCGCGTTGGGCGTAGAGGCGACCCAGCGCGAAATGGCCGGGAGGGTTGCCCCCATCAGCAGCGTGGGCGGCAGGAGGCAGATGGCGCAGGCGATGCCACGCAGCAGCATGTTCGACATGCCGCCCGTGACGGCCGCTACATAAATGTTCTGCAGAACCGGCAGGCCGTAGAGCACCAGGACGCCGAAGACCGCCGTTGCGATTTCCAGCACCGCATAGACCTTGAGGGCGCTGTACTTGTTCGAAACAACCTTCGAGAACAGAATGCTGCCCAGGCACATGCCACCCATGAACGTCCCCAGCAACACGGCAAGGGAAACGGCCGAGGAGCCGACCACCAGTTGCAGCAACTGCAGCCAGACGATCTCGTAGATGAGACCGGCCGCGCCGCTCGCCGCGAACAGGATCAGCAACAGGGGAAACAAGCGGTTGACGCGGTCTGAGCCAGGCGTCTGGGGAGAAATGGTATCCGAAGGAGTCACAGGAAACGGTCATCATACCAGCGTTCGCCGGAAACGCCGCGTATTCCGGGACACGAACCGCGTAAAGAACTATGATTTTGCGGCCCCGGTGAGGCCACCTCGTACCATAAAGACGATGAAGATCTGCGTAGCGGGCGAAGGTGCGTTCGGCGTTAAGCACCTGGAAGCCCTGGCAAAGATTGATGGTGTGGAAGTGGTTTCTTTGGCTGGCGGCGTGGCGGCGGATACCGAGGCCCTGGCACAGAAGTTCGGCATCGGACACTGGGCCGTCGGCCTGGAAGAAAGCCTGGCACGACCCGACGTGGAAGCCGTCATCCTGACCACCCCCACCCCGATGCACGCCCGCCAGGCCGTTCAGGTGATGCGCGCCGGAAAGCACGTAATGGTCGAAATCCCAATCGCCGATTCGCTGGCGGACGCGGAAATGGTCGTCGCCACGCAGCGGGAAACCGGCCTGGTCGCGATGGGCGGCCACACGCGCCGGTTTAATCCCAGCCACCAGTTACTGCATAGGCGCATTCTGGCGGGCGAACTGAAGCTGCAGCAGCTTGACGTCCAGACTTACTTCTTCCGCCGCACCAATATGAACGCGTTGGGCAAGCCCCGCAGTTGGACCGACCACCTCCTGTGGCACCATGCCTGCCACACCGTCGACCTGTTCCAGTATCAGACCGGGGAAGTGGCGTCGGAAGCGTTCGCGCTGCAGGGCCCGGCACACCCGACGCTCGGCATCGCGATGGATATGAGCATCGGCATGAAGGTGCCTTCAGGCGCCATCTGCACCCTGTCGCTCTCCTTCAATAACAAGGGCCCGCTGGGGACCTTCTTCCGCTACATCTGCGATAACGGCACCTTCATCGCACGCTACGACGACCTGGTCGATGGCGAACAGAATCCGATTGACCTGTCCGGCGTCGATGTCTCGATGAACGGGATCGAACTGCAGGACTGCGAGTTTCTCGCCGCAATCCGCGAAGGCCGCGAACCGAATGCCAGCGTGGCGCAGTGTCTGCCCGCCATGCAGACGCTCGACCGCCTGGAACGCAACCTGAACAGCCACTCTTAACTAAAGATCATGCCCTCCATTACCTATATTTCGAATTCGGGTGAAACCCGCACCATCACGGTCGATTCCGGCACCACCATCATGCAGGCGGCCGTCCGCAACGGCGTCCCCGGCATTGTGGGCGACTGCGGCGGCGAATGCCAGTGCGCCACCTGCCATGTTTATGTCGACGAGAAGTTCCTCGGGCTGCTGAAGCCCGCCGCGGAAGACGAAGACGCGATGCTCGCGCTGACAGCTTCCGAGCGCAAGGACAATAGCCGCCTGGCCTGCCAGATTGCGCTGACCGACAAGCTGGACGGGATCGTCGTCACCACCCCGCCGATTCAGCAGTAAGGGTCGTTTTGATGGATCGCGGCGTCGTCATTATTGGGGCGGGACAGGCGGGTTTTCAGACCGCGCTGTCCCTGCGAAATGAAGGCTACGCCGGAAAGATCGCGCTGCTTGACGATGAAGGCCGGGTGCCGTATGCCCGGCCTCCTTTGTCTAAGGCGTACCTGAAGGGGACGGCGACGGCTGAATCTCTGGAGTACCGTCCGGCGGAGTTCTTCGTTCAGCAGTCGATTGATCTGGTACTGAGCGACCCGGCTGTGGCTCTCGACCGGAGACGGCAGATGGTGGCGCTGCGGTCGGGTCGGGAACTGGAGTGGTCGTCGCTGGTCCTGGCTACAGGCGCGCATGTTCGTCGGTTGCCCACAAGCGGTAAGGAACCCTTCTGCCTGCGCACTTTCGCCGATTCGGACAGTCTGCGGACGCACCTGAGTGAGGCGAACGAGGTCCTCGCCATCGGCGTTGGGTTCATTGGCCTGGAAGCGGCGGCGGCAGCACGGGCGCAGGGGAAAAAGGTCCGGCTGATCGGAGCCGAGGCAAGGCTGATGGGACGCGCGGTTTCGCCGTTCATCTCCGCTTGGTTTCAGAAGATGTTTGAGCGCCATGAGGTGCCAATCCGCCTGAATACCGCGGTGAAGCGCATCACCGAAGCGGGCGTGGAACTCGCAGACGGCTCAGTGGAAACGGCAGACACCGTGATCGTCGGCATCGGAGTGATCCCCAACACGGAACTCGCCGCCAAAGCGAACCTCGCCGTATCGGGAGGCATCGTGACGGATTCGTACCTGAGGACCAGCGATCCGTCCATTTTCGCCGTGGGCGACTGCGCCACCCACCCCAACGTCTACGCCGGTGGCCTGACCCGGATCGAATCGGTGCAGAACGCGGCGGACCACGCACGGGCAGTGGCATCGACGATTTCGGGGAAGCCGAAAGAATACCGACAGGTCCCCTGGTTCTGGACCGAACAATTCGAAGCCAAACTGCAGATTGCGGGTCTGGCCGTGGAAGCAGATGAAACCGAGGTCAAAGGAGACCCCGAGTCCGGCAAATTCTCGGTCTACAACTACAAGGGTGGAAAGCTGAAGTTTGTGGAGTCTGTGAACCAGCCCGCGGCCCATATTGCCGCGCGGAAGTTATTGGAGATTTAGGACGCTCAGCGTTATGGCGCACCAGGAAGGTCCGGCAACCTTTGTCGCGGAAGATGGGATGTATCCCGGTCGATGTCCCCAATGCGGCACCTTTCGCCCACTGAATGATTTTTCGATGCTGGCCCCCATGATCGAATGCCAAACGTGCCATTCGTCCGCCGCCCCTGCCAGCTTTGTTGAGCAAGCTCGCAGCGAAGCATGTCTCGCAAAACCCTTTCCGGGGATCGAGCTTTCGGGCGACCAGACAGACTGGACCATCAGGATTCCCCCGGCCGCAGGCTGGCGAGTGAGCATGCTGTGGCTCTTCCCCCTTGTCTTCACGTTCCGGTGGATGATGGAGGACCAGGGGTCGGTCGGTAACGAGAGAATGTGGCTATTAAATCTGGCCCTGGCGGCTGTGGCCACGATGCGAACGGCCTTCCAGACATGGGGACATTATTCCCTGACAGTTCGTAATCAGGAAGCTACTCTTTTCCGCGGCATTGGAAGTGTTGGCTGGAATCGCAACTTCAACTGGGCTCAGCTGCGAAGAGTCGTCCTTCGCGCAAAATTGGCAGGCAGGCATACGAAACAAGCCCTCGAGATCGAGGCAGACAGGAAGGTCACGTTCGGAAAAATGCTACCGGACGAGCAACTGGTATATTTAGCAATCTTATTGGTGGCAAAACACCGAGCCGCAGAAGCTGAAATCAGCTCTTCGCGAACCGCTGGACTTCAATAATCGCGCGCTCGTGGGTCCCGTCACCCACCACCACTTCGCCCCGAGCCGGGTCCAGTAACGTCGCCTTCACATTGAACTGAACGCGGCGTTTACTTACCGACACGAGCTCCGCCCAGAACCGCACGGTCGATCCCATCAGCGCCGCCTTCCGGTGGTACACATTCACATGCGTCCCCACCGTGTCCTGCCCTTCGTCCAGCATCGGGAAAACCAGGTCGCGGCAGGTGCGTTCCATCAAGCCGATCATCCGGGGAGTCGCCAGCACACGCGCCCCTTCCGGGCCCAGAAACTTAATCGCAAACTCGTCCTGCACCACCACGTCGACTTCAAGCGTGGCGCCGATTTCAATGTTGGCCATTCGCCGGAGCCTTAACCCCGAAGCCCGGCCATCACGCCGCGCATATAGGCAAACGACTTCTGCATCCCGGGCAGCGGATCGTCCGCATCAATCTCATATTCCAGCGAACAAACACCCTGGTAACCAACCTTCTTCAACTGCTTGAAGATCCCGGTAATCGGCAGCACGCCGTCACCCACCGGAACCTGGCCAAAGTTCGAGCCGCCGCCGTTCCCGGAAGCATCCTTCAGATCCTTCATGTGCAGTTCGAACAACCGGGGACCGGCAAGCGAGATCGCTTCCACCGGGTCCTTCCCCGCCCTCGCCGTGTGGCCGATGTCGAGGCAAAGGCCCATGCGGGCATCCATGCCCTTCACCGCATCCAGAACGCTCTGCGGCGACGGGAAGTGCTTGTCTTCCGGACCGTGGTTATGAATCGCGATCTTAATGTTGAACTCTTTGGCGAGCTTTTCGATGGCACCGAGGTTGTCATGGTTCGGAGCGCAGATCATCATCGGGAAGCCCGCAGCCTTCGCATATTCAAAATGCTTGCGCAGACCCGCTTCGTCCGGTTCCTGGAGCGAAACATTCCCGCCGCCCACAACCTTCAGACCCGCCTTGTCGAACTCTTTCCGCCCCGCTTCCGTTGCCTTCGCAGACTCGGTCTGCGGCAGGTGAAACTCCTTGATATCGACATACTCAATGCCCAACTGCTTCACCATCTTGATGGCGAGACCGCGCTGAAACTGGCGCAGTGAGTAGGTAGCCACCGACAACTTGAGGTCATCAGGCGCTGCAGCCGAGGCCGGCGAT
This sequence comes from Bryobacterales bacterium, assembly GCA_947467185.1. Classification (GTDB taxonomy): domain Bacteria; phylum Acidobacteriota; class Terriglobia; order Bryobacterales; family Bryobacteraceae; genus BOG-234. The sequence continues at coordinate 9,727 of CANIHR010000013.1, forward strand.
ACAGCAAACGGGGCCGCGAGCGCGGCGGAGCTGAAGAAGAAGTTCCTGCGGTTCATCACGGCAATGATATCGCAATCAGCATCGCCGTTATCATGAGAGAAGCACTATGAGAAAGACTACGTTTGCCCTTCCGCTGGCACTGCTGCTGGCGGCCTGCTCCGGCCAGAAGACGGCCACTGCCCAGAAGGCGCCTGCGGAAGAAACCGCCCCCGCCGTCTACCGTGTGAATTTTGAGACCTCGAAGGGTCTGTTTGTGGTGGAAATCACCCGGGAACAGGCCCCGAACGGCGCCGATCGCTTCTTCAATCTGGTGAAGTCGAAGTATTTCGATGGCGCCCGCTACTATCGCGTGGTGCCCGGCTTCATGGTCCAGTGGGGATCCGCCGCCGACCCCGCCGTTTCCGCCGCCTGGGACGTTCGTATTCCGGACGATCCGGTTAAGGCCACCAACGAACGCGGCACCATCAGTTTCGCCGCCACCAGCGCCCCCAACAGCCGCAGCACGCACATGTTCATCAACTACGGCGAAAACAGCCGCCTGGATGGCATGGGCTTTGCCCCCATCGGCAAGGTTGTGAGCGGCATGGACATCGTGGATCAGCTCTACTCGGGCGACGGCGAACGCCCCGACCAGATCCGTATCAAAGAGGAAGGCAACAAGTACCTGGAACACGAGTTCCCCAACCTCGATTACATTAAGACCGCCCGTATCGCCCAGTAAATCGCCATGCTGCCCGTCGCGCTCATGATGCTGTTGCTGGCGGGGGACCCGGGCCGGGGCAAGGAGCTGTTCCGCTCCTGCTCCGGCTGCCACAACACGGATACCGATGACCGAAAAATGGGGCCATCGCTGAGAAGCCTGTTCGGCAAGGTCACGCTCCGTAGCGGCAAACGCGTGGATGCGGAAAATGTCCGGGCCATCATCGTGGAGGGCTACAACGGGATGCCGTCCTTTCAATACTCCTTCCGTCCGGCAGAACTGGACGACCTGATCTCGTACCTGCAGACGCTGCGCGGTCGGCCTGCGACGAAGGCCGAAGCACCCGGCGAGACACTGTTCCGGTCCCACTGCATCAGTTGCCACGACCCGGCCGTGCGGACATCACCCGGCCCCGACCTGCGCGGTAAGTTCCTGCCGGAATGGGTGGAACGTGTCGAGAACGGCCACGGGGGACAGCCACCGCTGACCGCCCCGCCTCTCAAAGACTGGCTCGACGAAGCTGGCCGCAAGTCCCTGTTCGACTACCTGAAAACCTACTGATCATGCTCCGGAAAGCCATCGTTCTGGCCGCGGGGCGCGGCACTCGCATGGGGGAACTCACCGAGGAAAAACCGAAGCCAATGCTCCCGGTGGGTGACGCCCCCATGCTGGAACACATCGTGCGGCGGCTGCAATCCGTTGGGATTGAGGAGATCCTGCTGGTGGTTGGCTACCGGCGGGACCTGATTGAGGCGCATTTCCGCGACTTCCCCGGCATCTCCTTCGTCGTACAAGACGTGGTGGATGGCACCGCCTCCGCCGCGAAAATGGGCCGAAGTTTCATCGGCGACTCCGATTTCCTGCTGACCTTCGGCGACATCATCACCCCGGCCGGTAACTACGCAGGAATTGGCGCTGACCTGAAATCGACCGGAGCCTTTGCCGTGGCGGGTGTCAAATGGGCCGAGGACCCCTGGCAGGGTGCCGCCGTCTATGCCGACACCACCGGACGCGTCTCCCGCATCATCGAAAAGCCACCCGTCGGCACCTCCACCACCCACTGGAACAGTGCGGGACTCTACGCTTTCCGTGCCGAGATCTTTCACGAAATCGACACAATCCCCCGCTCCATTCGGGGAGAATTCGAAATCGCTTCAGCCGTGGAGCAACTCATCGCACAGGATCGTCTGGTGCGAATGTTCGAAATGCAGGGTGCCTGGCGCGATGTGGGTCGGCCGGAAGACCTCAAAGCCGCCCCTGAGGACCTGCTGGCGTCGGAATGACGCACAATCAGTGGCTTACAGTCCCTCTGAGAAATAACCTAATCCTTTCAAAGGGTTAACGTGTTACCATCTTTACTTATCATGCGTACTGTCGACCTGATCCTGCGGAAACGTGGGGCTGATGAGCTAAGTGTGGAAGAGATCCAGTTCCTTGTGAACGGATACACCACGGGTGAAATTCCGGATTACCAGATGGCCGCCTTCCTCATGGCGACCTATTTTAGCGGTATGACGGACAGAGAACTGAGTGCCCTGACCGAGAGCATGATGGCGTCGGGCGAGACGATTTCCCTGGCCGAAATCCCTGGTGTCAAGGTGGACAAACACTCCACTGGTGGGGTTGGTGACAAGACCAGCCTGATCTGCGCCCCGATAGCTGCCGCCGCAGGCGTGGTCGTGCCCATGATCTCCGGACGTGGCCTGGGGCACACGGGTGGCACGCTCGACAAGCTGGAATCGATCCCTGGTTTCCGCACCGATCTGACCATTGAACAGTTTAAGGCGCAGCTTGCCGAACTCGGCCTCTGCTTCATCGGCCAGAACGACGAAGTTTCCCCCGCCGACAACCGCATCTACGCCCTTCGCGATGTCACCGGCACCGTGGAATCCGTACCGCTCATCGCTTCTTCCATCATGTCGAAGAAGATGGCCGAAGGCATTGACGCCCTCGTGCTCGATGTGAAGGTTGGCAACGGTGCCTTCATGAAGACGCAGGTGGAAGCCCGCCGTCTGGCGCAGGCGATGGTCGGCATTGGCCGCCGCCTCGACAAGAAGGTTCAGGCCCTCATCACCGATATGAACCAGCCGCTCGGCTATGCCGTCGGTAACGCTCTGGAAGTGATGGAAGTTTCGCAGACGCTGCAGAAAGCCGGCCCGGCCGACCTGACGCGCCTCAGCCTGGAACTGGCCGCTCGCATGATCTTCCTCGCCAAGGTCACCCCCACGCTGGACGAAGCCCGCAAGCTGGCCGAAGACAAGCTGATGGATGGCTCCGCGTACAAGAAATTCCGCCAGGTTGTGCAGGCGCAGGGCGGCAATCCGCAGGCCCTCGACCGCTTCGATCTGCTGCCGAACGCCACGGGCATGCGCGAAGTTCTCTCACCGCGCGCCGGTTTCGTCTCCGCTATCAAGGCCGAAGACATTGGTCGCGCTTCCCAGATGATGGGCGCTGGCCGCATGGTCAAGGAAGACGTTATCGACCACGCCGTTGGTGTGATTCTGGAAGTCAAAGTTGGCGAAAAAGTGGAAGCCGGCTCCGTTCTCTGCCGCCTGTACTACACGGGCGAAGAGCACCTGGACGAAGCGGCTGACCTTGTGGAAGACGCCTTCCGCGTCTCCAACGCACGTCCGGAAGAGCGTGAGCTCATTCTGGAAGTCGTCGGCTGAAAATAAGATCATGGAGGCGGGGAGGCCGAATCAGTGAGCCGTTTTACAGGGTTACTCGGCCTCGCCGCCATTCTGGGCGTTGCGTGGCTGCTTTCAAAGCACAAGAGCGCAATTAAGTTACGGATTGTTCTATGGGGCATGGGCTTGCAGTTTGTCTTTGCCCTTTTGGTTTTAAAGACCTCCTTCGGCAATATCTTCCAGGCTGCGAGTACCGGCGTTGCCGCCATGCTCGACTACACCAAAGCGGGCAGCACGTTCGTTTTTGGCCAGGAACTCGGCGGCGGACCGGTGATTTTTGCTTTCCAGGTCCTGCCCATCATCATCTTTATTGCCTCGTTTTTCTCCATCCTGTATTACCTCGGTATCATGCAGTGGGTCGTGAAGGTTTTCGCGGTCGGCATGCAGAAGATTATGGGCGCGAGCGGCGCGGAGTCGCTGAACGTCGCAGCCAGCATTTTCATGGGCCAGACGGAAGCGCCACTCACCATTAAGCCCTTCCTTGCCGGTCTTACAGAATCCGAGTTGTTCACCATCATGGTCAGCGGCATGGCCCACGTTTCGGGTGCCGTGATGGCCGCTTATGTTCTGATGGCGCATGTTGAGATCCGCCACCTGCTGACGGCCGTCATCATGACCGCTCCGGCCACCATCATGCTGTCCAAGATCTTCCAGCCGGAAGTCGATACACCTGTAACCGCCGGTAAGGTGGAAGTGAAGCTCGAAAACTCCGCCGTCAACGTGATTGACGCCGCCGCTCAGGGCGCGGCCGACGGTCTGCACCTGGTGCTGAACATCGCCGCCATGCTGATTGCTTTCCTGGCGCTGATCGCCATGGTGAACGGCATTTTCAAGTGGGGCCACGGGGTGGTTTCGTTCATCCCTGGCTCGATGGAAGAACTCTTCGGCATGATCTTCTCCCCCGTCGCGTGGCTGATGGGCGTGAAGTGGGAAGATTGCTCGACGATTGGCCGCCTGCTGGGCGAACGGCTCGTCACCAACGAATTCATTGCGTTTATTGATCTGGGCAAGGTCCGGGAACACCTCGACAACAAGTCGTTCACGATCGCGACCTACGCGCTCTGCGGCTTTGCGAACTTCAGTTCCATCGCGATTCAGATTGGCGGCATCGGGGCGCTCGCGCCCACCCGTAAATCCGACCTCGCCCGCATGGGTCTGCGCGCCGTCGCCGCCGGAACCATGGCCAATTTCATGTCGGCGTGTATCGCCGGAATGCTGCTCTAATGTCTACCGCCGCTGATTACCTCCACCCGTTGCTTTCGGTTAAGCCGAAGATCGCTGTCGTCCTGGGCAGTGGTCTGGGAGCGTTTGCCGACTCGCTGGATAACGCACAGACGATTCCGTATCACGACATCCCGGGCTGGCCGCAATCAACTGCGATTGGGCATGCCGGAAAGCTGGTGGGCGGTACCGTGGAAGGAATCCCGGTAGCCGCTCTGGCTGGCCGCGCCCACCTCTACGAGGGCTATACGGCACAACAGGCGGTCTATGGCATCCGCGCATTGCACGAACTCGGCGTGGAATCCGTGATCCTCACCAACGCCGCCGGCGGCGTCAATCGCGACTACAAGCCGGGGGACCTGGTTCTGATCTCGGACCACATCAATCTCCTCGGGCAGAATCCCCTCTCCGGACCGAATGACGGGTCACTTGGTCCCCGCTTTCCGGATATGAGCGAGGCCTACAACAAGCTCTTCCGTGCTACCGCCAAGGCTGTGGGTGCCGAGATGGGCCTCAACCTGGTGGAAGGCGTTTATGCCGCTGTTCCCGGCCCCAGCTACGAAACTCCGGCTGAAATCCGCTACCTCCGAACGATTGGCGCCGACCTGGTCGGAATGTCGACGGTTCCCGAAACCATCGCGGCGAATCACATGGGCATGAAGGTTCTGGGAATCTCCTGCGTCACCAACCATGCGGCCGGTGTGATCGACCAGAAGCTCAATCACACCGAAGTTCTGGAAGTGGGCGAGCGGATGAAGAGCACGCTCATCGGCCTGCTGCGCGATCTATGCCGCACGCTCTAACAGAAGCCGCACTTAGCGCCCGGTTGCATGCGCACGCGCCCTACTCGAAGTTTCTGGTCGGTGCGGCCATTGAGGACGAATCCGGCGCCATCCACACCGGCTGCAATATCGAGAACGCGACGTATGGCCTGACGGTCTGCGCGGAACGGATCGCGATCTTCAAAGCCATGTCGGAAGGTGTCCGCCGCTTTACACGTATCGCCATCGCCGCCGACACCGAGACCCTGACGCCGCCCTGTGGCGCCTGTCGCCAGATCCTGTGGGAGTTCGCCGGCGACATCGAAATCACGCTCGTCAACCTCCACGGCAAGACGGAAACCATGCGGCTCGCCACTCTCTTCCCAAGGGCTTTTGATGCTTCGTTCATTTAGTATTCTTCTCCTGGCCGCCACCACCCTGGCCGCCGCACCCTGCGACTTGATCCTCAGTGCCCGCTACGTCGTCACGATGGACGCGCGCCGCCAGGTGATCGAGAACGGCGCCGTGGCCGTCCGCGACAGCCGTATCCTTGCCGTGGGCACCAAAGCCGCCATCGACCGCGACTGGCAGCCGAAACGACGCATCGACCGTCCCAACGCACTCATCACGCCCGGCCTGATCAACACTCATACCCATGCTGCGATGTCGCTGTTCCGCGGCATCGCCGACGATATGAAGCTGCAGGACTGGCTGAATAACTTCATCTTCCCGGCGGAAGCGAAGAACGTGAACGCCGAGTTTGTCCGCTGGGGAACGCGGCTGGGGGCTCTGGAAATGCTGCTGTCCGGGACCACGACCTTCACCGACATGTATTACTTCGAAGACGTCGTTGCCGAAGTCGCGAAGGAAGCCGGAATTCGGGGCGTGCTGGGCGAAACGGTCATCGGGTTCCCGGTGGCAGACAACAAGACTCCGGCGGACGCACTAAAGTACACCGAGAAGTATCTGCAGCGTTTCAAAGGCGACGCACTGGTCGTGCCCGCGGTCGCCCCGCATGCGCTCTACACGAACTCTGATGAGACGCTGAAGGCCGCTCGCGCTCTCGCCAACAAGTACAACGCGCCTATCCTGATCCACCTGTCTGAGACGAAGAAGGAGAACGACGACAATCAGGCAAAGCGGAAGCAGAGTCCCACGCAGACGCTCCAGTCACTGGGCTTCTTCAACGGCCGAACCGTCGCCGCGCATTGCGTGTGGGTGGATGCCGCAGACCAGGCGATTCTGAAGACCACTAACACGGGAGTCGCACACTGCCCGTCCAGCAACATGAAGCTGGCCAGTGGCGCGGCACCTGTCGTGGACATGCTGAAGCGCGGCATCAACGTCGGGCTTGGTCCCGATGGTCCCGCAGGCAGCAATAATGACTTCGACATGCTGGAAGAGGCGGATCTGGCAGCGAAACTCCAGAAGCTGATCCGTAATGATCCGGAAGCATTACCCGCGAAACAGGCCTTCGAGATGGCCACGATTGGTGGTGCGCGTGCGCTCGGCCTGGACAAAGAGATCGGATCGCTGGAAACAGGTAAGCGCGCTGATCTGATCACCATCAACCTGGACGTGGCCAACGCTGTGCCTCTGTTCGACCCTTACTCGCAGATCGTCTACGCGCTGAAGGGTTCGAATGTTCTGGATGTGGTGGTGAACGGCAAAGAAGTGGTCCGCGACCACCGGTCGGTTACCCTGGATCAGGCCGCAATCCTCGCCAAAGCGCGCGAATACGGAATCAGCGTCGCCCAATCCGTAAAAAAACGCTGATCAGCCGATCGGCACTTTTTCGACGATCTCAATCCCGAAGCCTTCGAGCGCCACAATACGGCGGGGATTATTGGTGAGCAGACGGATCGTGTGGAGTCCCAGATCCGAAAGGATCTGAGCACCCAGGCCAACCTCGTGCTGCAGTGGCGGCTGGGGGACGTTCTTGTCGTGACCAACGATCTTACCGTCCCGCGTATGCAGGCCGGGTCCGGAAGAGTGCAGATAGACCAGAGCCCCGGAACCAGCTTCCGCAATGCGGCGCAGGGCGCCATCAACCAGGTGCTGACACTCGCAGCTGGCGGAACCAAACAGGTTGCCATAGGCGCAGTGCGAATGCATCCGGACCAGAACTTCCTTCTTGCCCGCGATATCGCCCTTCACCAGCGCCATGTGGGAATAGGGGCTGAGATCGCTGGTATACAGAACGGTCCGAAATTCCCCATGAGCCGTCTGAATGGTGCCTTCGCCACGGCGGTGCACGCAATGCTCGCTGGCGAGCCGGTAGCGGATCAGGTCCGCCACCGAGATCATCTTCAGACCATGCCGTAAACAGAATTCCTTCAGTTCCGGCACCCGAGCCATGGTGCCGTCGTCGTTCATGATCTCGCAGATGACGCCTGAAGGATGCAGGCCAGCCAGACGGGACAGATCTACGGAAGCTTCGGTCTGGCCGGCGCGGACAAGCACGCCGCCTTCACGGGCCCGCAGCGGGAACATGTGGCCAGGGCGCGCCAGGTCCTGTGGGCGGGTATCGGGGTGGATTGCCGCAAGGATGGTTTTGGTGCGGTCCGCAGCCGAAATACCGGTGGTGACGCCTTCACGGGCATCGATGGCTTCGCAAAACGCCGTGCCAAACACCGAAGTGTTCTGCGGCGACATCAACGGCAGGTGGAGTTCATCGCAGCGTTCGGCCGTCAGCGTGAGGCAGATCAGCCCACGCCCGTGCATCGCCATGAAATTGATCACTTCCGGTGTTACGTGCTCGGCCGCGATGGTGAGATCGCCTTCGTTCTCGCGGTCTTCGTCGTCAACAACAACGAGCATTCGCCCGGCGCGAATCTCTTCAATAGCTTGCGGTATGGTGGCGAAGGGCATAAGGGCCGAAATTCCAATATAGCGCCCGAAACAAAACATCCCGGGAACTCATCGGCGCGATTCATATCGCGGCAGATGCCTTCACGGGACGGGCAAAACAGTAGACTGAGGTGAGATTTCCAATGCCAGACCGGGCAGGCCGGTCTGGCACCAGAGGTTAGAAACGGAGCTTAATTAAGCGCCGGCGAGACGGCTGGCTTTCTCAGCGCGCTGACTGGCGTACTTCTTCTCAAAGCGGTCGACTCGGCCCGCGGTGTCAATCAGCTTCTGCTTGCCGGTAAAGAACGGGTGGCAGTTGGAGCAAATTTCGACACGGATGTCGCCTTTGTGGGTGGAACGAGTCTTAAACACGTTTGTGCAGGCACAAATCACGTTTACCTCGTTGTATGCAGGGTGAATTCCAGCTTTCATTAGATCCTCGCGAAAATCCATCTTAACACACGAAAGCCCCCGGGACACCGTTTGGGGTGCCCGGAGGCTTCGTTTTACTTCTCACTGCCTGAGACAGCTACTTCATCTATAAGTACGAAGCGACCGGTCCACAGGAACCAGATCCCGCTCACTGAGAGCGGTGATCATCAGCTTTAGAACGGTCGACTCAACAGTCGGCCACCTCGTACGGTCTACTTCCTGATTTCATTCTTTTGGACCACCTCCTTCTTCAGTGATAACTACAACTTACGCCCGGTCCGGCGAGTTGTCAATGGCAAAGAAAAAGGGGCGGAATCTGGCCTGTCCGGGGCGTCCTGGGGCAAATCGGACGACCCGTCTGAAACCAAATACAAAGGCCGGGCGTTGCAGCGAAACCGCTGCAGACCCGGCCTGAAAAAACGAACCCAAATGGGCTAAAGCTTATTTGAAGTCGCTGCCGTTGCGGTAGTTGGTATGGCAACCGCGGCAGGTGCCACCGAGCTTGGCGAGAGCGGCCTGCTGGCCAGCTTCGTCAGCCGTGGCGACAGCCTTGGCGGCGTCGCGGGCATCTTCCGACATCTTCTGGGCGTCAGCCTTACCCTTACCCGCCCAATACTTGGCGATGGAATCGAAGGCATCGGCAGCCTTGGCCGAATTCTCCTTAATGGCAGCCGCGTCCTTGGCGGTGACTGCGGCGCGGAGGGCACCATTGGCACCGGCACCGGCCTTCATCCAGGTCTGGTACTGAGCAAGATCCGCATTCTGGGCAACGAGCCCGGCGGCGCAAAGAGCGAAAACAGAAAATAGAATAGAAACTCGACGCATGGGCATAGCATACCTCGTTCTCTGCCCGCCTGGAATAGCCGTGGCGTTAAAACTGCATTAACATACAAAGCGTTACAAGAAAAACGTCAGTCGGCATCGCTACAATTGCGGAAAGTGCCCAAGCGTCCAAAGACTACAGCCGCAGAGACTCCGAAGACGGCGGCTCCGGAAGCTCCGGAACCTCGCATCAACCCGAAATACGCCTGTTTCAAGCTGGAAATCCGCTCTTCAACCATCCATCGCTGGGGAATCTATGCCGGCGAGGACATCCCGAAGCGGCGGAAGGTAATCGAATACACCGGCGAACGAATCTCCCGGCGGGAGACAAAGCGGCGGGCAGAGGCGAACCCCGGCCTCATATATCTGTTCACCCTGGACAAGTACTGGACGCTGGACGGGTCAGTCGGCGGCAGCGGCGCAGAGTTTATCAACCACTGCTGCGACCCGAATATCGTGACCGAGATCCGCTCGGGCCACATCCTGTATTTCAGTGACCGGGATATTAAGAAGGGCGAAGAGCTGACGGTGGACTACCACTTCTCGAAGGACGTGGAGCGGATTCCCTGCAAGTGCGGCGTGACGAAATGCCGTGGCACCATTAACCTTCTTTCGTAGCGGGCCACTCCCATTTTTCGATTTCCAGCAGGCGATTGTACTTGGCCAGACGTTCAGACCGCGTAATAGAGCCAACCTTGATCTCGCCCGCACCGGACGCGACCGCGAGGTCAGCCAGAAACGAATCTTCTGTCTCTCCGGAACGGGCTGAAATGACGGCACCAAAGCCAGCTTCCCGTGCGCGATCGATGACACCGAAAGTCTCGGTCAGGGTTCCGATCTGGTTCATCTTGACCAGGACTGCATTAGCGGCACATTCCGCTATCCCTTTTTCGAGGCGGGTGAGATTCGTGACGAACAGGTCGTCGCCTACCAGCCGGACCTGATTCCCCAGCCGGGCAGTCAGGAGCTGCCAGCCAGCCCAGTCGTCCTCCGCGAGAGGGTCTTCGATGGAGCGGACGCCGTATTTTTCGAGCCAGGGGGCGAGGAGGTCGGCCATGCCTTCGGCGGTCAGTTCCCTGCCCTCCAGTCGATAGGTTCCTTCCTCATAAAAGTGGGAAGAGGCCACGTCGAGCACGATGTCCATGTCCGCGCCCACCTGCGCGATGGCTTCGTGAAGTACCTGAATCGCTTCTTCATTGCTGGCGAGGCGCGGTCCCCAGCCGCCCTCATCCGCGACTCCTGTCAGAATGCAGCCCTTCATCGCCAGCAGCTTTCCGGTAGCCCGGTGAACCGCTGTCACGGCCTCCAGCGCCGAGGCCAAATCGGGGTAGCCCCTGGGACGGACCAGAAAGTCCTGAAATTCCAGGTTCCGGCCAGCGTGGAGGCCGCCCGAGATGATATTCACCATCGGGATGGGCATGGTTGGTGTCCGGGAACCAGCCAGATAGCGCCAGAGTGGGATACGCCGGGCGTTAGCCGTGGCTCGGGCAGCCGCACAAGAGAGGGCCAGCAGGGCATTGGCCCCCAGACGTGCTTTATTCGGACTGCCGTCCGTCTCAATGAGTCGGGCATCGACAGCGGCCTGGTCAGCCGCATCCAGGCCGATAACCGCGGGCCCCAAAATCTCTTCCACGTTGCGGACCGCCCGCAGGACACCCTTACCGGCATGCCGCACGGGGTCGCCATCACGCAGTTCCACCGCTTCGTGACGACCAGTGGAGGCTCCGGACGGTGCCTGCGCGGAGGCCGAGGAGCCGTCAGACAACCAGACCTGGGCCTGCACAGTAGGCGTGCCACGGGAATCGAGGATTTCAAGGGCGCGAACGCGTTCAATCTTCATAGTTCAAAAAACTCCAGGGGGTGCTGCAGGCCGGCATCCATGGCACGAAGTGCCACGCGGCACGCCTCCGTTCGACCCGATTCGTCCAAATATTCGGCGGGCGACTTGCCATTGACCCGGGCCAGCAGCAGGGCCGGAAGATGGACAGCAGCGGCAGCGGTGACCCAGGCGGCCTCCGGGGGGCGAGTTTCTTCGAAAGCGCGGAGGGCCGTGGTGGCCAGATCACGCAGGGCCGGGCGATACTGCGGCAGGGCGAGCGATTTGAGGTACAGGTGGTTGAGCAGGAAGCCAACATCAAACGCCGGATCGCCATAGTGGATTACTTCCCAGTCGATGACCCACATCGTCTCACCGTCGGTAAGCAGGTTCTTCGGACTCCAGTCGCCATGTGTGAGGCTGAAACGGCGGCTGGCGGACTCTTCGATCAGACGCCGAAAATACTGCGCGTGGGCCGGGTGGCGGCGGGCAGTCGTCCGGTAATACGGGTCAATGCGGAGCTGGTCGAAGACTGTCTGGTCACCGAACAGTACGACGGCCTCTGGATTCCCGTGACTTACCGCCACCATACTTCCCAGCAGGGTACCGGCAGCATGCGCGTCGGCCAGCGAAAGAATACCGTTAAACAGCCGCGTCTTCCACATCAGGGCCTCGGCTGGAGCGGCCTCTATCGCGATGGCGTAGTTTTCCCGGTCTTCCACGATGACCGCCGGAACACGTCCGCCAAGCATACGCGGGCCGAGCCAGCGCATGGCAGCCGCTTCCCGAAAGATGCGGTCACGTTCTGAAAGCCACTCCTCGGCGACACGCAGCCGCGCCAGAGACTGTTTGATGACAAGGCGCCTTTCCGGCAATTCCGCCAGAATGACGTGGTTCGAGACGCCGCCGCCCAGGCTGGTGAAATGGCCCTCGACTGCGTCGATTCCGTTATGGGCCAGCCAGAGCGCCGCGTTTTCAGTGGAGAGCTCCATCAAAGAGCATGATCGCCCATCCCCCTCGCCCGTGTTTCATTTGGGAACGCCGGCAAGATTCGGTGAGAAATTTCGCGTTTATCGGCACTATCTCTCTAAGCTCTTTGGAGAAACATGCCGATAGATCTCCAGGTCGATGGAAACGATGCAATCTACCGCTAAAAAATCAATTCTGGTCTGCGATACGCAGCCCGTTGCCGTGGAAGGAGTCCGGTCGCTGATCCGGGCGGCGCCTGATCTGGAGTTTGTCGGGGCCGTCTATTCGCTGGAAGCAGCCTTCGAACTGGTCCGAAGCGCAAAGCCCGATGCGATCGTACTCGACAAGGGCTTCGGCATGTCGGATCTGATCGACTGGCTCCACCAGTTGGCAACCTCCGGCAATACGTCGGCGCCGGTCGTCTGGGGTTCCAACCTTACCGAATCAGAAGCACTGCGACTGCTTCAGGCAGGTGCACGAGGCATCCTGCGACGGTCAGCCGAACCCCGAACACTACTTACCTGCCTGAACACAATCACGACGGGAACCAGCTGGATGGAAGACGGTATTTTCGGCTCGTCTGAAAAACTGGCCCCGCGCTGCAACGATCTTACAGCCCGGGAGCAGGAAGTTGCCGCACTGGTGGAACAGGGCCTCCGCAATCGCGATATTGCCCGGTCACTGGGAATTCAGACGGGCACAGTGAAGATTCACCTGAAACATATCTTCGAGAAGACGGGCGTCCGGGGCCGCTATGGCCTGGCCCTGACGAGCCTGCGAAAGAAGGGTGCGATTGAGTACCCGATTCTGCCCACAATTCCGGCCTTGCCCAGCATGTAGCCGACAAAACGGCTGCGACCTCAGTCGGATTTCGGGATCGAAATATCACCCTCAGTGGCCTTCACGACCCGTATGTAGTCGTTCGGGTCGAGGATGATCTGAGTACCCCGAACTCCGGCTGATATCGCAATCACGTCGAACAGAATGGCGGTCTCGTCAATATAGACCGGATAGTCTTTCCGGCAGGCAAGCGCTGTGACGCCTCCGCGGATATATCCGGTCAACGGCAAGACCTCTTTGAGCGAAACCATCTCAGCCTTCCGGTCGCCTGCCAGTTTCGCCAGTGCCTTGAGATTGAGTTCCGCATTACCGGGCACGACAGCCAGGCAAATTCCGTTGCGATCCCCGCGAACTACTAAGGTCTTAAACACCTGTTCGGCGGGGAGCCCAACCTTCGCCGCGACCGTCTCGGCGCTGAGATCTTCGGGATCCACTTCGTACTCGCGCAACTCAAATCGGACCTTCAGTTCTTCCAGAAGTCGGGCCGCGTTGGTCTTCACGAACATTAGATTAGCCTGAGAGTTAAACTGAAGGCGATGCGCGCCACACTGTTCTTCCTGGCATTGCCCCTTCTTGCACAAACACAGCCGGCTCAAACGCAGTACGACCTGCTGCTGAAGAATGGACATGTGATCGATGCGAAGAACAAGATCGACGCGATCCGTGACGTCGGTATCAAAGACCACAAAATCGCAGCCGTTGCGGCGAACATTCCGGCCGCACAGGCCGCCAAAGTCATCGACGTCAAGGGCCTCTACGTTACTCCGGGCCTTGTGGATATCCATGTCCATGCCTACACCGGCACCGGTGTAAAAGGTTCTTACGCGGGCGACCTCAGCGTGTACCCGGACAGTTTCACTCTGCGGAACGGTGTCACCACCGTTGTTGACGCAGGCAGCTCCGGCTGGCGAAATTTCCCCGATTTCAGGGACCGCATCATTTCCCGTTCCAAAACCCGCGTTCTGGCGTTGCTCAACATCGTCGGCAACGGCATGAGTCCCGGGGTGATCGAGCAGAATACAGCGGATATGGAAGCGAAGTCCACCGCCGATCGCGCGAAGGAATTTCCTGGCCTGATTGTCGGCATCAAAACCGCCCATTTCGACGCTCCCGAGTGGACGGCCGTGGATCGCGCGCTCGATGCCGCGAAACTGGCCGGCCTTCCGCTGATGGTCGACTTCGGAACTTTCCGTCCGGAACGTCCGTATCAGGATCTTGTGCTGAAGAAACTGCGTCCCGGCGACATCTCGACGCACATGTACCTCGACATGGTGCCGATGCTCGACGAGAACCAAAAGCTGCTCCCCTACCTGCAGGAAGCCCGCAAGCGCGGCGTCCTGTTCGATGTCGGCCACGGCGGAGGCAGCCTCCTGTTCCGCCAGGTTGTTCCCGCCATTCGGCAGGGCTGGACTCCGGATTCGATTTCCACCGACCTCCACGTCTCCAGTTCCACCGGCGGCATGAAGGACATGCTGAACGTGATGTCGAAGTTCCTGAACATGAATCAGACACTCGCGAACGTGATTGCCCAGTCAACCTGGAATCCGGCAAAAGAGCTTCGGCTGGAGCCACTGGGCACGCTTTCGGTGGGCGCGACGGCCGATGTGACAGTCCTCCGCCTCCATACCGGCACTTATGGATTTGTCGATTCCTACGGCGCGAAGATGAACGGCACAAAGAAACTGGAGTGCGAATTGACCGTAAGAGATGGTCGCGTAGTCTGGGATTTGAACGGTCTGTCGCGCGAAGACTGGACGATGCTGGACAAGAATTACAAGGCCCAGGGCACGAACGACTGGGATGGAACTTTGAATGCCGCGGTTCGCAGCCGCAAGTAGTTGAACTTAACGAGGAGAACGCCATGTCTGAACAAAAACAGCCTGAACAGAAGAAGAACCGCCGGAACCTGATCGCGGGAGCGGTCGCCGCCGTGGCAGCTGCTGGCGCCGCCAGTGCACAGACCGCCGCACCTCAGAAGAAGGTCCACCGGGCCGGCCCGAAGCCTGCGAAAACCCCGCTCTTCAACTCGGCCGTCAGCTACGGCAACCTGGTATTCATTGCGGGCATCGGCTACCACAAGGAACCCAACACGATTGCCGTCCACACGGAAGGCGTGCTGACAGAAATGAAGCGTCAGTTGGAAATCGCGGGTTCATCCATGGAAAAGGTGCTGAAGGTCACGGTCTACCTGGCAAACAAGGATGACTTCAAGGGCATGAGCGACGTCTTCCAGGGTAAGTTCGGCGACGAACCGCCTGTTCGCACCACCATCGCAGCGGCGTGGGTCCCGGGCGACTCGCTCGTCGAAATGGACTGCATCGCGTACATCTAACCGTCAACCGGCAGCATCTGACAGTCGACCGATTTTATCTCCAGGAGCAACAATGGATCGCCGCACCTTTCTAACCGCTGCAGCAGCCACGCCAATGGGCGTTTCGTTACTGGGACTCCCGCTTGCGGGCGCACCCAAATCGGAACTACCCGACTATCGGGTTGTGACGAAATACCCGCATGGGGTAGTGAGCAGCGGCATGCCTGGCCGGTACCCCGGCCAGGTGGTGCGGGTCAACGCGGCGAATTCGATTGATGTTGCCACCGAAAAGATCAACGTTCCGGTGATGGAAGACATGATCTCCCGGGGCATGCGTGAACTGACCGGAATGAAGGACGCGCGCGATGCCTGGCGGTCTTTCTTCGAACCGAATGACGTGGTCGGGATTAAGACCAACTGTTCCGGTGCGCCGCTGGTTATGTCGAGCCCGGAAGTGGTGGCGAACATCGTCGCCAATCTGATGGCGGTGGGCGTGAAGGCGTCGAATATCTGGGTCTACGAACGCTTCCCGGACCAAATGGCAACAGTCGGGTATGAGAAGTATCTGCCGGAGGGTGTCCACGTGGATGGCGTCGAGAAGACGCGCCAGTCGATCCTCGGCTACGACCCCAACACTTATGTGGAAGTCGATTTCTTCGGCGAAGACGACACCCGTTCTATGCTGGTGCGCAATGTTTCGGAACGCTTCACCAAGATCATCAACGTCCCCAACATGAAGGACCACGGGGCCTCGGGAGTCACGGGGTGCCTGAAGAACATCGCGTACGGCAATTTTTCGAATGTCGCGCGGTCGCACCAGTTTTCGAAGACCAACACCCTGTCATTTATTGGCACGCTGGCATCGGTGGAACCCCTTCGGACCAAAACGGTTCTCAACATCATGGACGGTATGCGCGGCGTCTGGCATGGTGGCCCCTTCCTGCACGATAAGCGCTTCCGTTTTTACCCGAAGCAGATGATGTTCGGTACGGACCCCGTTGCGATGGATCGACTGATGATGGATGTGGTGGAAGAGCGTCGCAAACAGGAAGGCGCCATTTCCGTTTGGGACCGGTCCCAGAAGAGTGTGAAGCAGGGCTTCACCAGTGACCCCAACGCGAACAACTTCGTCCGCGAGCCTGGCCACATTGAATTCGCCGGCGGCAAGGGCCTCGGCGTTTACGACATCAAACAAATCCGCGAAAAGGCTTTCACGCTCTAATGCTCCTCCTGCTCGCTGCTTCCCTTCCCTCTTTGCTCAACGGTGCCCCGCCTGAGGGCTGTGTGAGCGCTCCAACGCCGCGGGTGAACCTCAGGGCCAATGTGGCGCGCGCCACGACCAGCCCGTGGGTGGAATCAAATGGTGCGCGGTATACACGGAAGCCCGGTGCCACTTACTGCGTGGAGGCCCCCGGCAGAGGTAGTGCGCTGGCTGCTGCGGAAGCCTTCGCTTTCGGCGTGACCGCCTGGATCAAGTCAGCCGACGGCACTACCGAGTTTGGCCGGATGCTTGACTTCCTCAAAGCTCTGCCGCAGGTAGGTGAACTCCCCTCGATGGCCAACATCGGCGTGGTGGATGATGGCACGGGGCAGACCTCGGAGCTGATGAATCTGCTGAGCCGCCGCAATCTGCTCTACCGCATCGTCGCAAAGCCGGATCCCCGCCTCGATCTGAATGTGAGCGGACCGCATGCGGCTGACCCCAGCGCAGAAGCCTACGAGATCCGACAAAAGCTGGGTGATGGGAAACGCCTGCTGCGCCTCTACGGCAGCGAAGTTGTTGTGGGCCGCCTGACTGGCGACGGTAACCGCATCCGCCTCCATTTGGTGAACTACGCGAATCGCCCGGTAAATGGTCTGCGTGTTCGTATCCTCGGCAACTATCCGAAGTCCGCGTTCCAGGCGTTTGGCCTACCCGGGGCGATACTGGCGGATTTCACGGCCACCAGTGAAGCGACCGAATTCACGGTGCAGTCGCTGAACGAATACGCGGTCATCGACCTGACGCGATAGACGTACGCTAACAAGAAACGTCCGTACGTCACACATGGTACGCTTGGGTTATGTCGGTTACCGCCACGCAACTTCGCAAAGATCTCTACCAGACGCTCGACCGGGCGATCCAGGGTGAGTCTGTCGAGATCAGCTATAAGGGCGCGACGATCCTGCTGCAGCCTGCTGCGGGTTCGAAGCTATCCAGAGCAGTGCGCAGGCCCACTCTTCTGGTGAATCCTGACGCCATCGTCGAGTCCGACGGCGACTTGATGGCGGAACTGGAACAGAAGTGGCAGCGTGAGGCCGAGAGCCTTTGAGTTCGTTGTATCTGGACACCCACGCGGCGGTCTACCTGCACGCAGGAGAACTGGAATTACTGGGGACCGAGGGGAAACGGCAGATCGAAGCTAATCATCTGCTGATTTCCCCGATGGTCCTGCTGGAATTCGATTACCTCTACGTCTGCAAGAAGATCCGCTATCGGGCCACGGAAGTTTATACCGCACTGAATGCGACTTTCGGTGTCACCCTCTGCACCCTACCGTTCTCGGACGTGGCACACCAGTCACTGAGCATTCAGTGGACTCGTGACCCGTTTGACCGGCTGATCGTTGCCCAGGCGCAAGCTAACCACAATGCCCTGCTGGTGACTCGTGACCGAACAATCCGGTTGAACTATCCTCAGTCGATCTGGTGACGGAGCAGGCGTGACGAATTTCCAATGACAAAGAGGCTGGACGTGATCATAGCCCCGGCGGCGACGATTGGATTGAGTTGGCCGGTGGCAGCTAAACTGATCCCTGCCACGTTGTAGAAGAACGCCCAGAAGAGGTTCTGCCGAACGACACGCAAAGTCCTTCGAGACAATGTGAAGACTTCGGTTACGCGGCTCAGCTGATTCCCCATGAGGACAACACCAGCAGCCTTCATGGCCAGCGCCGTGCCGGACCCCATCGCGATCCCCAGATTCGCCTGTGCAAGCGCGGGCGCGTCGTTGACGCCGTCTCCCACCATGGCAACATGGAGGCCGGCACTCTGCAACTCCTGAACCAGAGCCTGTTTGCCCGCCGGAAGGATTCCGGCATGGAACGTATTCACTCCCAACGCACGAGCAACGGAAGCTGTCGTCGCCTCCGAGTCACCAGAAACTAACCGAACGTCCAACCCCTGACGGTGCAACATCTCCACCAGTTCCGCAGCGTCCCCACGAATCCGGTCACCGAACTGAAGCACGCCCCGAACTGAGCCCCCCCAGCCATAGAAGGCCACCGTAAAACCAGCAGCTTCCCACTCCTGCGCCTGGCGCTCAGTTGCGCCATCGAGGGCGGCACCGCTCTCCTGCACCAACCTGCGATTGCCACAGAACATCACTTCACCGGCAACCGTACCTCGCACTCCGCGCCCTTTGCAGATTTCAGTGGCAAGCGCTTCCGGCACGGGCAAATGCAGCCTTTTCGCCTCCGCCACAATCGCTGAACCGAGAGGATGCTCCGAGGCTGCTTCCAGGGCTGCAACCAGCGCAAGGTCGGACGGTGGGTAGTAGAGAAGGGAGAAATGCCCTTCCGTGACCGTTCCGGTCTTATCCAGCAGCACGGTATCAATACGTGAAACGCTCTCCAGCGCCTTCGTGTCGGGGATAACGATACCGCGCTTCGACGCGGCCCCGACAGCCGCCGTCACAGCCAGCGGCGTCGCGATCCCCAGCGCACAGGGGCAGGCGATTACCAGAACGGTGATGGCCCGCATAATCGCTTCGCCGGCCGGCAAGCCCGTCAGCCAGGTTCCGGCCCCAATCCCCAATGCCAGCACGATTACCGCTGGCACAAACACCCGTGAGACCGCATCGGCTACCCGCTCTAAACGGGAACGACGAGTGAGCGCTGCTTCCACCGCTTCCACAATTCGGGCAAGAACCGTCTCGCCACCCGTCGCCGAGACTCGCACACGCAGTACCCCACCCGCATTCAGGGAACCGCCCGCCACAATATCCCCGGGCTGACGGGAAACCGGGTTGGATTCCCCGGTGAGAATGCTCTCATCCACGAACGCATCACCCTCCACCACGACCCCATCCGCCGGGATTCGTTCACCGGCCTTCACGAGGAAGGTATCGCCAACGGCCAGCGCATCAATCGCGACAAAGCGCTCGCGACCTTCGGCCACAACTCGCGCCTTCGCGGGCAGCATTTGGTAGAGCATCGAAATCGAGCGAGAGGCCCCGTCTTTCGCATTGCGTTCAATGAATTTCCCGAGCAGGACCAGCGTCACGATGGCGCACGAGATATCGAAATAGATGTGACCACCGCCGCGGAACGCCTGTATGGCGCTATAGACCCAGGCAGCGGTGATACCAAGCGCCAGCAGAGTCTCCATGCGGACGATGCCGACGCGAAGGCCGGTCCACGCAGCACGCAGAATTGGAATCGCGCAGTAGAAGACGACAGGCGCCGACAGGAACATCACGACGAACGGCAGCAGGTGCCTCATGCTGGGACTGAGTTCTTCGAAGACCCCGAAGTACACCGAGAGATTCAGCATCATCACGTTCAGCCAAAGGAACGCGGCGATCCCGACGCGCAGCAATTCTGCACGGCGCTCCGGGGCCCGATCCCGCGATTCACCTGAGCTGACCTCAACGGTGTAGCCGAGTGACTGCAGTTTCTTCGATACACGTTCCAGCGGCAGCACCTGAGGGTAGTAGCGCAGGCGAAGGATATCCGACGTGAAAAATACCGCTGCCGATTCCACGCCCGTCTCTCCCCGCAGAACATGCTCGATCAGCCACGCGCAACTGGTGCACCACATGCCGCGGACCTGCAAAGTCCGCTCTTCAACCACGCCCTGTGGCAGGGCGATTGCGGGAGCCGTATTGCGTGCCGCCACCGACACCAACCCCAATTCCAGACTGCGCCGAAACAGTTCGGTTTCGCGCAGATCCTGTCCGGCGGCCACCACGCCACTCTCCAACAGAATCGAGTAGACGTTGCGGCATCCGGCGCAGCAGAAGTTGTGCTCTTCCGCTGTAGGACCCGGGGCGAGATCGCAAGGTTCAGCACAGAGATCGCAGAGGAGATCAGCGGCAGTCGGCATCGGCTTCAGTAGATCGACTGTGCGGTCTTGACGGGTTTACCGTGTTCGTCCAGGAAGATCGGATTCGCATCGCGGGCGATAACCCAGCAGCCAATCAGAATCGCGATGAAAAACGTAAATACCGCAGCAAGCAGCCACTTGAACTTCATTTTTTGGACCTCATTGTTTGCTCCCTTTTTGTGGCATCAGGAACGTCATTGGAATCTCGTCGTGCACTCCCGAGGGCTGTGTCTCGGCCACGAACTGGAAATGCGATACCGCAGGCAGGTTCGCATCGGCGGCCACTTCCACAGTGAAATATGCAACTTTACTGCCACCCGCATCGACGGGTACAGGATTCGCCGCCAGCCGGAGAGTTCCTGCCGCCAGCCCGTCGGCGCGCAGGGTGACGAACGCCTTTTCACCCGAGCGATTGGCGAGGTTCAGTCGGAAGCGATTGGCGACACCACCCGATGCGGTAGTGGCATAGAGCGTGGCTCGTTCCGGGCTGATCCGCACCATTACCGGGTGCCGCATCGAGAGCGCAACAGCCAGGCCCGACGCATAGAAGAACAACACGCCCATGACAGCTCGCCGCTTCGCATCCCGAATTCCCAGGCGATACAGGAAACTGCGCTCCGGTTGCGCTCCCAGCTTCGCGCCCTCCGTACCCCAGGCATATTCGACCACAGGAGGCAGCCCCCGGCGCGGCATGATTTCCTCGCAGGCTTCAATGCACTCACCACAGTGAATGCACTCCATCTGGTAGGGCGACTTCCGAATGTCGATCCCCATGTGACACACACGAACGCATTTCTTACATTCGATGCAGAGGTGGTCGGGGTCCCGGTATTGCACCAGCAACGTATTTTTATCGGCCAGCATCCCCTGCAGGTAGCCATAGGGACACAGGGTGGTGCAGAAGCGCTGTCGGACGAAGGCAAAGTCGAGGAAGGTGAAAAGTGTTGTGACCGCACCGGCGACACCACCAGCGGTAATCAGGTCGAAGTGTGCGAGACGGCCAAGCAGATCGCGGGGTTCAACGAAATAGGAGATGAACACAAAGGCGAGCCCAACAGAGGCGAGCCCGATCACCGAGTAGACCAGTACGCCATGTAACAGATTGCGCCGTTTTACCGGCCACGAGATGAACTTCTTTGTCACCCACTTGCGGAGTTTTTCTTCGGCGGCATTCGCCGCTTCGCTAAAGATCATCTGCGGACAGGCGTAACCGCAGTAAACGCGGCCGTAGACCATCGAAAGGCCCACGACGATGAACAGCAGAAACATCATCGAAAAGAAGACGATGCCGAATTCATTGATCCAGAGCTGTACCCCGGCGAAGTAAAATCGCTGGCGCGGAATATCAAACCGCATCACGTTGAAGAAAGGCAGAGCGCAGAAGATCAGGAAGCAGAGGAGGTGGATCCGCTTCCGAAGGGTGTGGCGGTTGCCGGATTTCAGAATGGGAGGCAGCGATTGATTAACGGGCGCAGCGGTGGGCATAAGTATAGCTCTCAATGCCCATGATGCATATGCGCGCTCATGGGTAACAGCATCCCTCGCCATACCAGAAGCCCACCCATCAGCGCGACGCCGACAGCGGCCAGTCGAGGTCCGCTCAGCCCTAACCGGCGATTAATGACGCTGGAAAAGACACCCACGCCAAGCAGCGGTCCAGCCATCCCCAGCCCGAATGCGGCCATGGAACCAGCCCCCTGCCAGACAGACGCGGAAGCCGCCGACCGCAGTAATGCCGCATAGACGAGACCACAGGGCATGCAGCCCAGAAGTAAGCCGGCGGCGAGTTTCACCTTCAGTCCCGATGCCCGCAGGAAACGTCCGGTGACGCGCGAAAGAGGCCCCGGCATTTCCAGTCGGACGAGTTCCGATCGGCCAAACACACCTGCCAGCAGCACTCCACCAATGATCATGAGAATGCCAATGCCAACCGACGCCCAGCGCTCCACGCCAGCCAGGCGCGATAGTACCGATGCTCCCTGCCCCAGCCATCCCGCCAGTGCCCCCAGTAGCGCATAGGTCGATATGCGGCCTGCATGATACGCCCCGTGCGCTGTCAGTTGACGGAATTTCGATTGCCCCGCCATCGGCAACCCGAACGCCAAAACGATTGGGCCGCACATTTGCACGCAATGCAGACTACCTGCCAAACCGAGCGCGACCATCAGCGCCAGATCGCTCAAGCAGCGACTCCCTGCCTGGCGGCCGGTACGCTGGTGCATTCCGTCCAGTAGTCGAACCGCTGCATCGTAATCGCATGTGTAGGACAGCGCGAAGCGCACATCGCACAACGAATGCAACTCGTCTCGTCCTTGGTCATGACGGCACCAATGTTATCGAGTTCTTCCGCGGACATGCTGCGCAACTCAGCCACCGTGAGCCCGACATTCGCCGCCACTCGCTGGCTCCACGCCTCGTCAACTACCAATTGACTGAGTCCGACCAGACGGATGAGATTCTGCGGGCAGACGTCCACACAACCGTTACAGGCGATGCAGATGGAAGTATCGAAGACCGTGTTGATGTTGCAGCGCAGGCAACGCCCGGCCTGCTTCTGTGCCTCGGCCTCGGGATAACTTTCTTCCACGATTTCAATGGACGCCGCGCGAACTTCCGCATCGATCACGGGAGGTTCATGGCGAATGAGGCGATGCCAGTCCTGCTCCATCGTGTAGATGGCCGGAGTCCACTTCTTGCGAACCGTGATTTCGGTTCTGGTGCCACGCAGGAAGTCATGCATGGAGCGCGCCGCAATCTGGGCGGACGCGATCGCATTGATGAACAGACGCGGTCCGTGTGCGATATCGCCGCAAGCATACACACCGGGCGCCGAAGTTGCGTAGGTCGTGGGATCCACCTGAATCAGGCCACGGTTGGTCGCGATGCCATCTTCCGGAGCAAGAAAAGACAGATCCGAGGTTTGCCCGATCGCGAACATGATTGTGTCCGCCTCGATGTCTTCGGTAACCTCGTTGTCGAACGTGGGATTAAAGCGGCCCGTGTCGTCAAATACGGAAACGCACTTGATGGTTCGCAGTGCAGTCGCTTTCCCGTTCTTCCCCAGAATTTCCTGCGGGCCGCGGCCATTGTGAAGGTAAATTCCTTCCTCTTCGCCTTCCTCGATTTCACGCTTGTCAGCGGGCATCTGCGCCAGTTGTTCCAGGCAGACCAGATGAACCTGCTTGTCGCCGGACATCCGTAGTGCGGTCCGCGCGATGTCATACGCCGTCTTCTCACCCCGCTCGATTTCAGCATTGGTTTCTTCAGCGGTCGATTCCAGATTCGCCGGCCGGATTGCCGAACGCGCCACGTCATACGCGACATTACCGCCACCAATCACGACGATGCGTTTGCCCAGTGGCATCGGCGCACCTTCATTGAAGGAACGCAGGAAATCGAGGCCGTCGTAAACGTTTTCCAGATCCGCACCGGGGACCGGAAGACGTCGGCCTTTCGGCAACCCGATCCCGAGAAAAACTGCCTTGTAACCATCGCGCTTCAGGCTGGCAATCGAGAAGTCCCGGCCCAGAGCCATGTTGCAACGGATGTCTACGCCGAGGGACCGAATGGCCTCGATTTCGAGATGCACCAGTTCGCGCGGCAGCCGGAATACCGGCACCCCGACTGTCAGCATTCCACCTGGTTTCGAGTACGCCTCAAAGACCGTAACCTTGTACCCGACCCGAGCCAGGTCATGTGCCACAGTCAGACCCGAGACCCCTGCGCCAATTACCGCAACGCGCTCAAAGTCGCCCCGCCCCGGGGGCAACATGGCTTCATTGCAACCCGCACGATGTGTCGCGAAGTCGCCGGTCTCCGGTCCGTATTTGTCGGTAACAAAACGCTTCAGAGCACGAATCGAAACCGGAGAATCCACCGCGCCACGACGGCATGCCAGTTCGCACGGCGCGCCGCAAACCCGGCCGCAGATAGAAGCGAAAGGATTCGTCGCCCGGGCAATCCGGTAGGCGGTTTCATACTCACCGGCCGCGATGGCATTCACATAGCCGCAGGCATCGGTATGGACCGGGCAGGCATCGCGACACTTCACCTGCTTCATCCAGTACGACGTCGCGTCCGGAGGTTGAACCTGTATCAGAGAGTCTGGTATCGAGGCCACGTGTGCCGCCCTTAGTCGTGCGGATTCTTCGCAGCAAAGATCGACACGCCGACAAAGAAGGCGGCGGCCATTGCGGCGATTGTATACATCAATGTCTCGTTCGTAAATGTCGTCTGGTTGAACTGTTTGACAAGCGGTCCGCGTTCGGAATGACCCACTTCGCCATACATGAACATGATCAGATAGGCGACGCAGGCGCTGGCGATCACGACATAGCAAATACGCAGGAACGGAGGCACCGGACTATCGGCTTTTTCGGTGATCCACCCCCCGGCGTAATCGTGTGTGGCTGGAGTCTCGGACAGGCTTTTCTCAGCGGCCATTTGGTTTATCTCCCTCATCAAATACGTGGAACTTTACGTCTTCGGACTCGCCACCCCAGTAGCCGCGGCGAAAGCTGCGAATGCAGAAGTAGATGGCACCGAAGAGAAACAGAAAGAACAGGAAGTACGACAGGAAAACGCTTGGGTAGGTATAGTCCATGGCGTTCCCTATTTCTCGTAGTCGTTATCCGGGCGCCAGTTCTTGGCCCGGCCCAGACGCTGTAAATACGCCACCAGCGCCTGAAACTCTTCTTCGTTGTTCGCGATCCAGGGGAACGGCGGCATGATGGAGCCAGGCACCAGATCGCGCGGATTCTTAAAGTGAGTGCGATGCCACTGCTGGTCGTACTTGCCGCCGACACGCGACAGATCCGGCCCCGTGCGCTTGGTCCCGAACATGTGCGGGCTGTCGTAGACGAACTCGTCCGGCGTCGAGACCGGCGAGTCTACGCCGCGCCAACCCGAGCGTTTCGTATCCGCCAGCAGAGTCCGCGTTTGCTGCGTGTGGCAATACCAGCAACCCTCGCGGACGTAGATAGCGTGGCCCTTCTTCTCCTGCTCTGTATACGGCAGAAGCTTACCAGTCGGGCCCTTCGAGGGATCGTTGTTCTCGAATGGCTTGCTCCAGCTGGTGTCAACCATGGGCGGCACAACGGTGGTCAGAGTCCCCCCGATGAAGAACATCACCAGCGCAGCTCCCACAAATACCTTGGCGTCGATATCAATTCGATTCAGCATGATGGTCGCTCCTCAGTTGTCGCGCCTTAAGCTGCGCTGCGTCCTTTCGCGGAAAGGGCAGTTGCCATGAAGTTGTACAGGAACGTCGTGATGCCGGCGAACATCAGTATGCCGGAGAAGAAGCGTACGATCCAGACCGGCTTGAGGGCCACTACGGTATCGATGAACGGAATCGATGGATTATTCCACTGCCACCCCTGCCAGAAGCCACCCAGCCAGAGGGTAACGAAGAATCCGAGGCCGCCAATCATCAGGAACCAGTAGCTCCAGTTGGCGAGAGCATTCGAGTACAGTTCCACGTTGAAGATCCGCGGCAGCACGTAGTAGGTTCCGGCGATTGCGAAAAACGAGAATGCGCCCAGAACGGCCATATGCGCATGACCGGGAATCCAGTCTGTCTTGGAGACAATGGCATTCACTGTACGCAGGCTGTGCATCGGACCCTGAAAACATGTGAGCAAGTAAAAGACCACTCCGGACATCAGGAATTTGAGAGGTACATTCTCCCGAACCATGTGCCACTGACCCTTCATGGTGGCGAAGAAGTTGTAGACCACGGTCCACACCGGAATGAGCAGCATCACCGAGAACGCAATTGCGATCGTCTGCAGCCACTGCGAAATCGGACCATGCAGCATGTGGTGCGCGCCCGTCCAGACATAAACGAAGGCCAGCGACCAGAAGCCAATCATGCTGAGCCGGTGACTATGCAGCGGCGCATTGCTCGCCTTCGGAATGAAGTAGTAGGCAATCGCCAGCCCGACGGGCGTAAAGATCAGACCGACAGCGTTGTGGACGTACATCCAGTTCAGATTCGCCTGATTGACACCGGTAGCGAAGAGCACCGCCAAATTGCCGGTCAGATATACGAATGCAGTCCAGAGGATCGTACCCATCGTGTACCAGAGCGACACATACATCTGGGTGTACTTGCGGTTGGCAATCGTCATGAAGATATTCAACCCGAACATCACCCAGGCAACCACCACCAGCAGGTCAAGCCACGACGGCAATTCCGCATACTCCAGGCCCTGATTATGACCAGCCAGTAATTCCACCACGGCGCTCAGAATAATGATGTTCCAAAGACCGGCAGTCGCACAGCCGAGCTTTTCACTCCATAACCGAACGCCACAGAGTCGGGGCACATAGTAGAAGGCCAGGCCCATATCGCAAGCCAGCAGCCAGCCGAACAGCATACCGTTGACATGCAGGGGACGCAAGCGACCGTATGTCAGGACCGAGACAGTTCCCAGAAGCTCCGGCCACACGAACTTCGCGGCCAGCAGAATCGCCACGATTCCGACGATGAAGAAGTAGGAAACGGAGCTGATCAGGAACCACTTTGACGTCGTATCCGTGTGGACGGTGCGGGTAACCGCCCCCGCCGTGGACCCCTGCGTCTTTTCGGCTATTACCTGTTGTTCTTCCATACGGCTAAAACTCCTTCACTCCGGATGTAGATGGCTTTATGACTGCAACCTTACCCGCCGACGGCGGCGCTGTCAGACTGCGAATGTAGTTCACAAGGTCTCCAGCGTCTTTCACGGACAGCCCATAGTCAATCCATGGCGGCATCGCGGTACCCTGCACGCCGAACAGAATCGAATCGATGGCACGGTTGTCGGACATACTGTCGAGGAACCAGCGATTACGCAGGTTACGGGGATGCGGTACGATATCGAGCGAATTCGGTCCCTTGCCATCCGCCTTCAGGCCATGGCACCCCGTGCAGCGCTTCAGGAACGCTTCTTCACCACGACGGATCGACTCTGCCCCAGTCGCGACAGGATTATTCGCAGGCACGTTCGCGTGCGCCTTCAGGGTGCGGGGCTTTTCTTTCACATATGCCTGGCGTACATAGGCGAACAGATTTTTCGCCTGATCTTCCGAGAGCACATTCTTCCAGGGCGGCATCGAGGTGCCAGGGACTCCTTCCAGAATCGAGTGAAGGAAGCGCTCGTCGCTCTTGGAGTTAAAGAACGATGCCTTGGTCAGGTCGCGCGGCGCCGGGTCCAAATAGAAGGCCGTGATGCCCAGACCATCGCCCTTGTCTCCATGGCAGCGGGCACAGAGAGCGGTATAGACCTTCGCCTGTTCCGCAGGCAGCGCCGGAGGTGTCTTCAGGCTGACCAG